>CAZQHZ010000038.1:0-2480 GCA_964593285.1 uncultured Methanosarcinales archaeon | reverse complement strand
TTTTATATTCGAAAAACATTTATACAAGAAAGAGTAATTTTAAAAATAATGGAATTAAATTTTGAAACTAAAAAAAAAATTGATGAAATTAAAAAAAAAATTATTAAAAAAAATCAACTAACTAAAACAGAATACAAACAAATATTAGCAAAAATAAATAAAGTTGTTAAAAAAATAACTAATTCTATTAAAAAAAATAAACTTTTAGCTGATGTGATAATTGGTGGCAGTGTTGCTAAAGAGACAATTTTAAAAAATAATTATGATTGTGATATTTTTATAAGATTTAATAAAAAATATAAAAATGAAAATCTTTCAAATTTAACAGAAAAAATATTATCAATATTTAAAAATATAACAAGGGTTCATGGTTCAAGAGATTATTTTAATGCAAAAATAGATGATATTGAATTTGAATTTATTCCTGTGTTAAAAATTGATTCTAAAAAAGATGCACAAAACGTTACTGATTTTTCACCCTTACATGTAAAATGGATAAAATCTAAAATTAAAAAAGATTCAAACTTAATTAAAGAAATTATAATTACAAAACAATTTTGTAAAACAATAAGAGTCTATGGTGCTGAAAGTTATATTGCTGGATTTTCAGGACATTTAATTGAAATATTATTAGTAAAATACAAAAATTTTGAAAATTTGTTGATAAATTCTCTAAAATGGAAAAAACATGAAATTATCGATGTTGAAAATTTTAAAACTGCAAAAAAAATAAATAAATCAAAAATAAATTCAATTATTGTAATTGACCCTGTGCAACCAAATAGAAATGCAGCATCTGCACTATCTTTTGAAAAAGTTGAACATTTTAAAAAAAATGCACTCACTTTTTTAAAAAAACCTAAAATTAAATATTTTATTAAATCAAAAATTACAATAGATAGTATAAAAAAAATAAAATATGATGGCAAAAAAATAATTTTAAAACTTTATTTATTTAAAAATAAAAAAGACATTACAGGAAGCATTATTTTAAAAATTTACAATAAATTGATAAATACTCTTTTAATTAATGATTTTGAAATAGATAAAAGTGATTTTGAATGGAATTTAAAAAATAGTGCAATAATTTATATTTTCGTAAAAAAAGCAATTATTAATAAAGAAAAAATATGGCCAGGACCTCCTGTTAAATCAAAAAAACATTGTTTATTATTTAAAGAAAAACATAAAAATACATTTATAAAGAATAATAAAATATATGCAATTGTTAAAAAAAAATATTTTAATGTAGATAATTTAATAAATGATTTTATAAATAATGAAACAATAACTAAAAAAATAAAAAACATTGAATATATTAAAATATAATAAAAAATGAAATTAAACCAAAAATTTATTACAATCATTTCATTCCTTATTACTATTATTTTTATGTTTATTTCTTTTCTCTTTGATAAAAATTTAATAGAATATATTGAAAATAGTAATAATTTTGTTTTAAATTATTTGTTTTCTTGGAGTAATTTTAGTTTTTTTTTAATCATTATTTGTTTTTTATTTGGTTTACTTTATTTGTGGAATATTAAAAAAAAAGAATTTATAATTCCTTCTTTTATCACTTTTATTGTTACTTTCTTTTCAATAATATTTATTAATTTAATTGTTGCAAGAGATTCACCCCTTGAAAATTTAAATATTTTATTTTCAATAACAAAATATTCTTTTCCTTGTATTTTTGTTGCAATTTGTTTTAGTTTAGTTGGTTTTTTTCAAAATGTTTCAAAAAAGTTATTATTCTTTTGGCTAATTTTTGGAATAATTATTGGAATTAGTAAAATTATTTTAATTCAAAATTATTTATCAGACATTTTAGCTGGGATGATAATTGGTTATGTTATTGGTTTTTTAGTATTTTATATAACAAAAAAGAATAATTTATTTGGTGTTTAATTATGAACTATGAATTAATTCGAAAATTTTTACATATTTTTGCATCAGCTAAAATTGCAATGTTAATTCATTTTAATTTAATTAAGATTTGGCAATTTGCAATAATAGTTTTAGTAATATATGCTTTTTATGTTTTATTTATTAATATACGAATTTCACATTTAAATTATTTTTTTAAAAAATTAAATAGAGATAAAGATTATGTTGATTTTGGATTATTAAGCTTTTTTTTAGGAATTTTAATTGTATGGTTAGTATTTTATGATAAACCACAAATTGTTTCAGCATCAATTATGATTTTATCCCTTGGTGATTCTTTTGCAACAATTATTGGAAAAGAATTTGGAAAAATAAAACACCCATTTAATAAAGATAAAAGCATTCAAGGTACAATTGCAGGAATAATTGGTGGTTATATTGGTGCTAGTTTTTTTGTCTTACCATTATATGCTTTTATTGCATCATTTTTTAGTATGATTTTTGAATCCTTTTTTAAAAAAGATTATCTAGGGATAGTCAATGATAATTTATTTGTACCTTTATTTGCAGGAATAATTTTAAATTTATTA
>CAZQHZ010000037.1:0-2500 GCA_964593285.1 uncultured Methanosarcinales archaeon | reverse complement strand
AATATTTTTATTTTTTTTATTCATACCAAACATTTAAATCAACCTCGTTTTATTTTAACAATAATTTCATTTTTTTTTATCTCATATTTTGATTTAACACAACTATCATAAATAAAAGAAAACAAACCTTCAACAATTGCAAAAGCAGTTTTATTCTCTTCAAGCTTTAATGAAATTGGATTTTTTATAATTAATATAGTTTCATTTTCTTCATGAGAAATAACATTTAAAACACCAACGCCAAAACTTTCAAAAATTTCTTCACAAACATTTAATATACCTTTTTCATTTGTACCAAGATTTTTTGAATAAATACTTAATTGTTCAATGATGCTCTCTTTTACTAAATTAAAATATTTATCATTTTCTTCAAGTTTTAATATAAGTGTTTGTGGTAACATTATTTTTTCTGCTCCAAGTATATTTATTCTGCCATTTTGCATTGAAAATTGCCTTGCAAGTAATAGTCTCTTTAAAAACGATGACAGCATAATCATAATTTTAGAATTATATATATTTAAATATTACTCTTTTTTTCACAACATATTAAGAAAAAAATAACAAAAAATTCACAACATGTTAAAAAAATCAATCTTCACGCATAAATTCATGCATAACTCTTAATTTTTCAATATCATTAGGCCAGGAAACAAGCGCTCTATCAATTTTTTTAGTTCTAATTTTACCTTGTTTTTCTAAAATATTAAAATGATATTTAATTTTAGAAATATTTGAAACACTAACTTCTAAATTTAATTTTCTACAAACACTAGATGGATGTATTGGCCAATTATCTTTGATAATTTTATAAACATCTAAAGTTAATTTTTTTGCTTTCATAAAATAAAGATAATAATACTTACAATAAAAATATATTGGTTTTAATAGAATTGTTCTAAATTTTATATTAAATCAAATACAAATACTTTATATTTTAACCAATTAAAAGAATATACCAAATTATCAAATAGTTCTTTTCAAAATGCATTAACTAAATTAATAAAAAATTATTTTAAAAATTGAAAAAACCAAGTCAAATGTTTTTTATATAATTAAAGATAAAAAATATTTTAATTTTGAATTTTCAAAAATTGCATATAATAAATTTTCAAATTTAAATATAGAAATAAAAATTCTATTAATCAATTTTTAAAAAAATGCCAAACGATATTTTTACAATTGTTTTATTTGGTTTTACATCTAAAAAACAAAAAACAACGGTATTGATATTTTAATTTTATTAAATAAACCGAAAAATTTTCAAAAATTAAAAGACAAAATTAATAATGAATCAAATTATCCCTTATCTATATTTAAATGTTCAATTAATGAATTTATTGATGTAAAAGATTCATTAATTATTAAAGCCAAAAAATCGGGTTTTTCACTATACAAAGAGCAAAATTTTTATGAGGTTTAAATTAATGAATTTAAACAAATTGTTTAAAGATAATAATTATTTAAAAGATCAATTAAATTATTTTTTTATTAATAATAAAATAAAAAAAATCAAGACCAAATTATGATTTAGTAAATTCTCATTTATTAAAAGCAAAACACTTAATATTTAATTTTCCTAAAATGCATTTGAAAAGACGTATTAACTATATATTATATTAATTTTTTAATTTCTTTAATCATACTTTCAATAATTATCTTAAAATTATTTTTTCCAATATTACTATTCGCATTAGATGGGTCACCAAAAACTCCTTGTCTTTGATCTTCTTTTGTCTTTTTATAATCTATAATAAACTTCATATAATCGGGTACTGAACTTTTTCTAATATGTTTTTTTTTAACTAATTTTGGTTTTAAATAAAGCATCTCTGAAGTTTCAATAAATCCTGCATGCCAATCATCATCCATCTTTTTATAGAGTTCTTTGGGTAAAAACTGCCATGGATAAAAAATTTTAATTTTCACATCATTGTCTCGTGCTATAATGTAAGCAGCAGTTTCAAGTGCAGCACAATTCTCTCCACCATGTCCTACTATAAAAAATATTTTATCAACATCATGAAATTTTAAACTTTTACATATATCATTTAGGTATTTTGTAATCGTTTCAGGTTCTATTGTAATTGTAGGATAAGGGAAGTTATATCCAGAAACAGAAAAACTTACAGAAGGTAATACTGGTAATTTTAATTCTTTTCCAATTTTATTAGTAATATATTCTGCATAAAATGTATCTGTACCCATTGGAAGATGAGGTCCATGTTGCTCGGTTGCTCCAATAGGAATCAAAGCAATTCCTTTTGAAAATAATTTTTTTACTTCAGGAGAAGTCATTTCATCTATTCGCATAATTAATCAACTCTTTTATTCTTTTTTTATGAAGATATATTATATGATTATTAAAACTATTCCTTAAAAAACTATTGATTTGATTTATATTATCCCTATATTTTAAACCAATAACACCTTTAGCTTCATAAATAAGTGAATCTTTTATCTTTTTATTTTTAGCTAACATTTCTATTTTATGATAAAAATT
>CAZQHZ010000036.1:0-3488 GCA_964593285.1 uncultured Methanosarcinales archaeon | reverse complement strand
TATTCATTGGAATTGCACTTAATATCAAAATAAATATGTACCACAAAATATTAAATATATCCATTGTATAATTAGGTAAACATATTTAATATATATAATTTTTCATTTGTAGAAAAATTGTTCTAAAAAATTATTATATCACAGTTACAAAAATTCTAAATATACATGGAGGAATTAATATGAAATACATTTTTAAAAAAAATTATGATATGTAAAATAAATTATAAATAATATCACAACAATAATATCGCACGCTGTTAACCCGTTTTCGGTTACAAAGTTGCAAAAACCTGCGTCCGCAGAGTCGAAGAAGAGGACGTTCTATCCACTGAGCAAATGCGATACATCAAGAACAATAACCAAAGGGATGCAATTATTAAAAAAAAATATAAACCAACGTTAATAACTTTATTATTATGACAAATAGTAAATTCCATCAAAATATTGAAAAAGATTTAATCATTTTTAAGCAATTATATAATCAATCTAAAAATGCTAAAAAAGAAGCAATAGCAATTAGGAAAGGACATAATTTAATTATTCATACACCAAGGAATAATCTTGCAACTTTTTATAAAGATATTATTAATGATCCTAATATCGATTATTCAGTAAAGGAATTTCTTAGAGACATGAAGAAATTACAATTTAGAACCAATGATTTTAAAGAATATGCTATTGATTTGATTGAATTAAAAAAATTAGTAAATAATAATACAATTAAAAGAGGATTTTTTATTTTTACAATTCTTCATTTTTATGCAAGTAATTTTGATTGTATTATCAATTTTTTGAAACCTGTTTCTAAAAAAATTAAATCAGGGAAACAGTATGCAATAACAAATTCTTTTCAAAAGCAAATTCGCCAAATTAAAACTGCAGAGCATGTTGAATTATTATTTAAACATCATGATAGTTTTTTTTATGAATACATAATGAAATTTATTGATAGAGATTTACGAAATAGTATTGCACATGAGAATTATTCATATAAAAATGAAAAAATTTATTATAAAAAAAAGTGGATTAAGGTAGATACATTATTTAAAAAAATAGCATTAATGGCACATTTTATTGGAGAACTTCAAACTATTTTTTATAAATATAGAATTGATATTAACCAAACTATTTTAGATCAAAATATCAAAAAAAAAGATTTGCTTCAATTACATAAGAATTTTATTGTTTAATTGCATCCTTTTCTATTTTTTAGCCCTCTTTCTCGATTGAATTTAACAAAAGTTAGTAGAAAACATAAAATACTGTAAACAACTCTTTAAATATTTAATAAAGATATAATAAAAGTATAACATTAATAGAATTTAGCGAAAAAGTTTTAAAAATATAAAAAAAAATAATAAATTATTTTATTAATTTTAATTTTTTTATCAAACCTTTCTTAGTTTTTATTCGTTTTATTGAGTTAGCTACCTTCTTGTTTAGTAATCCAGAATCAATCCAATTGTAAAAATCATTTTTATCAATATTACAATGGTATTTAAAGGTATTATCATCAATGCTTTCAAGACAACTAACCAATGAATCTATATCTTGTGCAGTAAAACCATTATTAAAATAAAATTTTGATCCCATTTTTTTACCTATTAAAAAAAATTAAATAGGAATTGAACAATTTGTAGCTTCAGCTAAATTTTCAATTGTTCGTTGTCCTTCATAAAGTTCACCATTTAATTGAATTTCAGGAACACCTTTTCCAATCATTTCACTAATACATCTTTCTTGATTTTCCGTGCATTCAACATAAACTGGTTTTACTGCATCAGAGCCACCTAAAAGTTCAACTAACTGTCCACAATATGGACATGTACTTGAACCATAGATAACCATTCCACTATCAGCTAAACATTCATTAAATTCTTTTAAGTTTGATAATTCTAAATTTCCACTACCATCCATGTTACCAGCATCATTATCATTATCATTATCTAATTTTTCTTCATAGATAATAATTTCTGCATCTTTTTTTAATTCATTAATATAACTATTTATTGCTTCATTTTGAATTGTACCTATTTGTTGTTCATATTCCATTTCACGATTAGTTTTTAATGTGTTTTTAATTTCTTCTTTTAATTCTTCAAATGTTTCTTTTTTGTCTAATAACTTAATTACATGGTAACCAAAGTCAGTTTCAACAGGATTTGAAAATTGATTAATATTGTTTAATGCAAAAGCAGCATCTTCAAATTCTTTAACCATTTGTCCATCTTTTGCTATATAACCTAAATTTCCACCTTTTTGACTTGAAGGACAATCTGAAAATTCTTCTGCTAATTCACTAAAACTTGCACCATTTAATAGTTTTTGATAAATTTCATCAATTTTATCTTTTGCTTCTTGTTTTGTTAAATTATTTTCACAATTTAAACTTTCTTCATGACAAATTAAAATATGGCTAATATTTCTTTGAATATAAACTTCTTCATTTTCATCAAATTCTTCTAGTACTTCATCGTCAGTAATAGTTATTTCTGGAATTTCTAAATCAATTTCTGAAAAAACAGTTTTATTTAGCAGAGCATACATTAAATAATTATTTCTATATTGACTTCGAAGTTCCTCAACATAACTTTCAAAAGTATATCCTTCTTGAGCTAAAAGTGAATTAATATCTTCATCACTCATAGAAGCCCTAATATTAGTAACCCAGTCATTAATTGCAGCATCAATTTCATCATTATCAATTTTTATGTCTTGTTTTTTTGCTTCTTGTAATAATAATCTTTCATTTATTGTTTGATTAATTACAAATTCTTCTGTAATTGATTGACCATATTGTGCTTGATAACCTTTTAATTTATTTTCAATTTCATCCATATATACATTATCTCCATTAACAGATAATATAAGCTGTGAATCTTCATTTTGATTACTTTGATCGTCATTATCATAATCAACATTTTTTAAAAAATTTGATATTAATAATAAACCACCTATTAATAATAATCCTATTATTCCAAATACTATTAATTTAGTAAAATTAGAACTTTGAGGTTTTTTTTCTATATGTTTATGTTTTATTTTTTTACTTTCATTATCATGTTTTTTAGAAACTGATTTTTCTTCAATTTTTGATTTTTTAGAATCATTTCCTTTTTTAGAAACATCTATTTTTTTATAATGTTTATCATGTTTTCCATATTTTTTATTTTTAGTAACCAAAATTTACCACCTTTATTTGTTTAGTTTATTTAAATTTACAACAAGAAAACCATAATCTTTTTTAAAAGTTTTGATTTATTACACATACACAAATAAAATCCTAAAATTAAATTTATTCATATTTTATCATTGGGAATTTTATATTTTTAAGGATTTTATGAATATTTGCGCATTTGAAGAAAATAGTACTTTTAATAATATAAAATTTTAAAAATAGTATGTACATATAATCTATTTACATATAAAAAATTAGTTACGGACAAAAATAGTAGGTATTAAATACTAGTTGTACTTTATAATTTCTA
>CAZQHZ010000035.1:0-5275 GCA_964593285.1 uncultured Methanosarcinales archaeon | reverse complement strand
GAAGCCAACATAAATCTTTATTAATTTGTTTGAGAATAATTAGGATTTTATATTACCCCAAAATGTAGGCTTTGCATATAAATTATTTTACAATTTTAGATAATTCACATTTGCCTCCAAATTTTTTTACCATTTTAAAAGTTTCAAATTCAGATAAACTTTTAAGCTTTGTCTAATATTTAATTGTTGCATCAACTAAAATATTATTAAGTCTGAATCGTTTGGGTAATGTTCTATCTTTTTCTTTTGCCGATTCTATTTCTTTTGCTTCTTTAAGCTGTCTTTCTGCTTTTCTTAAAGCAGAGTCTATATTTTCTTGCTTTAATTTTCTCGAAAAGAAAAAATAATTTATCCGACTAGGGAAATGTATTCTTATACCATAAACTTCATTTTCTGAATCAACTAAAATTGGGTTTTTTCTCCAAAAAGATTTGATGATTTTATTATCACTTGTATTCAATTTCTTAGCAGTTAGAAATTGTATATTTGATACAATTGCTGAATTAAGATTCTCTTTAGAATTTCCTCTCTTATCAAAAATAATTTTAGAATTTCTTTTCAAACATATTTTATTTGATTAAATGTTGTTTGAAAATGAGTTTGATCATTAACATTACCTTCTCCAATTGTTAAATCAATTTGAATATTGATTGGTTTTCAAAGTTCAGTTATTCCAAAAGTAATCTGTTTTTTATCGGGTCTATGATTTCTACTACAAACATATTCTCCAATTTTCGCCTTATCCCAAAAAGTATAAGGCTAATCCAGGTTCAAAATTATATTGATTGAATAAGCTATCTTCTAAAACAAGAATTACTTCCTGATATCTTTCATCAATTATTTTAATTGTACTATACAAAGTCTTTTGTTCAAAAGACTTTAAATTAAATGTTTCAAGAACTTCAGTTCTATTAATTCAATCACTACCTCTCGTTAGACTTAAATTATCAATTAACTTATAAGAAATTAAAGCGTTATTTAAATTAGTTAAAGAAATCTTTTTTTCCTTAAATTTGCTAAAAATATCTGAAAAATGAAGTTTTTCAACTGCAAAGGCAATTCCAACTGAAAAAAATATATTTAAGTTCTTCTTTATATCTATTGTTCTTGGGTTTGTTTGTTTTATGTTAGAACTTACAAACTAAGAACACTTTTTAATTTTTAACTATCAAACTTGGGTTATTTCAGAAAAACTTTTAAATATCTCTTTAGCAGTTATGCTCTTAATAATATTCATTATTTTATATGGTGAATCTCTTGGAAAAGCACTGAAAAAAATATGGACATGATCATTATTAGTACTATTTTTTTGATTTCATACCTATATCTTTTTTCTACACCTTTAATAATATCAAACAAACGTACAATAAAATTTTGTTTTATTAGAATTTTTTTTCGAAATTTCATTACAATAATTAAGTGATAATGGATATCAAATGCACAATGATTTGCTCTTTTAATCATAAAAAAATAATTTTAGCTAACATAAATTTGGTTAAAATTTTTTCATAATTATTTCAAAAACAGAGGGTGAAATTTTGTTTTTTCTATAATTAAATACAAAAAGATTGTTTTTAATTGATTTTATTTGAAAATATCTTGAAAATAATTTAATAATTTTTGTTTTTGTAAAATAATTTACAAATGAAGATTTCCTAAAACCCTTTCTTAAAAAAAATCTTTTTGAATAATTTGCATCTTCTCTAAAAACTCTTAATATTAAAATACCCCCTGGTTTTAAAATATCATAATTTTTTTTTATATATTTATCAAAATCATTTTTATCTAAAAAACTTAAACAATCAATATCTACTAAAATATCAAAAAAATTACTATTATATTTTACATTTAAAAAATTTCCAACAACAAAATTTGTTTTATTCTTTATTTTTTTATTTAAATTATCAATTGCAACTTTAGAGATATCAACACCATATACATTAAATCCTTTTTGCTCTAAAAATAAAGAATTTCTACCTAAACCACATCCAATATCTAAAACATTTAAATTATTATAAATTTTTTTATTTAAATTATTATTAATGTTTTTAATAAAATCAATAATTATTGTATCAACGATATCATTTGACCAATAAAAATATTTAAAATTAGAATAAAAATTGTCCCATATTTTTTTTGAATTTTTAATTTTTGAAATAATTTTATAGTCAATATCTGATTTTGTACAAATAGATAAATAGAAAAAAATAGGTTCAAAAATACCATGGAATTTTGATAAAATTTCAATATCATAACTAGAAAAAAATTTATTTGAAAAAGGATATAAATTAGGAGATAATTTATGATATTCCTTATTTTTCAAAAAATCATAATTATCAATATATTCTTTTGTATTTGGTATAGGAGTAAATGGCATAATTCTAACAAATGCACCTGATTCCCAAACAATAATTAAAGAATTAATAACGTCATCTATATCTTGATTAGGTAAACCTATTAGAATAAAACAACCAATATTATATCTTTTAATACCTACATTATTAAAAATTTCTATTGCGTTTTTAAAAAAATTTAACTTAGATGGTCTATTTAATTTTAATTCTAATTTTTTATCAGAAGTTTCTAGAGGCAAACTAATTTTATTAAAACCCGCTTTTTTCATTTTTTTAGCTAAAGAATAATTAATTAAATTTGGCTGAAGACCTTCTGGTGCAAGTAAATCTACTTTTAAATTGTATTTTATGATTAAATCTAAAATTTTTCCAAAATGATTTTTAAAATTTATTAATAAATTAGATTCCCAAAAAACAAAACTTTTAATACCTTTATCATATTTTTGTTTAATTTCGTTAAATGTATCTTTATAATTTCTAAAAAACATTTTATTCCCTTCAATCATATGAACTGCACAATAACTGCATTTGTTTGGACATCCCCTTGTAGATTTAATTATTGCATAGTCTGGTTTGTAATCTAAAATATCTAAATCAGAATTAAAATTTTCAGCATCCATAAATTGACCACAAAAAACAAAATCTACATTTGTTTTTAATAAATGCTCAGGAGAAATACTTGCATATATTCCTCCAACAATAATAAGTGAATTGGGAAAAATTTTTTTACAAATTTCAATTATTTTATGAACTGGTCTAAAATGATAGGTCATTGTTGAAGTAATAAAAATAATATTAGGTGGATTTTTTATTTTTAGTAGTATTTTTTTAAAATTAAAATAGTCTAAACCACAATGAAATATTGATTTTTTTAGTTTACCATCCCCCGTCTTTATATGATTTTTAAATTTAACATTATATATTGAATTTTTTTTAAAGTTTGGTCCTTCAGAAGAACAATTAATAAAAGAAACATTTTTTCCATGATATTTTAAATAAGAACTTATTTTTAATAAACCATAAGGTTGGGAAGCATGATTGAAAAATGCACAATTTTCCTGATTTAAATCATTTTTATTAATATATGACTCAGAAAAAATTTCTTCAATTGGTGGTTTTATTAATAAATAATCTTCTTTTTTAATTAAATTTAATTCAGTTAAAGCACATTTATATAAATTAATAAACTCTTCAATTGATAAAATTGACTTAAAAATATAATTGTCTAAATTAAAAATATCAATTTGACATAAAATTTTACTAAAAAACATACGTTGCTCTAAATCAAAAAAATTAGATTGACTAAAAAGATTCCATTTATAAATAAAAACATACCTACCTAAAAAATATTTGTTAGAAATTATTTTTGGATGAATATTTTGAATTTTTAATTTTATTTTTGCACCAACTAAATTTAATTTTTTTGCAAATTTAATTGTTTTATTAAATTCTTCTTTTTCTTCTGAAAAAATACCAACATTAAAAATGCAAATAGGAATTAAATTTAATTTAATTTGATAATTTATTTTTTTAAAAATTTCTTCATTAGTTAAATCATCAAAAAAATCATTATTTAAAATTTGTCTTAATCTTAAACTTCCAGAATTTATATTTTGATATACTTTTTTGAAACCAGCATTTTTCATTAATAATAAAATATTTTTATTTACATCATTAATTTTAATAAAACCACTAATACTTATATTTAATGGAATTAAAGATTTTAATAAATTATTAAACCAATTTAAATCATTAGTTAAACAAAAATTCCCAAATGAAAAATTATTAATTTGATATTTCTTTTTTAAAAAAATAATTTCATTTATAATATTTTTTATATTTTTTAAATCATTTTCCTTTTTATTAAAATAATAATTATAATATTTAGTTTTAATATAATTATCATAATAATCATTATTTAAACAAGATATAAAAAATTCAAAGTCATTTTTTTTAATATAATTATTAAAATTTTTTAATAAATTATATTTTGGTAATTTAAAAGTTTTATTTTTATAAATAAAGGATTTATTTACATTATTTTTTTTAATATTTTCATTAATATCTTTATAAATTAAACCAGAAACATCATTTATATTTTCAAAAGAATTATTCAATAAATACTTATTTAAAAAATCTAATAAATTTAAATTAATTTTATCATAAATAATAAAATCAATAGGTAAAACTTGAAATAACTTTTTATAAAAATTATAAACAAAATCTCCAAATAAAATTATTTTTAATTGAGGTATTTCTTTTTTTAATAATGGAATTAATTTAAAACAAAAAGGAAAATCAACCATTTCACAATTAATACAAACAAATTCAGTTTTTTCTTTTTTTATAATATCTATTGATTTATTAACAAATAAATCATTATTTAAAATTCTAAAATTAATTAATTCATAATTTAAATCAATTATTGATGTATTAAAATTATTATATTCTATAAAAGATGCAATATTTAATAAATTGAAAGGAACTATTAATTTTTTAAAATTCCAAAAAGGATTAATAAAAGTTACTTTAATATTATCTTTGTTCATTTTAAATATTTAAAAAAATTATTACAACTAATTATTTAAAATTAATTATTTCTTTTATTCCAAATAAATCAACATAATCTTCAGGCATACCAATACATTTTTGAAAAAACTTACATTCAATGCATTTTTCATTTTTTGATTTTTCATAATTTAAATAATTAAAATTAAAAAATTTATTTTTTTAATTATTAAAAAACATTAAAGAAAAAAAGCATTAATTTTATTCTAATTAATTTTTAAAATAACAATAATTTCAATTAAACTTAAAGCAAATTTTAAATTATTTTTCTTAACTTTTCCAAAAGGTTAAATTGGTTTTATTAATATTTTTTTAGGTTTAAATTAATTAAAAAATTTAATCATTTTATTTAA
>CAZQHZ010000034.1:0-5476 GCA_964593285.1 uncultured Methanosarcinales archaeon | reverse complement strand
TGAATTATTAAATTCTAAAAAAGAAATTATTGCATATGATGGATTTGAACCATCCGGAAAAATTCATATTGCACAATCAGTTATTAGAACAATTAATATCAACAAATTAATAAAAGCTGGAATTAAATTTAAAATGTTTGTTGCAGATTGGCATGCATGGGCCAACAACAAGATGGGTGGAGATTTAGAAAAAATACAAACTGTTGGAAAATATTTTATTGAAGTTTGGAAAGCATGCGGTATGGATTTAGATAATGTTGAATTTGTTTTTGCAAGTGATTTAGTTAAAGATGAAAATTATTGGAAAATTGTGATGGATGTTTCAAGAAATTCAACTTTAAAACGGGTACTACGATGTTCACAAATTATGGGCAGAAATGAATCTGACTCATTAAGTGCTGCACAAATACTATATCCTTGTATGCAAACTGCTGACATTTTTTATTTAAAAGCTGATATTTGTCAATTAGGATTAGATCAAAGAAAAGTTAATATGCTTGCAAGAGAAATTGGACCAAAAATAGGATTTTATAAACCGATTTCAATAAGTCATAGGATGCTTCTTGGATTAATTCAACAAAATTCAGAGGCAGAAAATGCAGTTGATAGGGCAATTGAATTAAAAATGTCAAAATCAAAACCAGATTCAGCAGTATTTGTTACAGACACAAAAGATGAAATTGTCAAAAAAATAAATAAAGCATATTGTCCAGAAGGAATAAAAGAAGATAATCCAATATTAGAATATTGTAAATATATCATTTTTGAAAAATTTGATTGCTTTAAAATTAATAGACCAGAAAAATTTGGAGGAGATATTTCGTTTAATTCATATAATGAATTAGAAAATTCTTTTGTTAAAAAAGAATTGCACCCAGGTGATTTAAAAAAATCAGTTGGACTATATATTAATGAAATAATTGATCCAATTAGAAAACATTTTGAAAATGATAGTAATGCAAGAGAATTATTAGAAAAAGTTAAATCTTATCAAGTTACAAGATAAAAATGGTAATTTATTCATTAAATAATTTAGATGAACAATCATTAAATGAGGTTGGAAAAACTGCAAAAACCTACAATAATTTATCTAAATTAGTAAAAATAAATGAAGGTTTTGTTATTAGTGGTGGTGTTTTTAATTATTTTATAAAAGAAGCCAATATTAAAAATAAAATTATAAATTTACTACATATTATAACTAGTGAAGATAAAGATAAAACTAATCATATCTCAAATGAAATTCAAAAATTAATTTTAAACCAAAAATTACCAAATGAAATTAATGAGGCAATTAATGAAGCTTATAATTCTTTTAGTATTGATGAAAATTTACCATTAAATGAGATGATTTCATCTAATAAAAAATTTAGCGTTGATTTAATTTCAAGTACAACTGATTATGATTTTAAAGAAATAAGAATAACTAATATTAATAATATAGATGATTTAATTAATGCAATTTTATCAATTTATGCATATTATTTTTCAATTGATAATATATTAAAAATAAAAGATAATAAGTTTTTAAATGTCGCAATAATTATCAAAAAACGAACTAATAAAGAAATTTCTGGTTCTTTTTATATTAAAAATAAAAATAATTATGATTATTTAGTTATTAGCTGTGTTTATGGATTAAATTTTGAATCGACAAATAATTTTTCTGATGTTTATTTATTAAATTACAATAATTTAGAAATATTTGAATTAAATAAACAAAAACAAAATTTTTATTTTTCATTTAATGAAGAAACAACAGAAACCATAAAAAAAGAAATAGACACAGAAAATCAAAATTTAAAAATTTTGGAAGATAAAATTATTGAATATTCAAAAAAATTTAAAGAAATATTAAACAATGTAAATAAAAAATTAGTTTATAATTTTTTTATTAAAAATGATGAACTTTATATAGATAATTTTGAAGAAATAACTGAAAAAAATACAATATTATTTGAAGAGATTATTGATAATATTTCAAATTCTACAGAAGAATTAAATATTGAAAATGATGATGTTAATAATGAAAATTTTGATGAAAATAAAAATATTTTTTCATTATATAAATCTCAATCAAATGAAACTAAATCATTAAATTATGAAAATGATGAAAATAATTTAATAAATGATAATTTTTTTTATACTGCAAATTATTCTCTTGGCTTATGTGTTTTAAATTGTTATTTATCAATATTTTATAAATTAAAAGAAAAAAATCTTGAAATTTTTAATTCAAATAACATATATTTTAATTCATTAATTGAAAATTTATCAAGAGAATTAAATATACCACATGTAGAAGAAATACAAAAAATTGAAAAAATTAAAAATAATTTTCTAAAAGAAAATAAAATGCCAACAATAATTGAAGTTGATTTTGTATTAAATTATACACAAAAATTTTTAGAAAAATTTATTTAATTTTCTAAATCAAATTTTTCCTTAGCTAAATTTTCTTTATAATGAATAGCATAAGATGCCCTTTTTTCAAATAAAGAAATTGCAATTTTTATCATATCTGATTGAAATTTTTTCAAATTTTTATCTTCAACAATTTTTTTTGCATCATCAATACATTCTTTCATTAATTCAATATTATTTTTTTTAGCATTTAATTCACAGTTTTCTTCTTCTCTTTTAGTTAAAAAAATTTCTATCCATTTTGGATATGTTGATTTTTCAGTAGTTTTTGGAAAAGATTTTGAAAATGCCATTTTGTATATAGTATGCATTTATTATTAATAAATATATTTGTTAAAAAGATGAAAAATTTCTAAAAAAATACTAAAGTTTGCAATTTTTACATGAATATACAAAAAATTGTTATCAATTAACAAATTTTTTCTAAAATTTTTTTATTGCAATGATTATTACAACAAATATTTATTTCATGATCTTTAAATATACTATAATTTCCAAAATCAAAGCTAAAAATGCTTTCTTTATCCTGACAATAATTACCACATTCTACTTTGTTAATAACTTTAGTTAATTTTAAATTATTATTTATAAAAAATTTACATTCAAATGGAAGATTATAATTATAAGTTATGATATCTATAATTATAATTTCTGTTTTATTTTCATTTAAACATAAATTTTGATTATTAGTATTAGTTAAACTTTTATTTAAATAATCAGAAATTAATAAACTATCAAAAAATTTTAAATTATATATCTTAAAAATATTTTCATTATAATTTCTTTTATTTTTTAAATTTTCTGTTGCATAATTAAAATCATCAATAATTCTAACTGTGCCAGTTGTTAACGATAGCCAGATAATACTAAGACCTGCTAAAAATAATAATATTATAAAAACAATTATTTTTTTCATTTTTGTTAAAAAAATTTTTTTAGTTTAAATATTTTCTTCATACTTTTGTCACCACTTAATAATACTTAAAAACAAAACATTTAAATATAAGTTGTACCTACTTTATAGTAAGTTAAAATTAAACAATATGTTTAATATAATATCATAATCACCTCTTTTTCCCGCGCTCATGCTTTCATCTAATGAAAGTATGAGCAAGGGTTTTTTTTAGAAAAATAATTATTTATGCTTAATCTTTATTTTTATATGATTATTTTTTTCTTTATTATTGATGTAATTTGGTATCAAAAATAAAGCAATAAATATAATTCCAATAAAAAAACCTATTAAAAAAAAATAAATTAAGGTTTTATTTATTGGTAAATTATGATTTTTAAAAGAAAAGGTTTGTTCTTTAAAATATAATTCTAAATTACTCAATTCAAGTGCATACTCTGAATATAATAGTGCTGATGATGGGTCATTAACTGAAAGACTTTTTGCATATTCATAATAGCTATAACCTAAAATTGGAAAATTTTTATTTTCTTGTTGTTTAATAATTACATCTTTGATATGATCAAATTTTATATCTAAATAATTTATAATTACATTTTCTGTAATACTTAATGAATCTAAAATTAAATTAGCTTGTGCTTTTACTTTTGAAGCTCTAAATAGACATAATTCATAATTTTTCTTTTCTCTATCTAAATAAGCAGAATTTAATTGTTCATTTAAATTTATAAAATTAGCTGGAAAATAAATACTTGTATATTGTATTCTCTCTTGTGCCTCATGTAATTTTTGAGTGCATGAATTTTTTAAAACTTCGTTATTGATATCAAATTTTTTTCCAGGTAATATAAAAAATTCAGACCAAAAAACTGCACTCATAAAACGCTCCTTTGAATATGCTAAATTTTCTTTAATTTTTTCAATTAATTTTTCTTGTTTTATTTTGGTCGTATTAGTACGATTACCATCTAAATTATCATATTCAGAAATTAAATCAAATACAATTTCTAAATATTCATCTGATTCAATTATTCTTTCATTTACTATAATGAAAGTTTGTAATTTTGATAGAGTATCAATTTTTTTTTCATTTATATAATCATTATAAAAACTAACATTCTCTTCTAAATTAATTGCTATTTCAAATAATTGATCTTTTGTTAAATTAGATTGTTTTAAAACTAAATTATTTAGTTTAATATTTGCTCCAAAACAAAAACTTGCAGACGAATAATAAGCATTTTCTTTTACAAAAAATTCAGATTTATTGATTAAATCTTTTGCATCTAAATACAATGTATCATTTATTAAAGTAACATTATCTAACAAATTATTAGTTCTATTACATAATTTATTTCTAACATTTTCCATAATTTCTAAATACTTTTTAGAAACATTAATTTCTTTTTTTGCTTTATTACCTGTAAATTCTTTTCCAGTAAACTCTTTTATAACTTCATCAATACTTGTAACTTCAACAATTGTAATGTCATTTTCTAAAATAAAATTAGAAATATTTTTTTTTTCATCTCCATGACTATTATTTGAATTTATTGATCTTTTTAATGATCCTTTTGGAATAATTATTTTGTTAATCCCTGCACTGTAACCTGCATATATTTTTTCTTGTATTCCTCCAACATTGCCAATAAAACCGCCCGAATTAATTGTTCCTGTAACTGCTGTTTTTTTATCTATTTTTAAATCTTTTAATGTTGCAATAGTAAGTGTAGTTAATGCAGCACCTGCACTAGGCCCACCAATAATTATTGAATCTGACTGAATTGTGTAAAAAAAATCATAATTATTACAATCAATTTCAAGATAATTACATGCAATTTCTTTTGCAAACCTAATTGAAATTTGTGTATCAAGTTTAGTTAATGAATATGCATCCATATAAACAGTACCACTACCTTTTGTTACCTTAAGATATAAATCTGCAACCCCACCTTTTTCAATTTCACCAGATTGTGTTGTTGCAAGTAAAACCATATGATTTTTGTTTTCAAAAATATTTTCTGCACAAACATTATTTAAACTAAATATAAAAAATATTAAAATAATACATACTAAGAATAATTTATTTTTTCTCATTATATTATAAAAATTGTTTCTTTTTAAAAAAGTTTTTATTTA
>CAZQHZ010000033.1:0-6225 GCA_964593285.1 uncultured Methanosarcinales archaeon | reverse complement strand
TGGTAATGAAAACCTTTTTAAATGATAATAAAAATTAAATACAAATAATGAAAACAAATCAATTCTTTGAATTTTTTCAAAAGATTAATTTTGACACTTTAAGTGCAATAATTTTCTTACTTGCTTTATCAATTTTTTTATATTCTAAAAGGGATAAAATAAAAATCGAAAAAATTATTGGATTTTTTATATATCTAATTAGATATGATACAACAATTGGAATAAAATTTATGGAAAAAATTTCTTCTAAATATCGTGAGTTAATTAAATTAATTGGATATTGTTTTATTGGTTTTGGTTTTTTTGGTATTTTATTTGTTTCAATAACTTTAATTTGGCAATTATTTATAATAATTTTAAAACCAAAAGTAGAAGAAGCAGGTGTTGCATTGGTTTTACCTTTTACAACAATTCCAGGAATTGGATATTTATCTTTTTGGTATTTTTTAATTTCTATATTTATATTAGCAATTGTTCATGAATTTGCTCATGGAGTTATTGCAAAAGCTCATGGATTAAAAATAAAAAAAACTGGTTTTGCAATTTTTGGAATTGGCCTTCCATTGCTTCCTGCGGCTTTCGTTGAACCTGATGAAAAAGAATTAAAAAAAAAAAGTGATATTATACAATACTCAATTTATGCAGCAGGACCTATGGCTAACATAATACTTGCAATAATTGTTTTAATACCTTTTATCTTCCTATTTATTCCAATTACAAATAATATGACTGAAAATGTTGGATTTTCATTTGTCTTAGTTGATGAAAATGATGTACCTTCAAAAAAAGCTGGAATGATTAATAATTCTATAATCACTTCAATTAATAATATTGATATAAAAACCTTTTCTGATTTTAGAAGAGAAATGCTACGAATTAAACCAGGTGAACAAATAACAATTATTGCAGATGATATAGCTTATAATGTAAATACAATAAATCATCCAGAAGATAATAATTTAGCTTATGTAGGAATTCATCCATCCCAAAATGAAATTATAATCAATGATAAATATAAAGGAATAAAATCAACTGTGTTTTTTTGGTTTAAAGATTTATTTATGTGGTTATTTTTATTAAATTTAGGTATTGGTTTGATGAATTTACTTCCAGCAGGTCCTTTAGATGGCGGACATATGACAAGATTAGCATTTAAACGTTTATTTAAAAATGAAAAAACAGGATTAAAATTTTGGAAATATATTGGCATATTTTTCTTATTTGTAATATTATTTATGCTCTTTACTAGTTATATATTTAATCCATTTAGCTTAATATTTTAATTAAGAATTATTTTCAATATCTTTTTTTGCAATTCTTCGATATTTTGTATATTTATCATCAACTGAATATTTTGCAGGTTTTGGAGTTATATTTTTCACACCGCATTCACAATATTCTTCATAAATTAAGCATTTTCAAATTTTTTATTGAGAATTATTTTCAATGTCTTTTTTTGCAATTCTTCGATATTTTGCATATTTATCATCAACTGAATATTTTGCAGGTTTTGGAGTTATATTTTTCACACCACATTCACAATATTCTTTTATAGAATAAGTTAAGCACTTTGGACATCTTAATATATGTTTAGCCATTTTTTCAAGTTTTTCTTTTAAATTCAAACTTTGAATTTATCTTTTCTAGTGTATTTGTAAATATATCAGTTGCTTTTTTTAAAATTTCTTCTGCGATTTTATAATCTTCAGCCAAAATACTAATTGAATATTTACCTGCACCAAGATAACTTAAATTAATTTTTTCTAAATCTATATTTTGTATTTTTTCTAATAATTGTTTAATTATATCTATACCATTATCTTCAAAAATATTAATCAAAAATACACCTTGAATTTCAACTAAAGGTGGTTTTATTCTTTGTCTTATTATTTCATCAAATTGACTAGCTAAGTCATCTGATAATTTTAGTAATTTAATATCTGTTTTATTTACAATATAATCATCAAAATAATCTGCAATATAATCATATTCGTTTGAAATATTTTCTTTAATTTCTGAATATAACTTTTTTAAATCTAATTTATTTTCTTTTGCTATTTGTTCAACTATTTTTTCTGCTTTCATCTCCTTTTTTATTTGTTCAATTTTGTTTCTGTGTTGAGTTTTATTTACTCGCCTTAAAGATAAATCAATATGACCTCGTTCTCTATTTATTTTTAAAACGACACAAACTACTTTTTTACCTTCTTTTACATAATCCCTTATATTTCTAATTCTTCCAGGAGATATTTCAGAAATATGTATCATTCCTTGTTTTTTATATTCGTCTAATTCAACAAAAACAGAATTAAATTGAATCCTAGTTACTGTACATAATACTAATTCTGATTCTTCAGGAAAGCCTTGTTTTAATAACAGCATCTTTATTCTAAAACCTCTAAAACTCTCGCTTTAATTTTTGCTTTTCCACCATTTGGTTCAGAAATTACTTTTGAGCAAACTAAGCATTTTATATTGCTTGAAGATTTACCAAAAATTATTTGTTCATTTTTACATTTAGGACATCTAACTTTAATATATTTGCTTGTTGGTTCTTTTATTTGAGTATTCATTTTTTTCCTCCTTTATATAATTTTATTAAAATAAATTTATTTTTAATAGAAATTTTTGTTTATTTAAAAAACTTTTGTGTAAAAAGAATTTTATAACAATTAATATAGTAAAATTTAAATAAATTTAAAAATTTAGCTAATTATGGTTGAAGAAATAATAAATTATAATAACTTATCTGAGTTCAATTCAATTTTAAATTCTGAAGTAAAAAGACAAAATAAAGATATTAAAGAATTAAAAAATACTAAAATTTCTTATTTATGTAAATATTGTAAAAAAAAAACAGAAAAATGGTTAAATGATCCATTAACTAAAGATTTAATTTGTAGTTTTGATTGTTTAATTGGACTTAAAAAAAAAGATTTTTATGATGATAATAGTTCATTAGTTAAAAAGGAATGCTTATTATGTGCAAAATTATTTAATAGTGATAATTATGGTGAATTTTGTAGTATAAATTGTAAAAATTCATATGAAAAAATAATGAATAATTAGGTGATTTTAAATGTATAAATTGGTTTTATTAAGGCATGGTGAAAGTTTATGGAACAAAGAGAATAAATTTACAGGATGGGTTGATGTAGATTTATCAAAAAATGGTGTTATTGAAGCAAAAAATGCAGCAAAAATATTAAAAGAAGAAGGTTTTAATTTTAATTATGCATACACTTCATACTTAAAACGTGCGATTAAAACATTGAATATTGTTCTTGAAGAGATGAATTTACTTTGGATTGATGTTAAAAAAGATTGGAGATTAAATGAAAAACATTACGGAGTACTTCAAGGCTTAAATAAATTAGAAACTGTGAAAAAATATGGTGAAAAACAAGTTCTTTTATGGAGAAGAAGTTATGATATAAGACCTAATGCATATAGTGAAGATGATTTAACAAATCCTTCACATGAAAATAAATATAAAAAAACAGACATGAAAAAAATTATATCAGTTGAATGTTTAAAAGATACAGTTGAGAGAGTAATTCCCTTATGGGAAAATAAAATTAAACCAAATATTAAATCAAAAAAAATAATTATCGTGGCTCACGGTAATAGCTTACGTGCATTAATTAAACATATCGATAATATTTCAGATGAAAAAATTGTTGAAATGAATATTCCAACAGCAATTCCACTAGTATATGAATTTGATGATAATTTAAATCCTATAAAAAACTATTATCTTGGCAATTTACAAGAAATTAAAAAAAAACAAGAATTAGTAAAAAATCAAGGTAAAAATTAAAAAAACATATCAAAACTTTTATAAATAAACTATTTTTTCAGTTTATAAATATTAAGGGCCCGTAGCTTAGTCTGGTAGAGTGCCCGACTGATAATCGGGTGGTCCGGAGTTCAAATCTCCGCGGGCCCATTTTTTTAAATTTCTAAAATTTTTATTAAAACATAATAAATAAAAAAGGCAATTTATTTTATATAAAAATGATAAAAAAATCTAAAATATTAGCTAATACCTTATTAACATATTCTTTAACTATACAACCAAATGAAACTATTTTTATATACGGTGAAGACATACATGATTGGTTTGTTAAATTACTAAATGAGCGAATTTGTGAACTTGGTGGAAATTCAATTGTTTATCTTTTTAATCTAAATAAAAGAAAAAAAATGATTGAAGAAAATATTTTGGCAAATCTAAAAAAAGAACAAAAACATATTTTAAAACTAATGAAAAAATCAAATTCGATGATTGAAATAATTTCTCTTTCAAACCCAATTTATCTAAATAATGTCAATCCAAAAAAAATTACAGATTATAATAATATAATAGTTAATAACATTATAAAATATAGATTAGGTAATGGATTTGATACTGAAGGAATGAAATGGGTTTTAACTGAAGTGCCTTGCATTGGACAAGCAAATTTAACCAAAATGACAAATGAAAAATACAGTAATTATTTGTACAAGTCTACAAACCAAGATTGGATAAATGAAAATAAACGAATGCAAAAAATAAAAGAACTTTTTGATTATGGAAAAAATGTTAGAATCTTAGTTTCTGGATTAACTGATTTTTCTTTTTCATTAAAAAATAGAGGTGGATATATTGAAGATGGACATATTAATATGCCAGGTGGTGAAATTTTTTATGGACCAGTTGAAGATTCTGCAAATGGATATATAACTTTTAACACACCAATTATTCGAAATGCTGCAGTTATTAAAAATATTAAACTTACATTTAAAGAGGGTAAAATAATTAAATACTCTGCTAAAACAAATCAAAAATTATTAGAATCACTAATAAAAATTAAAGGTGCTAATAAACTTGGTGAATTTGCTGTTGGAACAAATGGAAAAATAAAAAAATTTGCTAAAAATATTTCTTTTGATGAAAAAATTAATGGTACAATACATATTGCTCTTGGAAATTCATATCCATATCTTCTCTCAAATGGTGGTGGATTAAATAAAAGTAAATTACATTGGGACATTGTTTGTGATTTAAGAAAAAAAGGAAAAAACCCTGGTGGGAAAATTTTTGTTGATGATAAACTTGTTCAAGAAAATGGAATTTGGGTGTTTAATATAACAAATGAAGAAAAACAATTTATTCCAAAAAACCACAAAGTGTTTGAAAATTAAATATAAATTATCTTTTTAAAATCATTTTAGAACAAAAACAAGCACCACCAGATTTAATAAATTCACTCATATCATTATAAATGATTTTTGTTTGAAATATTTTTTTTAATTCATCTCTTAATCTTAAATCTTTAATTGGTGTAATTAAAGAATTTTTTAACTGAATACAATTCATCCCAAAAGCCATTGCAATTTCTTTTGAAACACAAATTACTTTAAACTTTTTTTTTAAATTATCAACATCTTTTTTAAGAAATGCATCTTCATATAGATATATAATGTTATTTCTAATTGTTAAGCAAGTATCTAAATGATAAAATTTTGAATTTTTAATAAATAATGGATAAATTTTCAATTTATAATTTTTTTCAAACCAAAAATGACTTTCAAGTACCGTTCTTTTATTATATCCACCAATATAAATATTATCTTTTAAATGAAATAATTCAGCTTCTCCTTCAAATGGATATGGACATTGATTATATTTAAAACCTGGTAATAATTTCATTATTTGATCTACAGCTTTAATGATTTCAAATTTTCTTTCTTGTTTTAAAAAATTTGATGCAATAAAACCATCATTTAAAACAATACCATGGTTTGCAGTAAATACCATGTCTGGACAATTTTTGTTTGGAATTAAAACATTTACTTTTACATTATTTTTTGTAAAATTATTTTTTAAATTATTCCATTGTTTTTTTGCTAATTCTTTATTAACTTTATTAGAAATTTTCATCCATAGATTAATTTCATAAATTACATCATAAAATTTTGGATTACACATTACAATTTCTTTCAATTAAAAAACACCTTAAATTAAAATATATTATAACAATAAAATATAAACCTTTTGTTTTTAAAAAGAAAACCCAAAAATATTTAAAATAATATAATATTTACTTTACTAATATGGATATAAATGAAAGAATTAAATTAATTAAAGAAGTTGGAGAAGAAATCGTAACTGAAGATGAATTAACTGAATTATTAAATTCTAAAAAAGAAATTATTGCATATGATGGATTTGAACCATCC
>CAZQHZ010000032.1:3883-6412 GCA_964593285.1 uncultured Methanosarcinales archaeon | reverse complement strand
CAACCATTTCCAAACAGGTTTTATTAGAATTTTTTTTGTTTAATTATTATTAATATTTCTTTGTTGATCATAATTAGATTAATTATATTTAAATATCTTTATTACAAATAGAGAAATTATTTGATTAAACTTTCAAATTCAAGAGTATATAGAATATTTTTTTCAATTGTTTTTTTAGCTAATTTTTTTGCTTTAAATTTATACCAAAAATATTCTTTAATTTTTTCAATAATATTTCTTTTTTCTTTTTTTAAATTTATTTTTTGTTCAGAAAAATCCCCTATCAGTTTATAAAAAGGATTTCCATAATTTAATTTATTTGCAATTTCTAAATGTTTTATTTTTTTATAATTTATTGAAAAAATATTAGATGCGATATTGCTTATTGCAAGAAAATCCTTAGATGAAATTATTGTATCCATTATAACTGTTTTTTTAATATTTTTATCTTCAATAAAAGAAATTGTTGCATCAATTATTGCAAAAGATAAATTAATATTTTCTAAAATTGTTTTTAATTTTTTTTTAATTTCAATATTATTATTTGTAATGTTTAATAAATTTGAAATTGGTGTATAAATTTGATATTTTTTATCTGTTCTTAAAGGTGAGATACTAATAACATGGTCAACTTCTAATAAAATTTTTGGTATTTTTATATTATTTATTTTTTCTTTTTTTACATGTTTTAAATTTATTAATTTTACATTATTATTTTTACATATATCGGCAACTCCCCATGTTTTAAAATTATTAGAGTTATTAATGTAGTCTGCAACAATAATTTTACTTTCAGGTAACTTATATTTTAAATTTTTAATTACTGCTTCTAACATATATGGGGAAGTATTAATTCCTGGAATTAGATGATTTGATGAACAATCAATTTTAATTAAAATATTATTTTTTTTAATTACATCATAAATTTTAGCTAATTCCATTGATTTTTTTGTTTTTGTAATTAATTCATGTTTAAATTGTCGTCTAATTATTGTTGATGCAACAATTGGTTCATTTGAATTTTCCATTTTTTAGTTTTTAATTTAGAAAAAATAAAAAAATTAATAATTAATTTTTTCTTTATATTTATCCCAGTTTATTTTCCAGACAATTATTTTTTCGCCAGTAATTGTTGTTGTTTTATCAAACATTTCAAAATATTCTAATTCATTATTTATGTTTTCAAAGAAAAACAATCTTGTAAACATGCTATTTGTTAATTCATAATCCATTAAAATTGATTTATATTGATTACCATCTTTGTAAATTCCAACACCAACTGAGCGTCCATTTTGGAGAGTAATTATATTTTTATTGTTGTACTCTTTGTATATTGTTTTGTTTTGTTTTTCTGAAAAATAAAGTATATTTTTTGGATATCGTTCAATATTATCGCCTAAATTTAGTGGCATTATTTCTTCTTTTTCTAAATCAAATATAATTCCATCTTGACAATTTATTGTAGTTTCATTTATTTTATTACAATTACTGCTTCCAAGATAACCTGGCCATGGTGAAATCCAATCTTTTGCAGATGTTGTTTTGATTTCATTAATATAATTTTTAGCTTTAGTTTCACTTAAGTTAAAATTTTCAATTAAATGCTCTATCGCTTTATTTTCGGGCATTTTTCTAATTTGATTATACATCAGTGATTTTGTAAAATTCCATGAGCCAAAGTGTCCCCAAACTGCACCTTTACCAACCATATCTTGGCTTGTAATGAGATAATTTTCAGCTAAATTATCACAATGTGTGTATTCTAATATTTCTTTTGCATCATTTTCACTTATGTTATTTTCAATTAAAATTTTCAATGCATTTTCTTTATTTTTAGGTATTATATCATATAAAATATTTACTGAAGTAAAACTATCGTTGTGTGTTTTTTCTTTAATTAAATCATATCCATAATTTCCACCACATGATAAATATCTTAAAATCCCAACGCTTTCATTTTCTGTTGGTGTTATTAAGGCTTTTCCCATCCAGTGAGCTCTAGGATTATTTTGCATTGCACCATCAAATGTTGTTGGTCTTTTTGCTATCGCAACAAACCAGTGTCCAAAGTCCCACCATGAATTAATAATTGCATCTTCTGATGCTTTATCATCAATATTTTTCAAAACATCATACCAACCATCATTCATTGAAGGTGCCATTTGTTGTGAAGTTTCAAATGAACTTTTGATAGGATTTATGAATAATATTAAAAATAATAATGAAATAATTATTATTGCAACTATTTTTGGTAATTCAAGATATTTTTTTGTAATTTCTGGTAAATATTTTAATATAAAACCAATTGTAATTCCAATACTTAATGCAAATGCTGGCATTAATAATAATACAAATCTAACGCCGTTTTGTCCAGAAAATATAACTGCACCATAATATAATAATAAAATTGTGCTAAATTTAATATCAATATTTTCTTTTATATAAATATTGTATAAAATGTATGAAGCAATTGGAAGACCAATTAGTATTGGAAGTAATATATATGCATTTGCAAAAGATTTAAGTGAT
>CAZQHZ010000032.1:0-3783 GCA_964593285.1 uncultured Methanosarcinales archaeon | reverse complement strand
TTTTTTTAAAATAAATCATTGGAAGAAAAATTCCAATTAGTCCAAAAAATAATAATAAATTACTTTCTAAACTAATTTGTGTTAATACTTTATTTGCACCAATAGGATTTAGTTCTGCAACTGTTGTTAATACATTTGGCCAAATTGTTGTTGTTGCAACAGTTTTGTAATCAAATAAAAAACTGTAAATTCTATTTATTATATTTGTAAATTTTGTAAATGAAGTAAATATTGTGATAAAAATTGCAGAACTTAAAATAAAAATTAAGAACGAATACAAATTTAATTTAATTTTTTCAAAAATTGTTTTGAAATTAAAATTGATTAAATCATTGTATTTAGTTAATATTTTGTATGAAAGTATTGCAATTGATGTTAATATTAAAAATAAAAATATAAAGCTCCAGCCATTCCATGCAAATGCAAATAAGCCAATTGATAATCCAGCTAAAATGCTCCATATTGATAATTTTGTAATGTTTTTTGAAGAAAAACTTTCAAATAAAAACCATATTGCAAATAATGGAAATAATATTTGATATGCATCTGTATCATTAAATCCACCAATTGTTCTAGTTAAAAGTGATGGATGAATTGCAATAATTATTCCTGCAAATAATGCTGCAAAATTACCTGCTATTTTTCTTGTTAGGAAAAAACCTGGAATTATCATTAGTGTTCCAAGAATTACTGGAACATAAAATAAAACTTTCATTAAAGAAATATCAGGATTAAATAATTTTAAAATTTTATAGATAAATGCATTAACATAAATATGTAATTCTCTTACATTTCTTGAATCTTTTCCTTTAATTTCAACAGGTGTTCCAGCAGCTCTTAGTGGATGATAATATCCATCTTTTGCTTCTTCCTCTGTTAAACCAAATTCATTTCCAGTTTCAATATAATTTTTGGTTAAACCATAAAAATACCATGGATCTATTGCAAGTAAATATGTTGTATTTTTTTCTTCATTAATAAAATGCGATTTAAAAAAATCTGATTGTTGTTTTATTGCAGAATTTATTTCGTCTTTTTGTTTTTTTAAAGCTTCATTTAATTGTTCATCTATTATATTGTTTTTTTCATTTTCGGGTAAATTTGGAAATTGTGCATTAACATTGTTTTTAATATCTTGTTTTATACTTTCTATCATTGATTTTTCTGCCCACATTTCTGTTGCTGGTAAATCTGCTGGTTGAACTCTTAAATAAATACTTAAGGATAAACAAATTATTAGAAAAAATATTGGAATTATTATTTTTGAATATTTTTTTAAATTATTAAATTGTGGTAATTTAAATTTAGAATTGTCATCTTTAGTTTCTTTTTTAGTTGATATTTCTTTTTTTGTATTTTTATTTTTTAATTTTTTATTTCTTTTACTAGCCAATTAAATTACACCCCAATCATCCTTAAAATAATAAGAATTTTTTTTTACTTTATAAATATTTTTGAAAAATTTATTTATTTTATAATTTTCGTGGTAAAAAAATAAAAATGGCTTATTTTTACAAACAAGTTATAGGTCTAATGATTTTAGAAATAGTCTTTGCTTCAAACATAAATTTTAAATACTACTATTTAGTAATTAAAAAAACAAAATTTAAATAGTTGTTATGTTTTGTTACAGAAAAGGTGGTTATGATGCTACAGATATTAAAATTTGGTTCAGCTTGTATTTTTGATAAATATGGTAAGTTAAATACTAAATATGTTGAAAAAAAAGCAACAGAGATTGAAAATTTAACAAATGAAGGTATTGATAGTGTTTTAGTTGTTTCAGGTGCAATTCCATATGGTATGCTTCTTGAAAATGAAAAACGAAAAAAAGAAGAATTATCAACAGTTGAATTACAAGGTTATGCAAGTGTTGGTCAGCCTAAGTTAATGAATCTTTATGATGATTTATTTAGTTTAAATACAGGACAATTATTAATTACAATTGATGATTTAATTGATTCAAATAAAGTTAAAAATTTAATTGATGAAAATAGAAATAAAAAAAGGATTTCTTTAATTAATTGGAATGATAGTACAGATTTTGATCAGTTAAGACTTGATAATGATGTTCCAGCAGGGGTTATTACAAATTATTGTAATGCATCAAGGCTTATTATGTTTCTTGGGGGCGATTATGATTGTTTTATTAGAAATAATGAAAAAGTTTTTGATTTATCTTCAATAAAAGAAATCAATAAGCAATATAATTTTTGTATAGATAAAAGTAATTTGGGTAATGGTGGTTTTGAAAGTAAATTGAATTGTGCTAAAATTATTTTGGATTCAAAGGCAAAAATGTATATAAGCCATGTTAAATATGATTTAGATGATATATTGCAAAAAAAAGTACCTGTAACTTATGTTGCATAGAATTATTATAAAAATATTATAAAATAATTTTTAAATTATTGTGTATTTCTTAAGTTAAGAGGGGATTTAAATGAAAGAAAAATTAGTTCAAATTAATGATAATGAATGGGATTTACCAAAAAGTTCACGAGAAGATATGAATGTTAAAGGAAAATTGTTTGCAAATAAATTAATTTATGATTTAGTTGAGGATGAAGCTATTAATCAGTTAGCAAATGTTGCTTGTATGCCTGGTGTGATTGAACCTGTAATTGCACTTCCTGATGCACATTTTGGATATGGCCTGCCTATGGGAGCGGTTGCTGCATTTGATAGTAACAATGGGGTTATTTCTTCTGGTCTTTGTGGTTTTGATATTAATTGTGGTATTAATTCTATTGCTACTAATTTAACTTATGAAGAAATAAAACCAAAATTAAAAGAATTAATTGAAGAATTATTTAAAAAAATACCTTGCGGGGTTGGTGCAAAAGGGAAACTGAGATTAACTAGGGAGGAAATTGATGATGTTTTAGTTAATGGTGTTAATTTTGCAGCATCAAAGGGTTATGGTACAAAAGAAGATATTTTAGCAACAGAAGAAGAAGGATGCATGAAAAATGCAAATGCAAATTTAGTTTCAGATTTAGCAAAAAAACGAGGTTTATCGCAACTTGGAACTTTAGGTGCAGGGAATCATTTTCTTGAAATTCAAAAAATTTCAAAAATTTATGATAAGGATTTTGCAAATAAACATTTTATGAAAAAGGAAGGACAAGTAATGATAATGCTACATTGTGGCTCTCGAGGTCTTGGTCATCAAGTTGCAACTGATTATTTAAAAATTCATGAAGAAGCTGTAAAAAAATATAATATTAAATTACCAGATAGACAACTTGCATGTGCACCTGTTAATTCAAAAGAAGCACAAGATTATTTTAGTGCAATGAAGTGTGCTGTAAATTATGCTTTTACTAATAGATTAGTTATGACACACTGGATACGTGAAGTTTTTGAAAAAGTTTTTAAAAAAGATTGGCAGGATTTAGGAATGCATACAGTTTATGCAATTGCACACAATATTGTAAAATTAGAAAATATAAATGGCAAAGATATGTATATACACAGAAAAGGTGCAACAAGGGCATATCCAAATAAGCCTGTTATAATTGCAGGCTCTATGGGTACAGCTTCTTACATTTGTAAAGGAACTGATGATGCATTAGTTAAAACTTTTGGTTCTAGTTGTCATGGAGCTGGACGAGTTATGTCTAGAAATCAAGCAATTAAAACTTTTAGGGGTGGTGAAATTCAAAAAGATTTAGCAAATGTTGGAATTATAAGTAAATCGCCAAACATTTCATCACTAGCAGAAGAAGCACCACTTGCATATAAAGATGTTGTAAATGTTGTAAACACAGTTCATGATTC
>CAZQHZ010000031.1:0-7537 GCA_964593285.1 uncultured Methanosarcinales archaeon | reverse complement strand
AAATACTCCAAAAATTTTTTTATTACAAAATACACATTTATTATTTTTAATAAATTGTTTATCATAATTAAATCTTTCTAATATTAATTTTTTACAATTTGGACAATAAATATTATTATCATTGTTTAAATTTCCAAGATATACATAATTTAAATATTTTTTTGCAATTTTTTCAATATCTATTAGAGTTTTAGTTGGTGTTGGAATAATATTTTGCATTTTATACATTGGAAATGCTTTTGAAAAATGTATTGGGATATTTTCATTTAAATTTTTTTTAATCCATTTACACATTTCTTCTATTTCGTTTAAATCATCATTTAATTTATCAATAACTAGATATGTAATTTCTAAATGTAAATCATTTTCATAAAATATTTTTAATGTATTTTTAACATCTTTTAATTTAGCAAAACATATTTTCTTATAAAATTCTTCATTAAATGCTTTTAAATCAACATTTACAGCATCAATTACTTCACATAACATTTTAGCAGGTTCTTTATTGATAAATCCATTTGTAACTAAAACATTTTTTATGTTATTTTCTTTTGCAATTTTTGCTATATCATATACATATTCAAAAAATATAGTTGGTTCGTTGTATGTATAAGATATGGATTCACATTTATTTTTTATTGCAATATCAACAATTTCTTTTGGTTCTTTTTTTTCATTTTCTAAAAAATTATCAAATTGCGATATTTCAAAATTTTGACAATGCATACATTTCATATTACAGCCAACTGTTCCAATAGATAATGTTTTAGTTAAAGGTAGAAAATGATATAATGGTTTTTTTTCTATTGGATCAATGTTTAATGAAACTGGATTAAAATAAACTTTCGAATATAATTTATTATCAATATTTATTCTTACTTTGCAAAGCCCAAGTTTACCTTTATCAATAATGCAATTATGTGGGCATAACATGCATTTAATTGAATTATTTTCAATTTTATAAAATAATGCTTCTTTCATATTTTTTTAGAAATATTCTAAAATATAATAATTTTTTGAATAATTTAATTATTTATTAAATAAATTTGTTTATTTTAATTAGTAAATAAAAATACAACAAAAAATTTATATATGAATTTAATAAAGTTTAATTTAAATTAATTAAAAATTATTTAGAAAAAATGGAAGATAAAATTTTTGTTTCAATTGCATCATATAGAGATGATGATTGTATTAATACTATTAATGATTTATTTAGTAAAGCAAAACATCCAGAAAATTTAGTTATTGGTTTATGTTTACAACATGATGGAAGTCAAATTTTAAAATTTGATGAAAATATTAGAAAACAAATTAAAATAATTGATTTACATTTTACTCACAGTTATGGTGTTTGCTGGGTCAGATCTTTAATACAATCTTTATACAATAATGAAAAATATTATTTTCAAATTGACAGTCACATGCGATTTCTTAAAGATTGGGATATTAAATTAATTGAAATATTAAATAATGTAAGTATAAATAATAAAAAATCTATATTATCAACTTATCCTTTATCTTTTACTCCACCTGATGATTTTCAAGAAGATGGCTTAGTTATAATAAAACCTAATAAATTTGATGAAAGTGGTCTTTTAACCTTAAATTCAGGTATTCATGTTTTTGATGAAAATAATAAAAACCCATTTGTTGTTTATTTTATTAGTGCAGGATTTTTGTTTTCATTTGGTGAAATTATTAATGACATGCCATATGACCCAAATCTTTATTTTATTGGTGAAGAAATAACTTTTGCATTAAGGTGTTTTACTAAAGGCTGGGATATTTATAATCCTGCATGTGTTATTGCATATCATAATTATAATCAAAATACAAATAGAGCAAGACACTGGGAAGATTATAAAGAGTGGTATAAAATAAATGAAAATTCAATTAAAAGATTTAATAAATTATTTGATAAAAATCGTGATTTAATAAATGATAGTTTAGGTAAATATGATATTGGAACTAAAAGAACAGTTGATGAGTTTGAAAAGTTAATTAATGTTGATTTTACAAATAAAAAGATTAATCTGTAATTGTTTAATAATTGTTAAAAAACATAAATGTTATTATTATTATTGCTATTATTGTTTATTTATAGCTAAAATAAACATATGTTCTCTAAAATAATTCATCATCTTTGGAAATTTGTTTATTTTTTCTAGTTTTTTAAAATGAATTTTTTTTAGTTTTTTTAATTCATCTCTAGTTAATCCAACAAAACATTCAAAACTAATTTTTGGTTCAAGTATTGTTCGTTTTTCTTCATTGATTTTTTTAATACCAAATTTTTTTGGATTATTAAAAATAACGGTATTTTTTTGTAAGCCAAAAGTTGATGTAGAGATTAAATCAATATTATTTTTATTTAAAATTGCAAAATTAATTGTTTTTTTAAATTCTTCTTTTGTTTCTGTTGGAAAACCAAACATTAAATAAACAACATTAAAAATTCCTACCTTTTTTGAATTTAATAAGACGTTTTGAATATCTGCTTTATTAGTTCCTTTTTGCATTAATTTTAATATTCTATCGCACCCAGATTCAACACCCCAAATTATCATTAATAACCCAGAATCCTTTAAAATTTTCAATGTTTCTAAATCAAAATCATTAGTTGGCTTTAACTGACAAAACCATTTAACATTATATTTTTTAGTAATTTTTGCAATTTCAAGTAATCTTTTTTTATGTATCATATCATCAATAAAAAAAACATTTTTATGCTTTAATTTTTTAATTGTTTCTTCAATATTATCTAAGGAATATTCAAAATAAGTTTGATTATTATGATGATTACAAAAACTACATTTTTGATAATAACATGTATTAGAAGTTTTTACTGGATAAATCATTTTAGGAGTAAAATAATCCAAGTCATTAAATATAGAATAATCAAGAATTGTATTAAAATTTATTTTTTCAATATCTAGTTTTTTATTTAAAATTTCATTTAAAAATTCTATTTCATTTGCTAGATAAGTTGCTTTAGATTTTAATTTTTCATTAACGCTAGGCCCTCCAATAATTATTTTTATATTTTCATTTTTTAAATTATCTACTATTTTTTGTGCATAAAAAGCTTGACTTGAATAAACTATACTTATTCCAATAATATCTGGTTTAAATGATTTAATTTTTTCAATTAATTTATCAATGTGTTTTGGATTTTTATTATTTACAATTAATAAATTATTTTTTGCATAATCATTTTTTGTTTTATCTCTAAACTCTTTTGAAATATTGTTATATTGCTTTAAATCAAAATTATTTGAAAAATTTTGATAAAATTCTTTTTCATTTTTATATTCTAAATTATGGAAAAAAATATTTAAATCTAATACATTAATTTCAAATTTAGTTGAATCTAAATTATTTATTAAAAATTGGTTTAAGTAAGTAATTGAATAAGGTGGACTTACAACTGTTGAAAATGGTGGATTTATTAACAATATTTTTTTATTATTAGTCATATTTTTAAAGAATAAAATATTAAAATATAAAACTTGTTAAAATAATTAATTATAAATATTAACTAAAAAATCTAAAAAAAATGTATTATTTTTATTTAATTGGTTGTATTATTTTATTAGTTATTTGGTTTTTTATATTTTTAATATTAAAAAAAGAATATAAAAAGGAAATGATTGTTTCTAGTTTGATTATTTCTATTGGAGGTTTTTTACAAATTTTTTTTGTTCCAGTGTATTGGAATCCAGAAGTTTTATTTAGTTTTTTAGGATTTGATATTGAAAGTTTTATTTTTAGCTTCTCTACTGGTGGAATTGCATCTAGTTTATACCAACTTTTTTTTAAAGGTAAATATAAATTTTATATTGAAAAGAATTATAAAAAATATTTTATTAATAGAATAATTATTTTTGTCCCAATTGCTTTAATTTTTATTTCAATTTTTATACCAATTAATTTTATGTATTCTATTTTTATAATAATGACTATTCAAATTGTATTAGTTAGTATAGTTAGAAAAGATTTAATAAAAGATATGATTTTTGGAACAATATCTTTTATGATATTTTATAATCTATTTTGTTTGTTTTTTTTTAATATATTTAGTGGATTTTTAAATGAATGGAGCATATTTAATTTGAGTGGAATAATACTTTTAAATGTGCCAATTGAAGAAACAATATGGGCTGGCTATTTTGGAACTTTTGCTTCTATAATTTATAAATATATTTTTTGGTTAAAACGAATAAATTAAATCTATAAAGATTTAAAAGTTATTTATTTTAGTATTTTCTAAGTCTTAATCCATTTAAAAGTAATAATAAAATAATTATTATACTAAATAGAAAAGATAAACTAAAAGAAGTTATTTTTTGGTTTAAATCAGGATATATTTCAGTAAAAAATAAACTTGTTCCAATAGTAACTAATGCATAACCAATTGCCCAAATAAATAATCTCCAAGGTTTTTTTAATATTTTACCCATCCCATAAATGCAGGTGAAAAAATAACCAATCAACGCTAAAGATCCTAAATATTGATAAATTATGCTACCTAAAAAATATAAAATGATAAAACTTAAAATTAATATTAAACTATTTTTAATAGGATTTTGCTTAAAAGTTCTTTTAAAATTACTATATTTTTTTGCTAAATGTTTTATTATAAAATTTCGTTTTTTTCGTGGCATTTTTACTTAGTTATATTTTTTAAATCTTTAATTTTACCAAAATCAAATATTTCATTACCAATGATATAAACATTAAAATTATTCATATCTTGGTTTAAAAACGGACTTAATAATTTTTCTTTTAAAATATTTGTGCCAGTTGTAATTAAATTAAATGAAGGCAATACTAATAAATTTTTGCTTTTATATTTTCCTAATATAAAACATTTAAATTTTTCAGTTCGAGGGTAATTTTCAATTGAAATTGCAGGATGTTCATGACCAATTATAATTGTAGTAATTCCTTTTAATAAATTATTTTCAGGTAGTTTGTTTCCATGAATAATTAATAAATTATCTAAAATAATATAATCTTTAATTTCAATATTTCTTTTTTTAGTAATTGGATCTAAAATATTATCATGATTTCCTTTTATTAAACACAAATTACTTGAAAAAGATAATAATAAATCAATTATTTTTAAAGTATGCACCCATTCAGTTTGTGAAATAATACCAAATTCATGTTTTAAATCTCCGTTTATAATAATTCTTTTTGGTTTAGTTTTTTTTAATAATTTATTTAATTTATCATAGGTTAATTTAAATTGGTGCCTAGGAATTAAAAAACCTTGCTTATTTAATGATTCTTCATATCCTATATGTATATCAGAAATTATAAGTGTCTTTGTTTTTTCTAAAAAAATAGATAAATCAATTAATTTAATATCATCTAAAATTATCATTTTTTTAAAAACAATTAATTAATATTAAAATTTATTTAATTATAATTTTCTTTGAAATTATTTGAATAGAATAATTCTTTATCTATAGTTATAATTAATGCTTCAGTATTTTCTAATTCATTAATTAATTCAATTCCTTTTTTTTCACCTAAAATAAAAATTGCAGTAGATAATGCATCTGCTTTAGTTGCAGAATCGCTAATAACTGTTGTTGAAATTATGCCCTGTGCAGATTTACCAGTTATTGGGCTTAATATATGATGAGATTTTTTTTCTAAATCAAAATATCTTTCATAATTACCAGATGTTGCAGTAGCTTTATTTGATATTGAAAATTTTTCAATAAATTCAGTTGTATTATCAGGGTTTGTTAATCCAACAATAAATTTTTCATTATTTGGTTTTTTTCCAAAAGCAAACAAATCACCACCTGCATTAACTAATCCTGAAGTAATATTATTATCCTTTAGCGTATTAACAGCAGTATCAACAGCATACCCTTTTACAATCCCTCCAAGAGTTATATTAATTTTATCATTTAAAAAATAAATTCCTGTATCATTAATTATAATTTTATCACTTCCAATGTAATTTAAATATTCTTCAATTAAAGAATCAGCTGGTGGTTTATTAGTTTCCATAAAAGATTTAGTGTATAAATCTAAAATGGGTTGAATTGTTATATCAAAACTTTCATTTGTTAAATAATAGTATTTAATTGATTGATTTATTAAATATTTAATTTCTAAATCGTCTGTAATTAAATAATTATTTTTATTTAATTTATAAATTTGTGAATTATTATCAAAAATATTAAACTTTTTTTCAATTTTTTCTATTTCTAAAAAAGCCAATTCTAAAGCATTATTTGCTTTTTTTTCATTATCTGAATAAATTGTAATTGTAACAAAAGTATCCATTAATTCTCTTGTATCTGAAAATTTTAAAATTGTTTTTTCATTATCGTTTAAATTATCATTATCACAAGCAATTAATGAAATAAATATTAATGTTAAAAATAAAATAAAAGATGTTTTTTTAATTTTCATAAAATGAAAATAATTTAATATTATTTAAAGTTAATTAACTATATTAAAATAATTAAATTTCAAAAAATAAGTAATATTTATAAAAACTATTAAATTCTATTTAAATATGATATGTCTTGGAATTGAATCAACTGCTCACACTTTTGGAATTGGAATAGTTGATAGTAAAAAAAAAGTATTAGCAAATGTTAAAAAAACATTTACAACAAAAAAAGGTGGGATAATTCCAGTAAAAGCAGCAGAACATCATTTGAAAAATTTTGATTTAATCTTAAAAGAATCATTAAAAATTGCAAAAATAAATTTGAGTCAAATAGATTTAATAAGTTTTTCTATTGGCCCAGGACTTGGTCATACATTAAGAATTGGTGCAAGTGTTGCAAGAAGTCTTAGTTTACATTTAAATAAACCAATTATTGGAGTAAATCATTGTATTTCACATCTTGAAATAGGTAATATGCTTTTTAATGTAAAAGATCCGTTGTTATTGTATGTTTCTGGAGCAAATACTCAAGTTATTTCTTTTCAAGAAGGAAAATATAGGATTTTTGGAGAAACATTAGATATTGGTGCGGGTAATTTTTTGGATTGTCTTGCAAGGGAATTAAATTTAGGGTTTCCAGGTGGTCCAAAAATATATGAATATTCATTAAAAGGTAAAAATTTTATCAAATTACCATATTTAGTTAAAGGAATGGATACAGGTTTTGGTGGATTATTAACAAATTTAAAACAAAAAATAAAATCTAATAAATATGATATTTACGATATATGCTATAGCGTTCAGGAAACAATTTTTGCAATGCTCCTAGAAGTTACAGAAAGAGGAATTTCTCATTGTGAAAAAAATGAATTGTTGCTTGGTGGTGGTGTTTGTTGTAATAAAAGATTTCAAGAAATGGCTAAATTAATGTGTAAAAATAGAAAAATTAGATGCTACATTCCAGAAAATGAATTTTTAGTTGATAATGGTGTAATGATTGCATGGCTTGGAATAAAAATGTATGATAAAAATAAAAAATATTCATTAAAAGACACAGTAATTAAACCATATGAGAGAACTGATGAAATTAAGGTAAATTGGAAATAGTTAAAA
>CAZQHZ010000030.1:0-8343 GCA_964593285.1 uncultured Methanosarcinales archaeon | reverse complement strand
AAAAAATTTAAATTAATAAAAAAATCTAATAAAAATGGAAACAAAAATAATAATTGATAAAAATTTATATCCACTAGATTGTATATATACAACATCTTATATGTTTTTAGATAAAGCATATATCTTTTTAACACAAAAAAATGAAAATGAAATTATTGCTCATATTAAATTAAAAAATAAAGAAGATATTACTAAATTTACCGATGAATTTAAAAATCAATTACTAAATTATGCAAATTTAATATCGCTTAATAAAGATACAATTGAAATAAAAAAACAATTATTAAACGAAATTCTCTACCATAACAATGCAACAAAAATTATTGAAAATGATAATTTAGTACAAAATCAAGAAATAGACCAAAAAATCAATGATGAAGAAATTAATGACCCAGAAGGAATACTAATTCCATGGGAAGAAAAACATAAAAAAAATGAATAATTTAACAATAAATTTCAATAAAAATTTATATTCAAAAAAAGCAATAAATCTTGCAATAAAAGATTTTATAAAATTATGTGAAATTCAATTAATAGAAGACAAAATAAATTTTATAATAAAAATTAAATTAAATGAAAATATTAGCGAAAAAGAAATACAAGAAGTAAAAGATGAATTTTGTAATTTCGCTTTAGGATACATGAAAAATGAATAAAAATTCTTATTTAATAAATAATTATATTTTTATGAAAATTAAAAATAAATTTTTAATTACTACAAATCATGGTAGTTTTACACTTTTAAATAAAAATGAATTTGAAAATTTAACAACTAAAAATATAAAAAAAAAAAAATTATTTGAAAAACTTGAAAAAACAGGAATAATAATTACAAAAAATAACAAAATTAAGATTAAAGAAAAATTATTAAAAAGAAATACCCATTTAAGTCAAGGAACTTCTTTACATATTGTTGTTGTTACACTTAGATGTAATTTAAAATGTATATACTGTCATGCATCTTCTAAACCAAAAGAAAAAAAAGAATTTGATATGGATAAAAATACAGCAAAAAAAGTTGTTGATTTTATTTTTCAAAGTAAAACAGATTTTTTAACAATTGAATTTCAAGGAGGTGAACCACTACTTAATTTTAATATAATAAAAGAAATAAATGAATATGCTAAAAAATTAAATAAAATACATAAAAAAAATCTCCAAAAAACAATAGTTACAAACCTTTCAGTAATGACTGGTGAAATATTAAAATACTGCATAAAAAATAATATAACCATTTGCACTTCACTTGATGGCCCAAAATTTTTACATGATAAAAATAGAATATCAAAAGAATCTAATTATGATGAAATTATAAAATGGATTAAAAAAATAAATAATTCAAATTATAAACATCAAATTGGTGCATTACTAACAACTTCAAGAGAAACACTAAAATATCACAAAGAAATAATAGATGAATATGTAAAGTTAGGGTTTGAAAGCATTCATTTAAGGTTTTTAAATAAATTAGGATATGCTGAAAAAAATAAAACTAAAATAGAATATTCATGCGAAGAATTTATCAAATTTTGGAAAAAATCACTTGATTATATAATTGAATTAAATTTAAAAAATACATTCATAACTGAAAGAACAACCTTAATAATATTACAAAAAATACTTAGTGATTTTGATCCAAATTATCTTGAAATGAGAAACCCTTGTGGTGCTGTAATTGGACAATTAGCATATAATTACAATGGTGAAATTTTTTCTTGCGATGAAGGAAGAATGTTAAATGAAGATTTATTTAAACTTGGTAATGTAAAAAACGATAATTATGAAAAAATAATTAATTCAGAAAAATCCTGTAGCATAATATCTTCTTCAATAAATGATACAACCACTTGTATTTATTGTCCGTTTAAACCATACTGCGGTATATGTCCTGTATGTAATTATGTTGAACAAAATACAACTTATGCAATAATTCCAAAAACAACCTTTTGTAAAATTTATAAAGAACAATTTAAATATATATTTGAAAAATATCTTTTTGATAAAAAATTTAAAAAAATTTTTGAAAACTGGTTAAAATAAACAAAAAGTTTAAATATACTTTTAACATAAAAATAAAAAATGGACATTCCAAAATTTAAAAAAAAAGTTAATGACTTTATGCTAAATGAAGAAGGTAAAATTTCAAAACAATCAATTATTGCAATTGGAGGATTAATTAGTGCAATTTCAATTAGTAGCATTGCAACAAAAAAAGTAATAGCAGGAGAAGCAAACGACCCTAATAAATTACTCAAAGAGTGTCAAGTTTCAAAAAAAGCAAAAGCAGATGCATCACAACATTTTAATTGTGGAGAACACAAAAATTCTGTAATTACAAAAGGAGATTCTACTCTAAAAGTTCAACATGATCATCATTATAACCATGTAAATTTTACTACAAAACACTGTAGCCATAGTAGCGGTGGCGGTGGTGGTGGATATTATTAAATTTTTTTAAAAATTAATTCATAAATTCCTGGAGATAAATTATTTTTTTCTAAATTTATAGACCAAAAATTTTCTTTAAAATTTTTCAATATAAATTTATTTTTAAACAGATTAAAAATATATTTTTTTGTAAAATAATTTAAAAAAGGAGATTTTAAAGTATCTAAATTACTATTTTGAAAAAATCTCGTTGAATAATTTGCATATTCTGAAAAAACCCTTATAATAAAAATACCATTTGGTTTTAAAATATCATGAACTTGATTAATATATTTTTGAAAGTATTTTTTATCAACCATATGAAAACATCCAACATCAATTATTATATCAAATTTATTTTTTTTATAATTTACATTTAAAAAATTACCTACAATAAAATTATTTCTACTTTTTATATTTTTATTTAAATTATTAATTGCAATTTTAGAAATATCAATACCATATACATTAAATCCTTTTTTTTCTAAAAACAAAGAATTTTTTCCAACGCCACACCCAATATCTAAAACATTAAATTTATTAAAATCATTAATATTAAAATATTTATTAAAATTTTTAATAAATTCCACAATTATTGTATCAGGAATATCCTTTATCCAATTTAAAGTATTAAAATTATTTAAATAATAATTATCCCATATTTTTTTTGAACTTTTTATTTTCAAAATAAATAATTTATTAACTTTAGAAGAAAAATAATTATTTTTAAAGTAATTTATGGGGTTTTTAACTCTATGTAAATTACAAATATCCTCACAATCTTTAGCAGAAAAAGAATCTTTTGAAAAAGGAAATAAAAAAGGATGTAAATCGTCATAATCTTTATCTTTAATTAATTCATAACTTTTTTTATATTCAATAGTATTTGGAATAGGAGTAAAAGGCATAATTTTAGGAACACAACCTTCTTCCCATGTTTTTATAAAAGAATCAATTACAGTCTCCAATTTATCATTTGCAAATCCAAATAAAATAAAACAAATTATATTTTTACCACTAAAGCCAGCTTTTTTAAAAATTTTTATGGCTTTTTTAAAAAAATATAAATTTGAAGGTCTATTAAATTGTTGTTCAATTTTTTTAGTAGATGTTTCAAGTGGTAAATGAATTTTACTAAACCCTGCTTTTTTCATTTTTTCTGCTAAAGAATAATTAATTAAATTTGGTTGAAGACCTTCTGGTGCTGATAAATCAATATTTAAATTATTTTTTATAATTAAATCTAAAATTTTTTCAAAATGATTTTTACAATTTACTAAAAGATTAGATTCCCAAAAAATAAAATTTTTAATACCTTCATCATACTTTGATTTAATTTCATTAAATGTATCTTTATAATTTCTAAAAAACATTTCATTTCCTTCAAGCATATGAACAGCACAATAACTACATTTATTAGGACAACCCCTCGTTGATTTAACAACGGCATAATGAGGTTTATAATCAAGTAAATTTAAATCAGAATTATAATCTTCCGATTCTTTAAATTGACCACAAAAAATAAAATCCGCTTTAGTTTTTAATAAATGCTCAGGAGAAATACTAGCATAAATACCACCAACAATAACAAGTGAATTAGGAAAAAATTGTTTACAAATTTCAATTATTTTATGAACTGGTCTAAAATGATATGTCATACTAGTTGTAATAAATATTTTATCAGGTTTTTTTTGATCAATTAACAAATTTGTAAAATCACTATAATCCAAACCACAATGATATAAAGGATATTGTCTTTTACCATCACCAGTTTTTTTATAACCAATTTTTTTAATATTAAAAATAGAATTTTTATTATTCTTTGAAGATTCACTTGCACAATCAATAAATTTAACATTATTACCTAAATGTTTAAAATATGAAGCAATTTTTAAAAAACCAATTGGCTGTGAACCATAAGAAAAAAAACCAAATGGATTAGAATAATAATCCTTAACATTTTTAAATGGTGGAATTATTTCTTCTATTGGTGGTTTTATGAATAAATAATTTTCACATCTTTTAAGATCCAATTCATTAACAACAAAATTATATAATTTAAGAAATTTTTTTAATGGAATATTTGGTTTAAACATAAAATTATCAGGATTTACATTCTTCAGCTTATCTAAAGCATCAGAAAACAAAATACGTTGTTCTTCAAAAAATATATCAGATTGTTTTAATTCTTTCCATCTATCAAACCATATAATATCCTTTTTAAATTTTTCATTTGCATAAATTCCAGGGTATGGGGTCATAATCCAGAATTGAACCTGCGCACCAATATTTTTTAATTGTTTTAATAAATTAAATGTTTGATGAAAATCATCTACTGTTTCAGTTGGAATTGCAGACATAAACGAACAAACAGGTAATATATTATTTTCTAATTCAAAATTTATTAATTTTATTATTTTTCCATTAGACAAATCATTTTTAATATTTTTATGTAATAAATTTCTAAGTCTACTAGAACCAGATTCTATTCCATGATATAATCTATAAAAACCTGCTTTTTTAATTTTAATAATTAAATCTTCATCAAGATGATCAATTCGTGCAAAGCCCCTAATTTTTATATTTAAGGGGGTTATTTTTTCAAGTAATTCTAAAAACCATTTTTTATTATTTGTTAAACATAAATCATCAAAAGATATTTTTTTAATATTATAATTTTTTATTAAAAATTTTATTTCATTAATAATATGATCAACTTTTCTAAATCTTTGATGTCCCCAAAAAACATTACTTGCACAAAATAAACAAGAATGAAAGCATCCACGTGAACCAGAAATTCCTAATTCAACATCTTTAAATTTTAAATAATAATTTAAATTTAAAATTAAATCGTATGCAGGCATTGGCAAAATAGATAAATCATTAATTAATTCCCTTTTTAAATTGATAACAATTTTATTAAATTCATTTTTATAAGAAATTCCTTTAATTAAAGAAAAATCTTTTTTAAAAATTAAAGAATCTAATAATTCAACAAAAGTTAACTCACCTTCTCCAATAACAACAAAATCAATTGGAAATAACTCAAACATTTTTTTAGGATCTGAAGATGCATGATTTCCACCAATAATTATTTTAATATTAGAGAATGTTTTTTTTAATAAAGGAATAAATTTAACACAAAAAGGCAAATGAACAGTGTCACAAATAAGACCAACTATTTTAGGATTATATTTTTTTATCAATTTTAAAGATTCATCTAAAAAAAAATTAATATCAAGAATTTTCAACATTGATAACTCATAATTCAAATCTAATATTGAAACATCAAAACCATTTTGTCTAACAAATCCAGCTAGTTGAGCTAAATTTACAGGAGGAAAAATTTTAGTGAAACTCCAAAAAGGATTTATCAACAAGATTTTATTATTATTTTTCATTTTTTATAAAAATTAACCCAATAACTCTTCAGCACCAAATAAATCAACATAATCTTCAGGCATACCAATACATTTTTGAAAAAATTTACATTTAATGCATTTGTTATTTTTTGATTTTTCATAATTTAAATAATCTAAATTAAAAAAATTAATTTTTCGATCATTTAAAAAACATAAAGGAAAAAAACCATAAATATTATCATAATTTATTTTTAAAACATCAATAATTTCACTATACCTTAAAGCAAATTTAAAATAATCATCTTTAGCCTTACCAATAGGTAAAATCGGTTTAATAATAATTTTTTTTGGCCTAAATGAATTAAAAAAATCAATAATTTCATTTAAAAATACAAAATTTTGTTCACATACATCAATAATAATTGAAAATTTTATTTTATAAAAAAATAAATTTTTAATTCCTTTTAACGTTTGCTCAAAACTATTACTTGTTTGTGTTATAAAATTGTGTAATTTTGAATTATTTGAATAAACTTTTACAAAAACATTCAAATTTTTAAAATTTTTTAATTTAAAACAATAATTTTTATATGATAACGCACGTGTATTAGTAAATATATTCAATTTTATATCTTCTGGAATCAATTTTAATATTTCAAATATATTTTTATGTATAAATGGATCTGCACCATAAATATTTATTTCATTAAAATTATAAAAATTAATATTGTTTATTTCATCTGTTAATTTTTCAAAAGAAATAAAATTTTCTTTTTTATTATTTTGAACAGGAAAATTACATAAATAGCAATTACTATTACATTTATAATTAATTATTAAATTTTTACTTTTTTTAGCCATTTTAAATTTATAAATTATTATAAAAATTTTTATTTATTAAAGGATCTATTTGTTTATATTCATCAAAAAATAATTTTGAATAATATCGACTCCCACCAAGGCATTTATCCAAAAAAATACATTTTCTACATTTAAACGTAACAAATTTTAAATCTCTCATTTTTTTTAAAAAACCAAAATTCCAAACATTATTTAAATCATCAATAAAAATATTACCTAATTTCTCAAATATAAAATAACTAGGTCTAATACTTCCATCTGCACCAATTACAAATCTTATATGACCCTCATCAGATGAAGCCCCAAAATTTAAATTATATGCTTTTTTTGAAATACATAAAGGAATTGAATTTGCAACTTTAAAATTTTTTAAAAAAATTCTATTTAAAACATCTAATTGATTAAATAAAATATTATATTTTTTTTTCTCAAAATCAATATCACTAAATTTTTTATTATCAATCAAACGATATAATTCCCAACTATCAAGCCCAAGTTTTAAAACTAATAAATAAAATCTTTTTAAATTTTTAATATTTTCCTCCGTTGCCATTGTTCCACATCTAACAACATTAACATTATATTTTTGTAATAGTTTTATACCTTGAATTTTTTCATAAAATGAATCTAAACCAGTAATATTTTTTTCGCTTTTTTTATCATAACCATTTAAAGAAATTAATACATTATCTACATATTTAGAAATTCTTTTAGCAATATTTTCATCTATTAAAGTAGCATTAGTATTAAGCCATATTTTAAAACCTTTTTGCTTAATATACTTAAAAATATCAAAAATATCTTCCCTTAATAAAGGTTCACCACCTGTAATTCTTATTTGACTTACAAAATTAACAGGAATTTTATCAATAATTTTTTTTATATCATCAAATGATAAAACATCATTATTTAAGCAATTTTGATTATAGTAAATTTTATTAAAACATTTTCTGCAAGATAAATTACATCTTGCAGTAACTTCAAAACAAATTTCTTTAGGATTTTCATCAAACACAAAATTTAAATTATTTGAATTAAAATTCAAATTTCCACCATATTTTAAATAAAATATATTTTTTTTATAATCTAAAAAAATACTATCAAATTTTTTTCTATAAATTTCATAATTTTTAGAATCATTTATTTCTAAAATAATTCCACTAATTTTTAATTTATTAATAAATAAATAAAAATTGTTAATATCTAAAAAATTTCTATCATTTAAATTATATTTTAAATAAACTTTTTGTTTAAAATTTACTAACTTTGTTATTCCTTGAATTGTTTGATTAAATGAATTATTAACTTTTGAAATTTTGTCATGTATAAGAGAATTTGAAGCATTTAATTTTATGATATAAACTAAATCAAAATTAATAATTTTATTTAAAAAAAGATCATTAGAAAAAATTCTACCATTAGTTAAAAGAATTATTTTTTGAAAATAATTTTTAAGTAAATTAATTAATTTAAAAAAAACTGGATACAATGTTGGCTCACCACCATAAATTAAAATATTTTTTTTATTTGTTGTTTTAATTTCTTCAATAATTTTAAGAAAATCTTTATAATATTTTTCTTCAAAAGAATTATTATTACAACAATAACAATTATTATTACAATAATTTATGATATTTAATTTATAACAATCTTCATTAATAATATTTTTTAACAAATTAACACCTTTATTTTA
>CAZQHZ010000029.1:0-10366 GCA_964593285.1 uncultured Methanosarcinales archaeon | reverse complement strand
AAAAAATGGCTTCAATAAATGGTATTTGGTTTTTAATAATTGGAATCTTTGTTGTAATTATTTCTATTTTTCGTGAAGAATTATTATTTTTTAGATATGTAGGAATTGGTTTTATTATATATGGATTAATAAAATTAGGAATAAAATTTTTTTTCAAAAAAAAAGAAAAACCAAATAAAATTCAACCATACAAAAATCAAGCAATAAAAAATAATCCTAAAAATAATTTAAACCACCAAAAACACCCCCACAATCAAAAACCATATAATCAACAACAAAATAATTTTTGTAGAATATGTGGAAAAAGAATAGGTTTGTATGATAATTTTTGTTCAAATTGTGGAGCTAGAATTAAATAAATTATAATCTATTTAGTTAATTTTAATTTATATCTATTCTAAATTTTCTAACTTTAAAATTAAATACAATTTTAAAAAATAAAAACTATAAGAGAAAAAAATTTATAAAAAAATGAACAAAACAAAAAAAAATGAATAAAAAATTAAATGAAATAATAAATAATCCAAAAAAATCATTATTCAAATTATCTATTCCAATAATGCTTGCAATGAGTGTACAAATATTGTATAATATTGTTGACACTGCTTTTGTTGGGCGTCTTGGGTCAGAATCAATTGCTGCACTTACTTTTTCTTTACCAATATTTTTCATAATAATAGGGATTAGTATAGGTCTTGGTACTGGTGTTAGTTCATTAATTGCAAGACAAATTGGTGCAAATGAAATAAAAAATGCTAAAAAAACCGCAATAAATGGATTTATAATCGCTATTTTTTGTGGAATAACGTTTACAATAATTGGATTAATATTTATTGAACCATTATTAACAATATTTGGAGTCGACAAAAATATAATGCCACTTGCACTTAGTTATTTAAAAATAATTTTATATTCAACAATATTTTTTTTTATGGTAGGTTCAATAAATGCAATAATAAATGGACAAGGATTAACTAAATATTCAACAATAATACAAATTTTTGGACTTATAACAAACATAATATTAGATCCTATTCTTATTTATACATTAAATTATGGGGTTGAAGGAGCTGCAATTGCAACATTAATTAGTGTTTCTTTATCTATGGTCCTTGGAATTATAATCATTTACAAAGTTAAAAAAATTAAAATTAAAATTAATTTTAAAAAAATTGATATAAATAAAAAAATAATTAAAGCCATTTTAAAAGTTGGATTTCCAACAATGATTGTTCAATTATTATTTTCTAGCTATGTTTTAATAATAAATAGATTTATGTCAAAGTATGGTGTTGATTATGTTTCAAGTATGGGGCTTGTATATAGATTAGAAAGCGTTTCAATAATGCCAGTTATTGCAGTAAGTATAGGTATGCTTACTATGGTTGGAATGTACTTTGGAGCAAAACAAAAAAAATTAATTAAAGAAATAATAAATTATTCTCTAAAAATTTCAATAAATTACATGCTTTTTTTAGGTATCATCTTATTTTTTTTTTCACAATTTTTTTTTAAAATTTTTACAAACGAACCACAATTATTAAATTTAGCATCAAATTTAATGAAAATTAATGTTTTTACATTTCCATTAATTGCAACAATTATTCTTATTTCAAAAGCCCTTCAAGCTATGGGTGATGGTATCTCTGGATTAATAATTATTAGTAGCAGAATAATAATTATTTTTATCCCCTTATCTTATTTATTTGTAAACATTTTACAACTAAATTATTTAAGTGTTGCAATTGCAATGGTAATTAGTGCAATTATTTCTACAATTATTGCTATTTTTTTATTAAATAAAAATTATAAAAAATTAAATTTAATTGATTAATTAATAACTTAAGAAATATTTAAATAATATAATTTATATTAATTTTTAAAATGTTAGATTATGGAATTATTGGAAATTGTAAAACCTGTGCATTAATTGATAAAAAAGGTTCAATTGAATGGATGTGCTACCCAAAATTTGATAGTAGTAGTATTTTTGCAAAAATTCTTGATGAAAAAAAAGGTGGAAGTTTTCAAATCATTCCAAATAAAAAAAGCACATATAAACAAAAATATATTGAAAACACAAATATTTTAGAAACAACAGTTGAAAATAAAGATTATTCATTTAAAATAATTGATTTTTTTCCAAGATATAAAAAAATATTACCAAATAAAAAAACAAAAGTTTTCAAAATAAATAAATTAGTTAGAATAATTGAACCAATAAAAGGAAAACCAAAAATTAAAATTATTTTAAATCCAAAATTAGAATATGCAAAAACAAATACTTTTTTAGTTGAAGAAGAAAATAAAATAAATATTAAAAGTGAAAATGAAAAAATATTTTTATTTAGTAATATTGAAAATCAAAAATTATTAAATTTTCAAGAAATAGACTTAAACCAAAGAAAATATCTGGTTTTAGGCGAAAAAAAAGAAGAATACAATATTAAAAAATGTTTAACATTATTAAATTCTACAAAAAGATATTGGTTAAAATGGGTTAATACTTTAATTTTACCAGATGAAAATAAAAAACAAATAATTAGATCTGCCCTTGTTTTAAAATTATTAACATATAGTGAAACAGGATCAATAATTGCAAGTCCAACTACATCTATTCCAGAAGAATTAAACACTGTTAGAACATGGGATTATAGATATTGCTGGATTAGAGATGCTGCTTTTTGTGCAGATACTTTTAAACGAATTGGAAGAAACCATGAATCAAAAAAATTAATGGAATTCATTATTAACCTTGCAAGAAAAAACGATTTTATACAACCTTTATATGGGATAGAAGGCGAAACAAAAATTAAAGAATATTTCCTAGAACATTTAGATGGATTTAAAAATACAAAACCTATAAGAATTGGAAATGCCGCATACAATCAATTACAAAACGACATTTATGGTGAAATAATTGATATTATGTATTTATATTTTGTACATTATGGTTATGAAAAAAAAATTACTAAAAAATATTGGCGATTTTTAGAATATACAGTAAATCAAATAAAATTTAGCTGGGCAAGGGTTGATTCTGGAATTTGGGAATTTAGAGGTTTATATAAACACTATACTTTTTCAAAATTAATGTGTTATGTTGGAATTGATAGAGCAATAAAAATTGCCCAATTTTATAAAAAAGAAAATTTAATTAATAAATGGCTTGATTTAAGAGACGAAATAAAAAATGATATTCTAACAAACGGATATAATAATAATATATCTTCTTTTGTTATGTATTATGGTGGAAAAGAATTAGATGCATCATTGTTATTAATGGCAAATTATGAATTTTTAGAAAATACAGATCCAAGATTAATAAATACAATTAAAAAAATATATGAAAAATTATTACATAATGGTTATTTAGTTCAAAGATATTCAATTGATGATGATTTTGGAAAATCAAATAGTTCTTTTACTGTATGTTCTTTTTGGTTAGCTAGTGCATTATGTTACATTAATGAAAAAGAAAAAGCAAAAAAAATTTATGATAAATTATTGAAAAATTCAAATCATCTTGGTTTATATTCAGAAGATATAAATATCAAAACTAAAAATTTAATAGGTAATTTTCCTCAAGGTTACACACATATGGCATTAATTAACACATCAATTCAACTAAATGAAAAAAATTATTTAAAACAAAACGATTTTTTAATAAAATTTAAAAAAAATAAATGGTTTTAATCATTATCTACCCTTGGTGCTAATATGAATTTTAAATTAACTTTATCAATTTCTTTAAATTCTAACATTAAAGGATAATCATTATTAAAACTTAAATTAACAATATCTGCTAATTTACTTCCAGAAATCATTTTTTTTAAATATTCAACAGAATATTTTGCTCGTATTTTATCTTGAACATCTGCTTTAATAGTTGTTTGCTCATCCTTATTAATTTCTATTTTAGCTTTTGATAAATCTCCTTGAGCTAAAATAACTAATTTATTTGAATCCCCTTCAAATGAAACAGATTCAGAAACAATATCTGCATCTTCTATTGCTTCAGTTAAATTTTGGGCTGTTGTTGTTATTGTAATTGGAAAATTTAACTCAGGTACTTTTTGTTCTTTTTCTTCTAACTCAATTATTGGAAGAGAAAATTTTCTTGTATTTTTTCCTTTAAAAATAACATCAAATTTATTATCTTCTCCAAGTTTAATTGTAACAGTATCATTCGCTTTTGCTCTTTTTAAAACTTGTTTAAAATTATTAAGATTTATTGCAATTTCAACATCTTTTTCTAAATCATATTCAACAAAAGAGCTACTAAGTAATTTAAAAACAACCATTGCAACATTTGCAGGGTCCATTGCAATTAATTCAATTGCATCTTTTGTAATTTTAAACCTAGCTTCTGTTACTAATTCAGAAATAATAGTTATACTATCTTTAATATATTTTGGTTCAGCAAGTGTAAGTTTCATTTTTTAAATTCCCCCATTATTTATATGTAAATGCTAGTAATCATATTTTATTTATAAAGATTTTTATAAAAAAGCATTTAATTTTTTAAAAATATTAAAAAATGCGGGGGAAGGGATTTGAACCCTCGAAGGCACTAAGCCAGCAGATAACTCACATATTGTTTTTCATCGCATTTAAAACCTAATGCTCAACACTCAAAATGACTTGAGTCTGGCCCGTTTGACCGCTCCGGCACCCCCGCAAATTAGCTAAAAAGGTATAATAAAACATGCAAAAAAAGAATAATATATAAATATTTTTAAAATAAATTGGATTTTTATTAACTTTTAATTAACAATATTGTTTATTTTTTTTTCAAGCTCATCAATTGATTTTTCAATATTTTTTATATCTGTATCTTCTATTTTTTCAACATCAATTTCATCAGAAACAATATTATCTGCTTTGCTAATTTTTTCTTTTTTAACAGAATTTTTTTCTTTTGATAATTTTAAATTTTTTTTAGAATCAATTTGTGGTAATTTTTCATTTAATAAAGAAGATAAATTTTTTATTTCTGATATTTTTTCCAAATAATTTCTAATAAGTTTATTTTTATTTGCTCTAATATTTTGAATTTTTTCAAAATTTTTTAAACATACTAAAATTTCATTTGATGTTTTAAAAATTTCTTTTTTTATTTCATTATAATTATTTATACTTACAAAAAATGAATTATTTTCTACCTTTTCCATTTAATTATCCTCTTTTCCTAAAATTAAACTATCAACATATCCTATTTTTTTTTCAATTTCCACTAATGAATTTTCCCATACAGTTATTTCTTCTTTTTCTTCATTGTGCAATTTTTCAATGTTTGAAATTGAATCTTTTGCATCATTTAATTTATTTTTTAATTCTTCAAATAAATCAATCGCTTCTTTATATTCATTAAGTCTTACAAAAACCTTCTTTTCATCAACATCTTCCATTATAATCACCATTCATTTAATTAAAAAATATTTTTTCAAATTGTTCTAAATTTTTATTCATTTCACTAAAATCATTTTTCCATCTTTGATAATTTAAATCAAGATCGTTATTAATTTCAATTGTCCTTAGTGTTGAACTTGAAATAATTTCAACATCTTGATTGATTGAATCAATAATTCCATATAAATTTTTAAAATCTAAAATAGACATAAATAAATCTTTTTCTGTTTTAATTGGTTTTTTTATTTCTTCTAAATTTTCTTTTTTTTCATTAATTTTTTTTATAACTTCGCTTTTATTATTTAATTCAAAAAAAGAATCTTCTATTTTATTACTTTCATTTAAATTACTTTTTTCTAAATTATCATTTTTTTTATAATTATTATTTTTATAATCAGTTATTTTATTTAAATTATTTTTAACAAAATTTTTTTCTGTAACTCCAAGATCTATATCTACAGAATCATTAAAATTATTATTACTATGTTCATTACCTAAATTTTCAGGAAATGGTATTTTATATGAAGAATTTTTTTCATTTAAAGAAATTTTCTCTAAATTTTCTTTGTTTTTATTATTCATAGAAAAATTTTCTGAATTTTTAGTATTTAAATTTAAATCATCATCATTATTTTTTTTTATATTTAAATTTTTATCAAAATTTGAAAATGAAGGCATTATTTTTCTATTATTACTTTTGTTTTGATTATTTGAATATGAATTATTATTAATGTTTAAATTTTCACTTTTGTTGTTTAATTCAAAAAAAGAATTATTGATTTTTTCATTTTCATCTTTTTTTTTAACAAATCCAGGAATTTTTTTTTCTTGATTAAAAAAATTAGAATTTCTTGTCAATAAAATATCTTCTGAACCTAAATTTTCATTAGTATTTGTATTTTTATTAAAATTTGAATTTTTTATAGTATTTTCATTTAAAGATGAATCTTGAAAAATATTTTTTTCTGCATCATCTTGTGTATTAACACTTTTTTTTATATCATTAACATTATTAATTTCTTTATTTGAAAAAATAACTGCTTCTGCTGGATCTAAATTTTCTGTATTATTTGTTTTATCAGATTTTAAATCTTCACTTTTTTCACTATTTTCATTTACTTTGTTTTTTTTCTTTAAAAACCAATCGAAAAACCCCATTATTTTCCACCCTTTAAAAAGATATAAATTTAAGGTATTAAAACTTTTTGTATTATTAAATAATAGTAACATGAAGAAAATACAAAATCAATTTTAATTTTTACTTTAAAATTTTTTTATGTCGGTTTCTAGTTACAAATATCCAATCGTCAGGCCATTTTGAATCGATAATACCTTTTTTCATATTTATATTAGGCATATAATTGTGATGCACTCTAATCAAATCAGTAAGTTTTGTTGTAATGACATCTAAAATACAATCTTTCCCAAATTGTTTCTTTAGCATATTAATAATTGTAGAATTAAAAAAATCAATCAATTCTGCTGTATTTTTCGAATTTATTATTAAAATTAAACTCAAACAACCATCTTTTTCGCCAAGATATGTTTCTGCAACATACATAGGTAAAATATTTTTATTTATTTTTTCCTTTTTAATAAAATTTAAATAATCATCTCGTGTAATTCCTCTATTAAACTTAATTAAAAATAATTCTTTTGTAAAAAAATCATTAATGCCTTTTTCACCATGACAAAAATCTGTATAATAACTTATTAAATTATTTTCTTCTAATTTTTTTCTTTTTCTATTAACAGTCATTACAGGTATTTTTGTTTTTTTTGAGATTGCATTATCTGAAATTCTTGGGTTTTTTATCAATTCTTTAATTATTTTTTCCTCATATTCATTTATTTTATACATTTTATAAATAAAAAAGTTATAAAAATATTAAAATTTTTCTTTTTTTGATATAAAATTAACATAACAAAATAAAAACATTTATAAATTTCAATACATATAAATAATATGTATTTAAATATTAATATACAAAAACATATACTATTTAAAATGGTTACAAAAAATCTTGAATTTCTTGCAGAAAATATAGCAAACACATTAGATAACAACGAAACAATAAATTTAATTTCACAAATATCAAAAAAAACAAATCTTTTAGAAGAATATTTCTATGGAATAAACAATGATTCTTATAGGATAAACAATTCAGTTATCGATGAAATAACACATCATATTGGCAATTCAGTTTTAATATTATCCGGAAGCGTTAGAAGCTTTAAAAAAAAAATAAATAAAGAATATAATAAAAAAATACAAAATAATTTAGATACAATAACAAATCAAGCACTTTCGCTTGAAAATCATTTAAAAAAAATAAAATTATTTAGAAAAAATTATTCAAATATAAACAAACCAACACTTGATGAAAAATTAATAACAAAAAAAACAAAAATAAAAAATAATAATGATATATCTACAAAATATGCTAACTACATCAATAATAATTTAAATAACCAAGAAATAATTACCTTAATGCAATATCTTATAGAAAAAGAAGATATAAACAATTATTTTTTTGGTTTAAATAAAGAAGAAAAAAATGCATATGGTAAGATAATTAATGAATCTATTAATGAAATTTCAAAATCTATTAAAACAATTTCAAATAACCTAAAACAAATCAAAAAGGATTACATCCCTGAAAAAAAATCAAATCAAAATATTAATGGAATTATTGAACAAATTAATAGACTTAACAAACATCAAATAAAATTAAAACAATTTTATGATAATGGATATTATTCTGAAGAATATGATGCTCCAAGCTTTTTAAAATCTACCTATAACAAACATAAAAAAACAAACAATGGATCATCAATTGATATAAAATTTAATGATAATAGTTTGAAATGTCCAATATATATTGATCAAGAATCATTAATGATTTCAATGCAAAGAATATATAGTTATTTATCAAATAATAATTCAAAAACAGATAATGAATTAAAGTTTGATATTGAAAAAAAAAATAATATAAATTATTTTGTTGCTGAAATTATTTCAAAAAAATTAAATATTGAAAAAAACTTAAGTGAATGTATGAATTCAAATACACCAAATCCTTATAATGGATTATCAAAAACATATAAAGATTTTAAAGAACAAAATGCAGAATTTGATATAACATCTAATTTCCCATATGGTAGTAAATTTAAATTATGTATCCCTATAAAAGAGGGTGCTAAGAATAATTTATACAAATAATTTTTTTAATAATATTTATTTTTTAAATTTATTTTTAATTAAATCTTGCTCTTTTTTCATTTGTTCTTCTCGTTTTTGTCTAATTAAATTAATCATTTCTTTTGTATTTGAAGAATTATTATAATAATAACTCATGTTTGTTTTGTTTTCTGGCATTTGCTTTTGAGTATTAATTGGTTTAAATTTTACTTGATATTTTAAAGAATCATTTGATTTAATTGGTAAATGTTTATTTGTAAATTTATTACTAAAATAATCTAAATTAACTGATTTAAAGTAATCTGGAATAAATATTGTTTTTGAAAATATTGTAACTGTTTTTCCTTTAAAAATAAAATATAATATTACTAAAGTAAGTATGATTATTAAAAATATAATCAATAAAATTAACCAAATAGGAAATTTGTCTTTATCAACATCTTTATTTGGATCCTCATCTTTTATACATTTACCATTAATACAACTATATCCGATAGAACACCTTGGATCGCACTCATTTATTAGTGTGGAAATTTTAACACATTCATTATTTTTACATTCAAATCCTTCCTCGCATTTAGGAACACAACTACCATCTATATTATATAAACAAAAACCTCTCTGGCATACTAAACTTTCTTGACAATCATTATCCAAATTACATTTTTTATTTATTTCACATGCTTCGCATGGTCCGCCACAGTCAATATCTGTTTCACCTTTCTCATAATCAGGCTCACCATTTTCACATATATTTATTTCTTCACAAACATTTTTTACACAACTACTACTTAAACAATCACTATCAATTAAACAAACATTCCCACTTTTACAAGGAACACAATTTAAGCCACCACAATCAACTCCTGTTTCATCTTGATTTTTTATTCCATCAAAACAACTTGGCTCTTTACAAATCTTACCACTATCTGTTTGCACACAATTACTTAACAAGCAATCATTATCTGTAAAACATCTTACACCATTTTCACAAGGCGGACAATGTAAACCACAATCTATATCACTTTCAAGACCTACATCAAAATTATTATTTTCGCAATGATCTGGTTTTAAACTTTGATTTAAAAATAAAGATTCACTTCGTTTAATTTCACTCACAATATTTGAACCTGAAACAATTTTAGAATAAACATAATATGTTTTTAAATCTGTTAAATTTAAATTATTATTTTGTGAGTCTTTATTTAAAACAACATTTAAATTATTTCTTTCAATCCATCCACTAGAGTATGAATCATCACTTGAATTAATTAAATAAAAAACTTTTTTAAAGCCAGATTTTGTTAAATTTACATTTAAATTTACATTAATTTTATTTTTATCCCATATTTTATTATTAGAAACAAAAGGTTGTGTAATATTAACATAATTTATAATTGGTTTTGCTTTATCGATAATCACTAATTTATTTTTTGTAACACCTGGTTTTATACCATCTTGTGAAATAAAATTACATTTAACCCATAACTTATTCTCACCATCTAAAAAATTTTCATTTGCTATGTGTTCTTTAGTTAAATTACCAAAAGTTCCTTTGTTTTTTGAAATATTAGATGAATTTAAAGAATAAAAACATTGTGCTTCATGAGAAGTTTTTGCATTAATATCTAAATTATTTTCAAAATAATAATTTTTTTTAGGCTCAATTATATCTAAATTAATATTTAAACCTGTTTCAACAATAAAATTTGCAGTTGCATTAGTAATTAAACCAGCTTTACTTTTACAAGA
>CAZQHZ010000028.1:0-10693 GCA_964593285.1 uncultured Methanosarcinales archaeon | reverse complement strand
ATAATAAAAAATAGATGTAAAAAAATAGAAACATTTATATACTATTTAATTAATAAATATGTTAAGTTATTAATTTGTATATTATGTTGAATATTGATAAGTATGGTGCTTTTATAAATGACTACAAAAATAAAAAGAAAATTATATAAAAGAGGCTCTAGTTTTGAAACAACAATACCTATGCCACTTCTATTTGCTTTAAATAAAAAAAACAAACATAATGTTGTATTTAATTTTGAACCTGATACTAATAGATGGTACATTGATTTTGAAGAGCAAAAAGAATCTGATGAAAAGGAGGATTCTAAAAAATGAAAAAATCAAATAATAAAGGACTTGAAAATCTTTTATTAAAAGATAATTGTAAAAATACCCATGACCATCATTTTCACCCACATGAATTTATCGCAAATCATGTTATTTTTGTAGTATTTTTAGCTATGTTATTTTTAACTTCATTATTTGTTTTTTTACTTGCAGCTCCAACAGATGACGTTGGTACTGCATATGCTTTATTTGAATTTAAGCCGATTAATTTAGGAATTATGGATAAAGTGTCTAGTGTAAAAGATGTTTTTGTAAATAATTTACATAGAGAAGAATTTTTATTTATGATCTTTTTGTGCTGGATATTTATTGTTGGTGCAATTAATTTACATGTTACAGAAAAAAAATATAAAATAAAAAAATAATCATATTTTCCCCCCTTTCTTTTTTTTTTAATTTTTTAATTTTCTAAAAAATGTTAAAAAGGCAGTATGACCTAACATTTTAAATTTAGGTCTTAATCTTAATTCATCAACTTCCCATTCTCGTTGGATAGTTTCAATTGTTTCAATATAGATGCATTTATTTGTTTGTTTTATTTTTTGTATGATTTTTTTTGTTTGTGTTAAATTTGGCGAGTAATTTACAATAAAGCCACCAATTTTTAATGTTTTTAAAACATTTTCAACTGCATCGTAGGGCTGTGCTAAATCTAAAATAAATACATCTATGTTTTTTACATTTATTTTTTCATAAACATCCTGTTTTTTAAGAATTAAATTTTTTATATTTAGCATTTCACTATTTTTTTTAATTAAATTAATATAATCTTCATTTATTTCAAAACTATAAACTTTCTTTGCAATATTACAAATAAAACAAGAAAGTCCTCCAGAGCCACCACCAGCTTCACCAATAATACTTTTTTTATTAATTCCAGTATATGCAATTATTGATGAAATATCTTTTAACATCATTAATTGAGGTATTCTTTTAATTTTTTTATACAAATCTATTTGTGAAGCATTTATTAAGTAAAATTCTTTATTTTTATTAGTTTTAATCAAACTTCCAATTTTTTCTTTATCAATAATTTCTTTTTTTAAGACACCATATTTTGTATGTATATCTTTATCATTATAAATAAAATATTCATTTTCTTTATTAATTAGTATTTTTTTTTTATCCATGTTAAAATCCCATTATATCCTTTGTTTTAATCCAATATCTTTTAATTATTGGATTAATTTTTTTCTTGTATTGTATTAATTGAATTCTCATTTTTAATATATGTTTATTATTGTTTTTTTCTTTTTGGTAATAAAAAAATAATAAAACAATCATAATCATAAATAATGATGGGATAAATATATAAAAAATAAATATTGTTAAATTATTTACTGTATTTATTTCTTTTTTATTTTCTTCATCATCAATTATTGTTGGTTTATCAATTATTGGTTTAGTTGAAGTATTTTCTTTTTTTTCATTATCTGATTTTTCATCTTCTGTTTCATTTAATGTTTTATTAGTTGTATTATCAAATGTTTGGTTTATTTTATCTGTGTCATTTTTTTTAACATCTATACAATCTTTAAAAGTGATTAATTTTTCTGTTTTCTGATAATCTTGATGTTCTGCTTCAATTTTAAAATTTCCCTCTGTTTCTGGAATAAAAGTTAATTTACCATTATCATCTGTAATATATTTATCTTTTTCAACCCATTCTTTATTTTCTAGTTTATAAATATTGATTGTTGTAGAAGGTAATTCATTGCAAACTTCCATTTTATCAATTATTCTTCCTTTATTTTCACAAGTTGCTCGTTCAAATAATTCATAGGTTTTTAATGTAAATTCAGAATATAAACAATTTCGCTTTTGTGTAATAATTCCAATAGATTTTTTTTCTTCAGTATCACAATATCCACAATCTAGAGGACAACTTTCACAATCTTCATATTCAGCATCACATATAGGTTCGCCATCTTCATCAACATCACCGCAATATCCAATTCTTAATGTTATATTTTCTTTTGCACTATTTTTTCCATCTGTTGCAATTATTGTTATATTATATTTTCCTTTATGTGATAGAAGTGGTGTTACATTTATTTTTCCAATATATGTATCGTCTGAAAAATTATACATTGTATTTATTTTAAACCATGGTAAATTTTCTTTAGTTGTAAAATATAAACCAACAGTTTTATTTTTTCGTGGGTAATCATAATATGCTTCTATGTTTTTAATTATTGGTACATGTAAATATCCTTCTATATTTCCAATCTCTTTTATTGTTGGTGATTTATCTTTTGGTTCAACAAATATTTCTACTGTTTTATGTGTATAATGGTTTCCATCATATACACTAAATTCAATATTATTAAAACCAATGTGTTGTTCTTGTGGTATCCAGTGTGCTCTTACTGTTTTTGAATCAATTTTATTAAAATTAATTGTATCTTCATTACTTGAAAAAATTAAATCATCATCATCTTCATCAATTGCACTTACTAAAAATGTGTGATTAATATTTTGTACTGCAGTCATATCTTCTAAATTATCAAATACTGGTGGGTTTTCATTTACTACAATATTAATTGTTTTTGTTTCATTTGCAATATTATTTGCATAATCTGTTGCAATGCATCTATAAGTTAATGTTTTATCTTCATGCTCTTGCCAATTTTCATTAATTGAATATTCGTATGCGTTACCTAAAATTGATGTCATATCTACAAATTCATCAAATGACTCATCATTTAGTTTATATTTACATTTAGGACTATCTTGTAAATTATTTTCTTCTAAATCGACTGTAACAATTAATGGATCTTCATAATCATATCTTAAAATAGACGGTTCTGTTTGGAAATTATTAAATTGTGGTGGTGTTGTATCAATTGTAAATATATTAATTGGAAGACTTTCTTTCAATGTATCATTAACATAAACATCTATCCTCCAATAATGTGTATTTTCATTTAAAGAAGTTGTTATTGGATAGTCTGTATTTGTTATATTATTCTTAGTATATACTAAATTTGTCATTTCATTATTTGTTGAAATTAATAATGAAAAATTAGTATATTCATCATTATCATATGTCCATTCAAAATGAGGGTTTGTTATATTGAGATGTGAATTATTAGTTGGAATAAATGAATAACAAACTGAAATATTAATTAGTAATACTAAAATTAAAATTTTAATTTGTAATATTTTTTGATTTTTCATTTTAAATTTCTTGTAAAATAGTTTCTTTTTCTGGTTTGTAATTTTCAATTGTTTTTGTTATATTTTCATTTTTAATTCCAATTTTTTCTTTATTTTCAATTATTTCTTTTATAATATTATCTTTTTCATTTATTGAATTATTTTCAATTTTTTTTAATAAAATACCTTCTTCATTAATTGTAAACATAAAAAAACCAGTTCCTTCATTTATTTCAAGATATTTTCTAACTTCTTTTGGGATAACTATTTGGCCACGATTATCGCATTGAACAATTTTGGGATATTTTTTCATTTTTTCTGATTTTCAGAAAATAATTCTGATTTTCGTTTATTTTTTATTAATTATGTAATTTTTTTCTGATTTTCAGTAAATATAACAAAATTAATATTTAAAGTTTTCTATTTTAATATACTTTTTTATATATTTAATATATATTTTTATATATTTAATATACTTTTTAATATACAAATATTTAAAAAGGTTAAAAATTTATTTATAGAAATGTCCTTAAATTGTGTTTTAAAAGATGCAAAAAATTGTAGAAAATTAACTGATTTTAAAATAATTAAAGAAATTGTTCTAAAAAACATGGTAAAAAATGTACCTTCAACTCTAAAAAATAAATGTAATTTAGAAAATTCGTTTCTAAGTTGTTATTTTTAATTACATTCAATTAAATAAGCGAACAAAATATATTAAAAATAAAATTTAATATTAAATGTAGTGACTCATTTAACTAGCTGTTTTTTTAAAAGTATGTTTTAAGATATTATTAATATTTTCCTTTCTTGTTTTGTGTATTTTTGCTAGTTTTAAGTATTCTTGTTTTAATTCATTTAATGATAAAATTTCTTTTTTATTTTGTTTTTCATTTTTTAATTCTGCAAAAATATTTGGATTTTTTATCGCACCCCATCCAATCATCACACCTTTTATTCCTTGTTCTTTTAATTTTTGAATTTGATTTTTAGTTGTAATATTACCGTTTGCAATTATATTTTTGTTTGTTTCTATGCATTCTTTGTATATTGAAAAATCATTTTTGTCTTGTTCATTTTCTTTTCCATGTTTTCCATGAACAATAAAATAATCAGCATTAACTTTATTTATTAAATTCAAGTAAACTTTTTGTTTTTTTTCAAATTCATTCATTCCAAGTCTTAATTTTATTGAAGTATTAAAACCAGAATCAAGCAAAATATTTGCAAGTTTCTTTACTTTTGTTGGTCTTTTTATCAAAGCACAGCCCATTCCTAATTTTATTAATTCAGTGCTTGGACAACCTATATTTAAATTAAATCCTTGAAAGTTTTTTTCTGGCTCAAATGTTTTTAAGTATTTTTCAAGTTCAACTTCTTTTAATGGTAATAATTGTATTACTGTGGGTGTTTTATCTATTAGTTTTGTTCGATTAATTGTACTTAAATTTTCTCTTATTAATGCACTCACTCGTGCCATTTCTGTAAAAGTTAAATCAGCACCTCTCTTATATATTAAGTTTCTAAAAGCAGAATCAGTAAATTTCTCCATTGGTGCTAACATATATTTAAATTTCATAATAAAAAACATGAATTAAGATCTATTTAAATAATTATTTTTTTTTGGTTTTAGGAACCATTGACAATTAGACAAACTAAAAAAAACCTGTTTATTTGAATATTTAGAAAATTATTTAAACATTAAAATTTTGTTCTTGTGTATGAAAAATCAGTTGTCATCTATTAACCATTCTATTTTTAGACCTTTAGAGATAAAAATTACAAAATATCTTGCAAATTATGTTCCTTCATTTATAGGCACTAAGACTTTAACTTTTATAACTCTTTTTTGTTCTTTATTTGTTTTTTTAAGTTATTTTTTGAGTAAAAATAATAAATGGTTTTTTTTAATAGCGTCTTTTTGGATAGTAATGCAATGGATCTTTGATTGTCTAGATGGAACCATAGGGAGAATGAGAAATCAAGGTTTTGTCAGGTGGGGTTTTTATATGGATCATTTTTTTGATTATTTTTTTATGGCATCTATCATTTTGGGATGGCTTTTTGTTTTTCCTAATCAAAGTACAATGATATGGATATTATTTCTAATATCAAGTGCCTTTATGATGAGTTTTATTTTAATACATGATGCAACTAAAGATTTACAGAAAGATCTTTCAACTTCATTTATGGGTTTTTCTCCTATTGAATTTAGGTTGCTTATAATTTTTCTTAATGTTTTATTTTTATATCCTGTAATATTAAATATTTTTTCTAAAATTATAATCTATTTAATTTTTTTACTTTTAATATTACTTGTTGTAATTGTATATCATAATCAAAAAAAACTTCATGAGATAGATATGAATAGAAAAAATGCTAAATAATAATTTTTTGTATTACACGTTAATTTGTTTTTTTGTATTTTTAGTAGATATAATTATACTTTATGTATTAACTTCTTTTGTTGGAATATATTATTTTTATTCTGCAGTTATAAGTTTTTCTTTAGGTGCTTTTTTAAATTATATATTAAGCATAAGATTTATATTTAAAGATAGTAAATTACCAAATAAAATTTTAGAGTTTGGAATTTTTTTATTTATAGGTATTTTTGGTCTTATTATTAACCAAGGAATTCTTTGGATGATGACTGAAATTGTGGGTTTGTATTATATTTTTTCAAAAATATTTTCTAGTATGATTATTTTTTTATGGAATTATTTTCTTCGTAAAAAGATTTTATTTTAGTTAATGTTCATTGCAATTTTTGGATATTAACAAATCTAAGAGCTAGTTCAACAGCTTTATCCATGTTGATATAGCTAAAAGATCCTAATCTTCCAAGAAAGTAAACATTTTTAATTTTATTAGCTTCTATCATATATTGTTTAAATAATTTTTTAGATTTTGTTGTAAGAATAGGATAAAATTCCGGACCTTGGCTAGATGGAAATTCTGTTAATGTTGTTGTACCATTTACATTTTGTAATGTCATATGTTTGAATTCAGTAATTCGTGTATATTTTTCATTACCAGGATAATTAATTGTTGCAGTTTTTTGAAATTTATTAAATTCATAGCTTTTTATTTCAAACTTCAAAGAGCGATAAGGTAGTTTTCCATATTTGTTATTGAAGAAAGAGTCTATTGGACCTGTAAAAATAACATTATTATATTTAATATTAGTTGAAAGAGAATTAAAATTTGTATTAAGCATTATTGTTATATATTTATTATCAAGCATTTTTTTAAAAAGAGAAGTATAGCTTTCAAGAGGAAGTCCTTGGTATTTATCTGTAAAATAAAAATTATTTTTGTTTAATTTTATTTTAATTCTTCCAGTTATTTCTGGACTTAATTTTTCAGGTGACATTCCCCACTGCTTTGTTGTATATTTTTCAAAAAATAGTTTGTATAATTGTTCTCCAACTTGATTAAGTATAACATCTTTTGCATTCGTTGGATTTTTTATGTGTGTTTTTTTAGTATCAAAAAATTTTTTTATTGTTACTTCATCATAATTTTTATCAAACAATTTATTAATTGTATTTATATTTATTGGGAAGGGATAAAGTTTACCCCTAATAAAACTTTTGACAGTATGCTTATAATTATTCCATTTTGTAAATTTTGAAATATATTGCCAGACTTTTTCATTATTAGTATGAAATATATGTGGTCCATAAGGATGTATAAGGTGGCCTTTTTGATTTAAAAAGTCATAACAATTTCCACCAATATGATTTCGCTTATCAATTAAAAGAATTTTTTTCCCTAATTCAGCATATTTTTGTGCGAGAGTGATTCCAGTTATCCCTGCTCCAACTATCAATATATCATACATTTTAACATAAATTATTTAAATTATAAAATTTTTTATAGCATCATGTTTTTTACCTTTTATTATTATTTTATAAAATTGGAACAAAGTTATTCTTTTTATTATCTTCTATTTTTTTTGATAATTTTTATATATTTGTTGTTTATTAATAAAAAAAATATTTTAAGAAAAATTGATTTAAAAAAAAATAAATATTTTTTGATAGCCATAATTATACTTTCTTTTTTAATTTTACTCTTTTTTTCTCCAAAAAATGATTATATCAATTCAAGAGCTCATGATTATAAAGCTGCTGGTTATTTTCTTGCTACTGAGCAAAAATATCAGATTTGTGAATTTTTTGATGGAGATGATTGTATATTACCTTATCGAATGGAAAAAAGTCCTGGCTATCCATTTATATTATCTTTATTGTTTATTCTTTTTGGTGCTTCAAGTATTTCGACAATTATTTTTAATTTTGTTTTAGCGATATTTATTCCTGTTTTATTATATCTTTTGTTATATTTGTTAATTTCAAAAAAATGGTTGTCTTTTTTTATATCTTGCCTTTTTTTGGTAAATTCATTTTATTTAAAATCATCAACTGAATCAGAAGTTTTTAATATATCTACTTTTTTTCTTTTGTTTTCATTTTTTTTAGTTATTAAATATTATTTTCGACCAGAACCAAAAACTTTTTATCTTGCCATTTTTAGTTTATTATTTTTAGGTTTTTTAAGGGGAGAATATATTATTTTTAGTTTGTTATTCATTGTTCTCAATTATAAGATGTTCATATCTTGTTTTAAATCAAAACAAAAATTTTTTAATTATATTTTTGTATTATTTTTTGCAATTTTGTTAATACATAATATAACTGAGATTAAAATTCAAAGTGATAGTGATGGAACATTTGTTTCTATAGAAAATCTTAAGCCTGATGAAAATCATTATTCTTTTTTAAAAGATTTTTTCTTTTTGAATAATTTTATATTTGTTTTGCCTATTTTCTTATTTTCATTGTTTTATTTAAAAAATTTAAATAATCCAAGATTTTATATTTTGTTTTCTTTTTTAGCTTTTACTTTGATTATACTTTCTTATCATTCAAACGATGGTGCTCGATATTTTATTCCACACACTTCTACATTTTTTCTTTGTTTAGGTCTTGGAGCTTACAATATATTTTCTTTATTTGAATATAAATCGGTTAAACTTTTTGTTTATTTTTTATTTTTTATTGTGTTTTTGTTAAATATCTTATTTTTTTTGAAACATGGAGGGATTGATTATGATGGTGAAAATTTTAGAAAAATTATGCAAAAAATACCTAATGAAAATTCTTTTGTGATTTTTTCAACTCAAACTACTCTTTCTTTTAATATAATCGACTATAGTTTTGCAGGAACAACACCTTTTTATGAAAATAAGAGGGTAATGGTTTCAATATTTAGAGAGTTAAATGAATCAGTTCCTAAATATTTTGTTCAAATTCCAAGAGGTAATATGGATGATATTGTATTTGAATATTATGATACAAAACTTATTTCAATGGAGAGTATGTCTGAGGGTAAGATTAAATTATTTAGATTAATTGAAAAAAATACAACTGCTAATTTAAGTATCATATAACTTAAATTTTAAATATTATTTTTTAAATATTCCATAATATTTTTAAATCAATTTTCTTTTTAACAAAAAATATGATTTAATTATCATGGTGGGGTGATTTAAATGTTTGAAAATTATTTAAAAACAGCATTATTGCTTGGTTTATTATCAGGTTTAATGATTTTTATTGGTTTTTTACTTGGTGGAACTTTTGGTTTAATTATTGGATTAACTATTGCTATTGGTATTAATTTTTTTAGTTATTGGTATAGTGATAAAATAGTTTTAAAGATGTATAAAGCAAAAGAATTTGATAAAAGTAAAATGCCAGAAATTTATGAAATAGTAAGTGATATTTCAAAAAAAGCTAAAATTCCAATGCCAAAGGTATACATTGTAAATAATAATACTCCAAATGCTTTTGCAACAGGAAGGAATCCAAAAAAAGGTGTTGTTGCATTAACTACAGGAATTTTAAATATATTAAATAAAGAAGAATTAAAAGGGGTTATTGCACATGAAATCTCTCACATTAAAAATAGAGATGTTTTAGTTGCATCAATTGCAGCAACAATTGCAGCAGTTATTAGTTTTGTTGCATCAATGGCACAGTGGGCTGCAATTTTTGGTGGTTTTGATAGTGATGATGGTCCAAATTTTATTCAAATATTAGCTCTTGCAATAATTGCACCAATTGCTGCAGTAATTTTACAAATGGGAATTTCAAGAAGTAGAGAATTTTTAGCAGATAATTATGCTGCAAAAATTTTAAAAGATAGTAAAGGATTATCATCAGCATTATTAAAATTAAAAAATGGTGTAAAACAAAAACCATTTAGAAATGAAAATCACGCAGGTGCTAGTTTATTTATAGTAAATCCTTTTAACGCAAAAGGTTTAGTTAATTTGTTTTCAACTCATCCTTCTGTTGAAGCAAGGGTTGAAAGATTAAATAAAATTAAATTTTAATTTTTTTAAATTTTAAATTCAAAAAATTTTTAATTAACATCTTTTTTTTATTTTTTTATGGAAAATAAAAATTTAATTAATAGGCCTACTTGGGATGAGTATTTTATGAATATTGCAAGAGATATTTCTCTTCGAGGCACATGTCTTTGTGTTAGAATTGGCTGTGTAATTGTTAAAAATAAAAGAATTTTATCTACTGGTTATGTTGGAGCGCCTCGTAAAACAAAAGATTGCATTGAAAGAAATGCATGTCTTAGAAGAAGTTTAAATATTCCATCTGGGCAAAGGTATGAATTATGTAGAAGTGTTCATTCAGAGCAAAATGCTATAATTAATGCGGCAAGAGATGGTGTTAAAATCGAAGACTCACATATGTATCTTTATGGTGTTAGAATTATTGATGGAATTGAAAAATTAATTAATGTATTTCCATGTTTTATTTGTAAAAAAATGATTATAAATGCAGGAATTAAAAAAGTTCATTCAATGACTGAAAAAGGCAGTATTAAAACATTTGATGTAAAAGATGATTATGTAAAAGAATGGCAGGAAAAAGACATGTTAGATGACTTAGATGTTTATAAAACTGAATATAAAACAGAAAAAAAATAAAACAGAAAAAAATAAAAAATCCCCACCCCCGGATTTGAACCAGGAACCTTTCGGTTTCAGCTGGTTATATTTCATTCATTCTCAAAATTTGAGATTGTCTTATAACATCTACAGCCGAACGCTCTACCAATTGAGCTAGGTAGGGAAAATTTATAATTAAAAATTAATTAATTATTTATAAATATATTG
>CAZQHZ010000027.1:0-11526 GCA_964593285.1 uncultured Methanosarcinales archaeon | reverse complement strand
AATTAAACCATATGAGAGAACTGATGAAATTAAGGTAAATTGGAAATAGTTAAAAGAAATCAAAAGTTATTTAAAAACAAAACCATTTATAAAAAATATTAATTAAAAAAATAATAAAAAATGGATAATGAAATAACATTTAAACCAGAAAAAAGTGCATTTGTTTATTATAAATTTTTTATTTCATTAATAATTTTATTTTTTATTTTTGGAATAATTAGTTTAGTATTATTTTTTACAAACACTAATTCATTAATTTTAATAATACCAATTAGTTTATTTTTTATTATTAATATATTTAATTTTGCATATTTAAATGTTAGATATAAAAAAGAAATTTACATTATAAAAGATAATAGGTTTATTGCAAAAAAAGGTGGATTTTTTTCTGATCATCAAACTGAATTAATTATAAAAAATATAACTCAAGTTTGGATGAATAAACCATTTATTGAACATAAATTCTTTAATACTGGAAATATTTTAGTAAAAGCTGCAGGAAGTAGCGAGACTGAAATTTATTTTTCATCAATTTCTAAAATAAATCAAATATATGAAAAAATCTGGTATCAAATGGAGAAAAATGGTTTTGTCTTATCCAGAAATAAATTAATTCAAAAAGAGAAACCAAGTACACTTGCAATTATTTTTGAATTATCAAAAAGATTTTTTGGTATGATTTTTTCATTTTTTTTTATATTACTATTTGCATTGCCTGCAACAATTAGTTTTTTTATGGATTATTTATTATTAGTTATTCCAGTATTGTTATTTATTGCATTGATAATTAGTGTTAATTTAATTTTAAAATTTTTAGATTTAAAAAGGAGAGTTTATTATTTGTATGAAGATATGATTGAATATTATGATGGTTTTTTAACAAGAAACTATTCTTATATTCCAATTGAAAATTTATCAGATTCAGAAATTACACAAACATTTTTTGATAAAATTTTTGATTTATATGATATTAAAATAAGTAGTCAAGGAAGCAGTAATGAAATTTATTTTACAAATATTAAAAATGGTAAATTATTTAAAAAAAACTTAGATGAATTAATTTCAATTACGCCTTCATTAATTAATAAAAAAGAAAAAACAGTAAAAGTTAGTGAAAAAACAAATTTAACTGTTGATGATAAGGATAAGAAAGATAAAAAAGAAAAATTAAGTTCTAAAAAATTAGGCGATGATTTTACATTTATTACAAAAATGGATGCAAAAAGAACATTTTTGCCATTTGGATTTTTTATTATTTGTTTTTTCATATTAAGCTTTATCATTTTAGGTTTAGTATCAATTATAGGAGACATTAGTTTTTTTAAATTATTATTTGGTGTTTTTGTTTTTTTATTTTGGTTCATTTTTGTGTTTTTTATTTTTATTATTAAAAGTATAATTGAGGTATTTTGTACAACTTTTAAAATTAATAAAAAAAGCATAGAGCATGATTTTAATTTTTTAAATTCAAAAAATTATGAATTTACATTAGAAAAAATTACAAAAATAACAATTAAAGAAAGCATAATTGATAAATTTTTTAATACAATTAGTATAGAATTTAATTCTATTGGGTCAACTGGTAATATTTATTTTAAAAATATAAAAAAAACAGATGAATTAATGAATGGATTATTACAAAAGTTTGAATTATTAGATAAAAAAATAGTTAACGAATATAAAGCAAATTACACTTTCAAAAATTTAATTTTTAAAAATTTATATAACTGGATATTTTTTATATTTTTAATTTTAACATTAAGCGTTGTTAGTATTTTTATAAATCCATTAATTTTAATTCCTAGCTTTATACTAATTTTGTTATTAATACCAATAATTCATTTTTATAATAAATATTATTATAGAACTGCAAGATTAAAAATATTTGATGATTTTGTTTTATATACTAGAGGTTTATTAATTAGTAAAACATATTATTCTAAATATAATAATATTAAAGATTTAGAATCAATAAAATTTCCATTTATAGAAAATATTGGAAGTTTAAGATTTAATATTGCAGGAGAGTCAGTAATTCAAACAAATCAAAATCAAAAATCAATTATTTCAAATTCATTTACTATGAATTATTTAAAAGACACACATACTGTTCATGATTTAATAGATGAAAAGTTACATTATAATCATAATGTAAAAAAGAATTCTGAAAAATTATTTGAAAATAATATATTAAAGACAAAACCTACTCCTAAAAATAGTGTCTTTTTTATTTGTTTAATTTCTGTAATTTTTTTACCATTGTTACTGTTTTTACCAATTATTTTATTTTTTCTAATTTTAATAATTAAAAAAATATCTTTCATAATTCAAGATGAAAGATTGATTAAATATTCTGGTGTATTATTTAAATCAAAAAAGACAATAATTTATAGTAAATTAGATCATATTACAAAATCACAAGGTTTTGTAAATAAATTATTTAATAATGGGAATGTGAATATTTATACAACTGGAAGTAGTATTGTTGAAATGCAAATTTTTGCAATAAAAGATTATAATGGATTTTATTCTATTGTTGAAAAAAAATATTAATTTTAAAAAATATAAAAATTTATAAATAACATATCAATACATATTGATATGAAGGATTGTGAAAAAATCAAACTTCTAAGTGCATTAGGTCAGGAAACTAGATTTAATATTGTAAAATCTTTAATTGATGGAGAATTATGTGCTTGTAAAATTCCATCAATAATTAATAAAACACAATCAAATACATCAATGCATTTATTAAAATTAGTTGAATTAAATATTTTAAAATCAAGAAGAGATGGCAAAAAAATAATGTATTCTATTAAAGATAAAAAAGTATTTAAAATTTTTAAATTATTAAATTAAAGGAGGATTTTAAAAAATGAAAATTGAAATTTTAGGAAGTAACTGTCCAAGATGTGAAGAATTACTTGAAAATACAAAAAAAGCATTAAAAGAAAAATCAATTGATGCAAAAATAAATAAAATTACTGATATAAATGAAATTATTTCATATGGTGTAATGTCAACTCCTGCAATTGTAATCGATGGTGAAATAAAATCATATGGCAAGGTTAATGAGGTTGAAGAAATAAAAAAATGGCTTTAAATTATAACATGAAATTAATATTATTATTATTATTTTTATTATTCATTAGTATTACAGCTTGCACTATGGATGTAGATGTTGAAGAAAGTGATGATTTTAATGAAGAAGTAGAAAAAGAAAGAATAATTAATATTGATAAACTAGAAATATTTCATTTTCATGGAACTACGCAGTGTTATTCTTGCATAACAATGGGAGATTATGCAGAAGAGACAGTAAATACTTATTTTAAAGATGAACTTGAAAGTGGTTTGATTGTTTTTGATCATATAGATGGACAACTTTCAGAGAATAGAGAATTAGTAATAAAGTATGGTGCAACAGGTTCATCATTATGGCTTGGAACATATGATGGAGATGATTTTTCTGCTGAGCAAAATACCAAAGTATGGTATAAATTACGTGATAAAGAAGGTTATATGAATTATCTTAAAGGAGTAATTGAAGAAAAATTAGCTGGTAATTAAATATGGGATTAATGGAATTTATGGAAGCTATGGGAAGTAGTGAAATTGCAATAATTGCTGCATTTTTTATAGGTTTAATGACTGCAATTAGTCCATGCCCACTTGCAACAAACATAACTGCAATAGCTTATGCAAGCAAGCATATAAACAATAGCAAGCATACCATTAAAGTAGCTTTTTTATACACTTTTGGAAGAATATTAACTTATGTATTGATTGCTTCAGCAATCGTCTGGTTTGGACTTAATACTCAAACAATCGCATTATTTTTACAAAAATATGCTGAAAGTATTTTAGGACCTCTGTTAATAATAATTGGAGTTATGATGCTTGATTTAATTAAATATAAATTTTTAAAAAATAGTGGTAAATTAAATCAATTAAAAGAAAAACTTGCAAAAAAAGGATATCTTGGAAGTTTTTTATTGGGTGTAATTTTTGCTTTGGCATTTTGTCCATTTAGTGCAGTATTATTTTTTGGAATGCTAATTCCAATTGCACTTAACGCTGGAGATGGAATTTTTATTCCATCAGTATTTGCATTTGCAACAGGTCTACCTGTAATTATATTATCATTTATCTTAGTTTATAGTGTTTCAAAACTTGGAAAAATAATTGATAAAATTCAAACATTTGAAAAATGGTCAAGAAAAGTAATTGGAGTTGTTTTTTTAATTGTTGGGGTTTATTATATTTATATATTTTATATTAAACATTTAATATTTGGGATGTGAAAAAATGAAAAATAAAGATTTAATTATTTTATTTAGTATTTTGTTTGTATTTTTATTGTTTTTTTTTATACCAACAAATTTTTTTACTAATTTAGCATTCATTAATTATGATTTTTGGCTTTTAAATTCTATTACTAATGCCCTAGAACTTTTAAGTGATTATGCAAAAAAACATATATTAACTTGTCTTTTACCTGCATTATTTATTGCAGGTGCAATTGGGGTATTTATTCGAAAAGACAAAGTTTTAAAATATTTAGGGGATAAAACAAAAAAATATTTATCATATAGTATTGCAGCAATTTCAGGTGGGATTTTAGCTGTATGTTCATGTACAATATTGCCTTTATTTGCTGGTATTAGAAAAAATGGTGCTGGTCTTGGCCCTGCAATAACATTTTTATTTTCAGGTCCTGCAATAAATGTTGCAGCAATTTTTTTAACAATAAATGTACTTGGATTAAAAATTGGAATTGCAAGAATTTTTTTTGCAATTATTTTAGCTATTTTAATTGGACTTACCATGAGTTTTATATTTAGAGAACAATTAACAAAAGGAACTTTTTTTATACAAAATGAAGAAAAAAGTAATATTTCAAAATTTACATTAATTAGTTTTTTTTTATTAATGCTTGGAATTTTAATTGTTAATGGACTTTCAATTAACCAATTTGTAAAATATATTATTATGGCTTTATTTTTATTAATAATTGTATTTATTTCAATTTTTAAATTTAAAACAGAAATTAGAAATAAATGGTTATGTGAAACATGGTCATTTTCAAAACTAATTTTACCATTATTATTTATTGGAATTTTTATTGCAGGGTTTATTATGCCAATACTACCAGAAGATTTAATTACTAATATTGTTGGGAAAAATACAATTTTTGGAAATTTTATTGCTTCAATATTTGGTGCATTTATGTATTTTTCAACATTAACTGAAATTCCAATTTTACATGCATTAATTTCAAAAGGTATGCATTATGGTCCAGCATTAGCATTGCTACTAGCAGGTCCAAGTTTAAGTTTACCAAACATGTTAGTTATTAGAAAAATTATTGGAACAAAAAAAACTTTAGTATATATTAGCTTAGTTATTTTTTATTCAACAATTGCAGGATTTATTTTTGGTAGTATTTTTAATATTTTATAAAATAAAAAACAAAATAACTGGAAGTAAAATACATCCCATTCCATGTGTTCGTGTAATTTTTGTAATTGCAGGTATTATTCCAATTGCAGTTGCAATTAATAAAACAAATAAACCTAAAATTCCAGATATAATAAACACTAATAAAGTTATGAAAATTATTACAAAAATTACTGTTTTTTTATAATTTATTTTGTTTATAATTTTAGAAAAAAAAATTCCAAGTTTAAATGTTAAAAAAACACTAACGCTTCCAGTAATTAAGGCAGAGCATAAAAAAATTATTATTAGTAAAATATTAGCTTCACTAATAAGTTCTTTTACAGCAATAATGCTTCCATTTCTAGCTCTATCTAAAACTAAAAATGCAACAAGTGATAAAACAAAATTTACTGTGCTAATACTTCCAATTAAAATTAAAAAACCTTTATCTTTTAAATTTCTTGTAATTTGCATTGATATTATTGCAGCAGTTGCACTTCCAAGTCCAGGTAAAATTGATGTTAAAAACCCAGAAAATTGTCCTGATAGTAATGCTTGAACAATAGTTTTAGTTTTTAAATTTATTTTATTTGTTATTTTTTGTAATGGAATTTTATTTTGTGAATTAATTGATATTATTAATGTTGAAATTCCAAATAATCCAGAAAGCATAGGAAATAAGGGTTCATTTAATGACGGTAGATTAAAAACAATTAAACCAAAACAACCTGATATAAAAAAAACAAACATTGCCCATAATCTTTTATTATCTCTAAAAATCATAAATGTTGCAATTATTATTAAAATAAATCCAATGTAATCTCTAATTATTGGATAAAATTTTTCAACAATTATTATAAATATTATGAAAAAAAATATTGAAATTAGTATTGCAAAATAGCTTCCAATAACAGTTAATTTAACTGCATCAAAGCCATATCCTTTTAATAAAAACCTATGGCCTGGTAATACTCCAAGAGCATTAGATGATTCTGGTGCTCCAAAAAAAATTGCAGGAATTACGCTTACAAAAGTATGTGTTATTGACATACAAACAATAAATACACATAAAGAAACTACATTAAAGTAATTTAATAGAAAAGTTGAAGCACTAATTAATAATGCAGCAATTAAATTTATGTGAATCCCTGGAACTAAGCCAGTAAAGCATCCAGCAATAATTCCAAGTAAAACAACAAACATTATTTCAAAGAACATAAATATTAATTTATTATTTTTTTAATAAATTTTAATTAAAAATAATTAAAAATCTTTTATTTTTTTCAAAGAATTTTTATTAATTTTTAGAATTTATTCGCATTTTACATAATTTTTATAATTATTTTCAATAAATTCAAATTTTTTTATTTATTTCATTATATAAATTAAGTAGAGAAATATTGTTTTTTTTGGCTATTTTTTTGCATTCCTCAAATTCAGGTTTTGTTTTAATTATTTTACCATTATATTTTCCAATCTTAACACTAACAGTTCCATATTTTGTTTTAATTTTTTTAAAATTTCTTTTGCGATTTTAAGTAAAAATGTTGAATCAATTCCTCCAGAAAAAGCAATAATTGCAGAATTCATCTCAAATAAATTATTTTTAAGATTATTTAATTTTTTATATGTATTCATGAAAAACATAGATACATTATCATTTAATTAATTTTTCTTTTTGATTAAATTTTAATTATTAAATAAACACATGTTATGATTAAATGAATGATATCCTATAATGTATCCTGCAGCACTCCATGCTTGCTCTGTTCTACCCATTGGTTTTAGTGTTTTTCCATGAAAATACTCATGAAATTTCCAGCCAGTTTTTTCAAGATGGTCTGCAAGATTAATCATATCTCTTTTTGCAATGTTTGGATGATTATTTTTATTTAATACATAAATCCAAAAACCAGTTATAAGTGGCCATATACCACCATTATGGTATGTATGTGGCCGTTCTTTTCTTGAATAAATCGATTGCCAATCTCTTTCATGTTTATATACAACAGGATAAAGTGCCCTTATAGCTACTGGAAGATTTATTTTATTTTTGGTAATATGCTTAATAATTTTTTTTGAACGTTTTTTATTAGCAATTTTTGTTGCCATTGCAAGAATATTTCCAAAACTATCAAAGCGTTTTGCCCAGTTATGTTTAAATGGCATTAGATGCGATTGATAAAATGGATAGGTTTCTTTTGGTGTTGGATCAAATATCATGTATTCTTCATAAATCTTTTCAGTATTGTCTTTAGTTAACCAAAAAAGATAATTTATCCTTCTTTTAACATAAGGTTTTCTTTTACCAACCCATTTAATACGTTTTTTTATTTTTTTATTCACATCTTCTGATTGAATATCTCCAATACCATATTTAAATAAAAAAAGTAAATCTTTTAATGCTTGATAATAAAGCACTTCATCATATAATACATGGTATGTTCTATCAAATATATCTGCCCAGTCGCCGGCAGGTGGCATTTCAATAAGTCCACAACTATTTGAGTCAAAAGATTTTAATAAGGTATAAATTTTTTTATAACGAAGCATAACTTTATCTGAAACAAACCGTTTATCTTTTGTTTCTTTATATATGAATGCAGCCGCAATTACAACCCAAAGATTTGAATCAACTGAAGTAATATTTCCAAGACCACCATAAACTTTTTTTTTATTTTCTAATTCAACATAGCTTGGAATCTGTCCAAAATCTGCTTGGTTTCTAAGAAGTAATAATATTCCTTTTTTTGCAGTTTCTATTAATTCTTTATCTTTTGAAAGAACAGCCGCAATTGCACATATTGAATGATCCCTTGCCCAAATAGAATAGTAATTAGCATGTTTTTCAGTTGATGCTGAAAAACCAATTTTAGTTGAATTTTTCTTTAAAATTTCAATTGCTTTTTTATATCCTTCATTTACAATAGCTTCTTCAATCATATATCACTCATCTAATTAATGATATATAAAAGTTTGGGTTGATTTGAAAATTTTTAAAAATTATACATATTAAAATTATTTTTTCTTAGAACTATTATTAATTAATTCATTCGTCTTTTTTTTAATTTTTTCTTTTAATTCTTTTGCTTTTGGTAATACTTGTTCATTATAGGTTTTTTTCGTTTTGTGAATAAAAATTTTTGCATGTTTTTTAGAAACTTTAAGAAATTTTTTTGTATTTGGAACTATCTTTTCATTATAAGTTTTTTTTGTTTTATGAGCTAGGGTTTTTGAATATTTTTTTGTGTTTTGTGCAATTTTTTTGGCATTTGGAATAATTTTTTTTTGGTATGTTTTGTGTAATTTCTCTTTATTATTTTTATTTTTAAAAAAATTAAAACTTACTATTAAAATTCCTCCAATAACTAAAAACCAAATTAAATATGAAACAAATCCAGTTTTATTTTCATTGTTTCCGACAATAAAACCCTCATCATCATCTTCAATATTCTCTTCTATATCTTCAAACTTTCTATCATCATTAGTATAACTTGGTTCAAATCCTTCTTCAGCATAAACTAAATCTTTATCTGAGGCAATTCTTTCAAACTCAAAATCATGTTTTGCAAATGAACCTTCACCAATATTATCATTCATACTTTTAATTAATTCACTATTTTTAATTTGAAAATCTTCTTTATAACTAAATTCTTGTGTTTTAGGTTTTATTTGTATATTTGCTTCTATATCATATGGCAAAGGATTTACAAAAACCAAACCTCCCTTCATTTCTATATCATATTCTTCATTTGGTATTTCTTTGTTTGGATAAATAATACTTATAGTATAATATCTTGGTCCATTTGGATCAACTTCTAAAAAAGCATCTTGAGGCATTACTGCTTGAGTTCTATTTTGTCTATGATAATTTGCAGCAGGTCCAATCTTAAATCCTTCTTTATATCCAATAACACAAGGTGTTTTATTACAACTCAAATCAATAAAATAATCCCCTTTTGAATAAGTTAAAGTATTATTTGAACTTCTAAAAGCTTCAAAGTTATCCCATTTTTTATTTCCTTCTCTTGTGTCTACAAAAAAACCATGTAAAATAAATAAATCATTTATTGCATCCTTTTTTTCAGGATACCTTTGAATAAATGCTTTATAATATTCATAAAAATTAGCTCTTTTTACATCTATAACTTGCCATATATCATGTAAAGACATTGTTAATGAATCTCCTTGTTCATTATTTGAATCATACATATCCCATAATAACGATGCAACTGCAAATTCTTCATAATTTCCATTTTCATCCCATGGCTTATAATTTTTTTCTAAACTTCCAAATCCTGCATATTTATCAGGATTTTCATAACCGTGAAATTTTGCAATTGCAAGTGCTATAAATTCTGCAAAACCTTCCAAAAATGAATCAGCAGTACTTGGATTTAAAAACCCCCCATGATTTAGCGTATTATCCATTGACCAATCATCCACCCACCCACCATATATATCATACATTAAATGATGTCCAAATTCATGATATTCTCTATTTCTTGGTCTATTAGATGAACCATAACTTTTATCACTTTTTGCTATTTTTATATATGCTCTATCTGGTGAATATAAAGTCTCTCTATCATCTTGTCCAATTAAAACTTGGATTGGTAATTCATGATCTAGTTTAACATTTAATCCTTCTAATGCAAACTCTACTGCTTCATGCATATGAAAATAAGTATTTGCATGATCTCTAACATTAATATCAGTTCCAAGATTAGTAGCAATACTATCATCAATATTTCCATCAAAAATCAAATTTATTTCTTTATTTTCATCTTTCTTTAATTTTATTATTTTTTCTATTATTGATGCTTTAAAAGTTTGTTCTTGTTCATTATAATTAAACAATTTGAAATAATTTGTTCCATCTCTTACATATGATAATTTAAAACCTAATCTTCCTTCTTCATCTTCATCCTTTATTTTTATATTTCCTAAATCAAATTCATAATTTCCATTAAAATCAGTTGTTGTTTCGTATTTATTTCCATCATAAGTAAAATATAATTCTAAATAAGGCAAAGGGTTTTTTTCTATATCTACAATATAACCATACAAATATGTTGAATCTTGTTCTTCAATATCTAATTTTGGGTTTTCTCCTTCACTTTCAAAATAAACACTATTACCTATATCAATTAATTTTTCTTTCCATTCTTCTTTTTTTACTTGAGCTTCTTGTTTTGCTCTTTCTCTTTCTTCTTCTCCTTTCCCATACTTAATAATTTCTTCTACTGATAAATCTAAAATAATAGGACCATACTCAGTAATTATCGTTTCATAATATTTACATTTTATTCTATATTTATTTTCTTCATTATTAGACATATAAAAATCATAATCTTTGAAACAATTATATCCAATATTACCTTTACCTAAATCAAAATTTAATGTTTCAAAATTTTCTAATGAATTTAAAATTCTACCACTTTTCAGCTCTGCATCTCCATTTACTAATTCATTATATTTAAATTCAGTTCCATCTACTAACTCAATATCTAATTGTGATTTTAATATATCATTATCTATTTCATATCTTTTTCTAAAATACCTTGAACCCATGCCCACATTACTTTCAAACAATTCTTCTAAAGTCATAGTTCCAGCTATTCCTCCATTTACATCATCTTTTGTTAATTCAAATCCTTCAGGTATCTCTTTAATTCCAAAATCATAATCATAAAAATCATAATAAATTCTTGTATGTCCTTTCATATCCTTATATGTATTTTCTCCAAATCCATGTATTCTTCTTAATTCATCATTATCATGTAATAGTTGAATTACACATTGAGTTAAACCATCTTTATTCATACTTAATTTTCCTTTCATGATAGGTGTTACATAAAATTCTAATTTTTTTTCACCTTCAGGATATTTGTAAGTATTTTCATCAACTTCTTCTAATTGAAATTTTTCATGACCAATTTTTTTATAGAATAAAATATTACAACCAAGACTTATTTTTATTTCTGTTAAAGCTGTTAAATAATCTTTATCATTAATTTGAACAGTTATAGGTACTGGTTCATATATATTTATTTTTTCAGTCGAATAAACACTATATTTATC
>CAZQHZ010000026.1:0-11987 GCA_964593285.1 uncultured Methanosarcinales archaeon | reverse complement strand
TCATAGTTATTTTATTAATCAATGCATGTACTCTTGAAATGGACAAAAAACCAGGAGAAGTTGAAATAATTGCTCCAGAAAGCATTTCTAGGGTAGAGCCGTTTGAAGTTACAATTAAAGCAAAAGGTGTTGGTGCAAATTATTTATATGTTCCAGCTCCTTGTATTTTTCTTGAAGGAGAGCTTCGAGAAGGAGATGAAGATAAAGTTCCAAGGATTGGAACACGGGCTTATACAAAATATGATGGAGAAGAAGAAATTACATTAAAAATGGCAGTATCTCCTTTTTCTATTGAACAAGATGATTTAAATATTAGGACATGTAATATAAGATTTAGAAATGTTATCGATTCTTTTACTCTTTCAAGCACTATAAATGAAGTTGAATTTGATGTTAAATTAAATGATTTTTCAGTTAATCATAATTTAGGACAAATTCATCAAGAATTATCAAATCTTGATAAACTTTATATAAGAAATGCCAACGAAAATGATAAATCTTTTAGAATTAGTCAAAGCCCATACCCATACAGAGTTAATAATGGAAAAGATCCTTGGTTTCACAGCAACCCAGATTATGAATCATTATATTTAGATGAAGCACCACCAACTCATAAAGAATATAAACAAACAAGTAGCGATGGATTAAAAATATTTTATTTTATTGTAAGTAGGGAATCTGATATAGATGATGAAACAACAAGAATTAACAGCGAAATTTTTGCAATTAAATTTTATCCACAATTTTATGTGAAATTTAATATTGAAAAAAAACAAGAAGTTTCAAAAAGTAGTTCTGCGTCATTAAAAAAAGCACAAGAAAATGAATTACTTAATAATGTTGAAACTTTTAAAATTACTTCAGGTGGTAAATCTGGAAAACAAAGTGTAGGAACATACTGTGGTGCATGTGGTGATGATTATATATGTGGTGCATGTGGTCTTTGCATTAAAAAAGAAGATGCAATTAATCCAAAAGATGTAAAAATTGAACTGGACTTAAAAATAGAACAACCATCAGAAGAAATATTAAATGCAATTACAGAGCTTTCTGTTTTTAGAATTTATCCAAATATTAAATTATTTTATAAAAATAAAGAAATTAATTATTGTGATTTAAAAGAACCTGGATTAAATGCGATGATTTTTGCAGAAATACTAGAAGATGAAGAAAATATTTACAGTGGATTTACAAATGGATTTGTAACTGATGTTCGGGAAAAATTAAATAATTGGACACTTAATTTAGAGGAAGAAAATGAAAGAGGAATTTTCATTGTTTCACCAAATAGTAAAAAGAAATTTTTTGAGGATGCAAAAGAAATTGAACAAAAAATAAAATTTGAAATTGTTATTGATGAGAAATTATTAGAAAATGAAGAAAAAACTTTATCATTACTTCCACCTGATGAATTTAAAATTAATCTAAATGCAAATTCAAATCAAGTACATCAAGGAAGCAGCGGTGTATTAAATATAGAAATTAAAGGTGGAACTACACCAAAAGTAATTACAAAATCAACATTGCTTGGTCCTGGAAAAATAAGAGCTAGTGGTGATGATTTTAAAACTGATTGGATTTTAGAGAGTATGCCAAAAAATAGTGAAATAAGCATTGCATATCATGCACCAGAACTTGGAAATTTTGATATTGGTAGTGCGTTATCTTCATTATCAATGGTTGAATTACAAAAAGCAGCAGCAAAACAAATTGTTTCAGATGCAATGAGTTCATATGTTGGAGGACAAATCGATAAAGCTGCTAAATTAGCTGAAGCTGGTAAATATAACAAACGAGTTAAAGATTTTGCTGATATTTATAGTGGTTATTCAGATTTAACTTCAATTAAAGATTTACCAAGTGGTTTATCTGATGTTTTTGAAGATGGAAAAACCGCTACTGGAGCAAAAGATGGATCAGTTGAAGCGGGCTGGATTGAGCGAGGTGCTGAATTTGGTATTGCAGGTATTTCTGCACTTCAAACAGGTGTTGGTATTGCAACATTAATTCCAAATAAAATTCCAATAGTAAAAAAAATGACTACAAAATTTGATACTGCATTTAGCGCAGCAACTAATATATGGAAAGCAAATTTTGAATATATTGCACAATCTGAAAAAATCGAGCGAGCCGAAGAATTATTTTTTCCAGCACCAATTTTAGTTACAGCACAAGATATATCAGGATGGACAACTCAAGAAATGTATGTATTTCAAATTGCATATCATCAATTAAATTAAAATGGAAAATAAAAATTTAATGAAAAAAATGAAATTGTTTTTTTTAGTTTTAATTTTAATTATATTTACAAATTCAGTTTATGCAAATTATATAGATAATGCAAAAGATGCAATAGACAAATTTTATTTATATACAAAAGAAAAAGATGTAAATTCATATTCAAATTTATTTGATGAAAAATATTTAATTGATATTTATGGAAAAGAATATAAAACTTTTTTTAGAGAAATGTTTGAATCAATGCAGTTAAATGACTATAAAATAGAATTTCAATATTATACAGAAGATATTAATAGCTTATCAATATTTTATAATTTAAATGCTAATGGGAAGATAGATGGTAAAAATATTAAAATAGATCAAGATTTAGTTGCAATTTTCACAAAAGACAATAATGATGTTAAATTAAGATATACAATCTTACAAACTCTTTTTGTTAATAAAATGAATCAAGAATCATATTTTAACTCAGTACTTTTATCGATGTATGAAGAAACAGAAGATTTAGTAACAGATGCAATTGATGAAGGGTTAATTACAAATGATGAAATTGATGAATTTTCTGAATTTACTTTAGTAGATGATGTAAAAAAAGAAAAAAAATCAAAATTTAATTGGTTTTTATTAATTATAATTTTATTAATAATTTTTTATTTGATTTTTTATTTTAAAGATGATAAAAAACGGAAAAAAGCATATATTCTTTATGAAACAAAAACTAAAGATTTTAGAAAAAAAGCTAAAAAAACTTATGATCAAAAAATTCTTCCAAATGTAAAAAAATTAACTGAACATACAAAAAAACATGCTAAAAATTTAGCTATTAAAATCAAAAAAACATATCATGAAACAATAATTCCAAATGCAAAGAAATTAAGTTTGCATACAAAAAGACATGCTAAAAATTTAGCTATTAAAATCAAAAAAACATACCATGAAAAAGTAATTCCAAAAGCAAAAGAGTTAAAAGCAAAAGTTAAACAAAAAACTGATAGTTTTTCTAATAAAAAAAAACAAAAATAATTTTTTTAAAATGTTTCTTTTAAAATTGTTTTATTAATAAGTAATTATTAAACAAATAGTTTTAGTTACAAAAAACTTGCTAAAACTAAAAATATTCTAGCAATAAATTTTTACATCCAATAATTTCAATAGATAAAGATTTTAAAAAATTAAAAGATATTTTATTATGCTATAAACCAGAAGATATCATTTTATTTTTTAATTTTTCTTTTATAATAATAAACTTAACTTAGTTTGGTAAACAAATACATCAATTAATTTAAATTATCAAGTATTTTAATGCTTTCTTTTTCTATTTTATTAAAGGCAAACCATTTTTTTCCTGCATCTTTAATGGATGCTCCAATATGGTATGCTTGTTTGTCAATTATTAAAAATCTATCATGAGATTTATTGAATTTTTTTATTTTTAAATTGTTGTATTGTTTATTGAATTTATCTTTTGCTAAAATAATTTTATCAGTTAGATTTGCTGTATAAATTGTTATAAATACACCTTTTTTTTTATTTGATAATTGTGTTAAAACACTTTCATCAACATAATTATCAATTAAAATAATTTCTTTTTTTGCCTGTTTTATTAAATTAACAATAAACTTATGTGCATTAAATATTTGACCTTCAAAAAATATGCCTTGTTTTGGTGTAATATACTTTTCTTCAATTAAATTAAATATTTTATTTATGCTTCCATCATGGTCAATGAGCTTTTGGTCTATTTGCTGAAATTTTTGTAAAATATTAGCATTTTCTAAAAGAAGATGACGCATAGCAACAAATGCTTTCATTATACTAATACTAACTTGAATAGCTATTTTGCTCTTTAATATGCCAGAAAGCATGGCAACGCCATATTCAGTAAATACATAAGGTAATTTTCTAGTACCGCCTATTTTTTTTGTATTAAAACTTGATATGCCATTTTGGCATTTCAAATTAAAAAATTCTTCATTATTCAATTGAAAACAAAAATCATTTGGAAATCTTTCTTTGTTTCGTTTTACGACTCTATTTAATTGCCCTGTTTGAACATCATAAAATTCAGCCAAATCTCTATCTAATATTACTTGTTTTCCTCTGATTGTATATATTTTATTTTTAATTACATTATTTGACAAAATTATTTCTTTTGAATTCATGTTAATATGTAGAAAATATCTTCTTAAAATAATTTACTTAGAAAAAATCGAAAATATTTTAAAAAAATTATTCTTATTTTCAAAAGATAATGCGTATTTTATAAATAACAAGAAAATAAAATGATTAAATGAAAAATTAAATTAAATATATTTGTATAATTTTTTTAGTAAATAAGTGTTTACTATTTAGTATTTTATTGTATTGGTATTTTATTTTGAGTTATAATAAATTTAATTATTTTCTATATAGAAAATAAATAACGCTATGATTACTTTATTATTGATTTATTTAGTTATTACTAGATATAGAATTTTGAATTAATTATTTTCTAATTATTTGTTTAATAGAATATGGTTTTTTATTTGATGCTTTAAAATAATTTTTAATACAAATATCAGCAATTAATCCTGAGATAAAAAACTGTACTCCTAAAACTAATGAAAAAAATCCAATGTGTGGCAGAAATGTATTTGATAAATTGACATTATATAAAATCTTTAAATATGCTGCATAACTTAAAACTAAAAAACCAAAAATTCCAAGAAATAAACCCAAAAAACCAAATATATGTAATGGCCTTGATGAATATTTTCTCCAAAACCAAACATTAATTAAGTCAATAAAGCCTTTTAGTAATCTTGAATAATTATATTTTGTTAATCCAAATTTTCGCCTGTGATGTTTTATTTTCAATTCTCCAATTTTATAACCATTTAAAATTAATAATGATGGAATGTATCTATGCATCTCTCCCATTAAATCTAATTCCTTAACGCATTCATTTTTATAAACCCTAAGGCTACATCCAGAATCATGCACTGGATCTTTTATCAATAAATTTCTAAATAAATTTGCAAATTTTGAGAATATTTTTTTAAAAAAACTATCTTTACGCTTAAATCTCCAGCCACAAATTACATCATAATCATATTTTTTTAATTTTTCAATCATATATGGAATTGATCTTGGATCGTTTTGTAAATCACCATCAAGTGATGCAATGTATTTTCCCGTTGCAATGTTAAAACCTGCTTGCATTGCAGAACTTTGCCCAAAATTTTTTCTAAATTTAACAATCACTACATCTTTTAATTTTTTTAATTCATAAAAAGTATTATCAGTTGAACCATCATCAATAAAAATTATTTCATGCTTTTTATTTATTTTTAACACTACCTCTAATATTTTTTGATGAAGAAGTTTTACATTTTTTTCTTCATTAAATACAGGAACAACTATTGAAATATAAACCACTTTATAGTAAGTAATTTTATATTATTTAAAAAATTAACTGTTTTTTTAATTAATAAAACATTTAAATAATTAAGATAATTTTTAAAATTATGATTAAAAAATTATTACATAAATTTTTAGAATTTAACAAAGAAACTTTTTTTTATTTAGCATTTGTTTTTTTAATATTAGTTATAATTGAAACAAATTTTCCTTTTTTTATAAAATATTATTTTAATTTACAATTATTGTTATATGTTGTTTTATTTTTAGGTGTTATTAATTTAATGTATAAAAAAAATTATTTCCATGAATAAACATATATCTCATTCCAAAAACCATTACTTTTATGATATGTTAGATTTAATTTTAAAATTTCTTCTCGTAAATCATTATCTATTCTATCCATGCTAAGTGAATCTAAAACAATGTGGCCTTTTGTATTATTGATTATTTTTAAAAAATGATTTTTATCTTCTATTAAATCAATATTTCTATATCTATCTTTTAAAATTTCATTTGAAATTTTCATATTTGTTCCTTTTATATTTGATAAACTAAAATCTAGAGCATAATCTGAATCTTTATAATAAATTTTTGCAATTGGTGTATATGAACTAATTAAAATTTCTTTTTCATTATTTTTTATAAATTCATATGCTGATTTAAAATCTGGCATTGGAGTTTGTTTTTCTAGAGAATAAAATGTTTGTGGATAATATGACATAATAGGATTTAATGATATGATTATTATTAATACTATAATTATTTTATAATATTTATTTTTAAAAAATGAGAATAAATAATACATTGACAAGGATGCTAAAATAATAAATGCAGGGTATGCAATTAATAAATACCTAAAATGAAATAATTTTTGATGAAAACTAACAAAATAAAATGGTATTAAAAAACACAATGCTAAAAAAATACTTTTCCGCAAAGACTTAGTAAATAATAAACCAACAGCAGCAAAATTAAATAATAAAAAATATTCAATTTTAAAAAAAGAGTAATAATTTAATGCATAATTTGCATTTGTTTGTAGTATATTTATAATATAATTTTGTTTGTAGAAAATAAAAAAAACAGCAATTATTCCAAGTAATAAAAAAATTATGTAGTTTTTTGTAATTATTATTTTTATTTTATTAAAAAATTTTATAATATTTTTTTTAATATAAATATCTTCAAAAAGGTTATTTATTAAATAATGAATTATGTATATAAAAACTAGTGAATAAGTTAATGGATGAGTAAAAAATGCAAGAACTGTTATAATAAAACAATAAATTAAATTTTTTACACTATCTTTTTCAATAAATTTAGAATAAAAATATAAAGCTAATACAAATAAAAATATTGCAAGCATATATGTTCTAGATTGCCTGCTCCATGCAATTAATATTGTAAAAAAAGTTGTAATAAATGCTGCAGATATTGCAGCTTTTTCATTAGTTATTTTTTTTGCAAAAAAATACATTAATGGAATTAATAATGTTCCAGAAACTACTGATACAATTCTTAGAGAAAATTCATTTAATCCAAAAATTAATGCAAAAAAAGAAGTTAAATACAAATATACTAAATAATTAAAACCATAAAAATTTCCTGTTTCTAAAATAGGATAACCATTTTTTAAGATAGCTAATACTGCATTTATTGTGTATCCTTCATCTATCCAGTAGCTTTGCACTGTTATATTATAAATCCTTAAAATAAAACCAATGATTGTTAATAATATTACAATTAATAAATATTTATTCTTCATTAAGAATTGTGTTTTTATTTTGATTATATAAAATTATTCATAAATATTTAATTAATTAGTTGAAAATTCCATTAATTTTTTTGAAAGTTTTTCATTTTTTTTGATGATAGTTATATTAAGAAGTTATGTTTAAAAAATATTATGAATTTAATCAATAATCATTTTTTTGCTGATATTAAGAAAGTAATAATGAAAGCAAGAAAGTCTGCATATTATTCTGTAAATAAAGAAATGCTTAAGGCATATTTTGAAATTGGAAGAAAAATAGTAGAAGAAGAACAAAAAGGAAAAAAAAGAGCAGATTATGGAAAATATTTAATAGATGAATTATCTAAGCAATTAAAAAGAGAATTTGGAAAAGGATTTAGTAGCACTTCTTTAAAGAATATGAGATTGTTTTATAAAATATATCAGAATAAGATTTGTCAGTCATTGACTGACGAATTTTTTAAATTATCTTGGACACATTATTGTGAATTAATAAAAATTGAAGATGGTTATAAAAGAACATATTTTGAAAAATATGCTATTATTGAAAATTTAAGTGTAAGAGATTTAAAAAGACAAATTAATTCCTTGCATTATGAAAGGCTTCTTATGAGCAAAGACAAAAAATCATTAATAAAATATGAAAAAAAGTCATTTATGCCTTCAAAAACAAATGAAGTCTTTAAAGATCCATATATTTTAGAATTTTTAGATTTAGAAGAAAAATCAATCTATACTGAAAAAGAACTTGAAAGAAAAGTATTAAGTAAATTACAACATTTTTTATTAGAGTTAGGACAAGGCTTTAGCTTTGTTGCAAGGCAGAAAAGATTCACTTTAGATAATGAGCATTATTTTATTGATTTACTTTTTTACAATATTTATCTTAAATGTTATGTGGTTGTTGAACTCAAAACTTCTAGATTTAATCATAAAGATGCAGGTCAAATGAATTTTTATCTTAATTATATAAAAAAAGAAGTTAATAATAAAGATGATAATGATCCAATTGGTATTATTTTATGCACAGATAAGCATGATGTTTCTGTTGAGTATGCAACTTTTGGTATTTTAAATAAAGTCTTTGTGTCTAAATATATGTTATATTTACCAAGTAAAAAGTTACTTATGAACCAAGTAAAAGATTTATTAAAGAATTAATTTAACTTTAGATAAAATTTTCGTTTTTTTAAAAAGCACTATTTTATTAATAATAAGCAACTAATTTTATTTTAAGTTTTCTTTTAATAATTCTTGTTCTAACTCTTTTTCTGTTGGCAAATAAACTTAATATATTGAAAATTTTTATAACCAAAACCTTTTTATATTAAATAGTATTCACATGAATATTAAAAAGTATAAAATGTTAACTAAAACACAATTTAGAATAATGAAACTTTTTGTATCAAAAATTACAACTAGGTTTAGTATTAGAGGAGTTGGCAAAGAATTAGGTATTCATCAAGCTTTAACATATCGTTCATGTAAAGAATTAATAGAAAAAAAACTTATTATACAAGATGATGATAAGTATAGATTAAATTATAAAGATCATCATCAAGAGTTAGCTTATTTTGAACATTTAAGAACAAAAGAACTTCTTAAAAAAAATAAAGAGATATCTTTACTAAGAGAAGATATAATACAAAAATTTCCTTTTGGCTATTTTGTATTGTTAATATTTGGTTCAACTCTAACAACTAACAAACCTCGAGATTTAGATTTATTAATAATAATTGAAAAAACAGAAGATATTGAAAAGGCCGAAAAATATATACATAATATTACGAAAAATTATAAAATTTCAATTCATTCAATTGTTATTTCATTTGAAAGTGTTTATGAAATGCTTGCTCCAAGAGAAGATAAGAATGTAATGACTGAAGTTTTAAACAAACACTTAATCTTATATGGAGGGGAATTATTCTATAAATTAATCAAGAAAGGGAGAGAGTAAAATGCTAGACGATAAAAAGTTAAAAGAAATTCAAACAAGAGTAAAAAGATATATTAATGAAGGCATTGTAAATACAAAACAAAAGACAGAATTTGTAGATTTTTTTTTATCAAACGCAGAAAAATCTCTTAATAGTGCTAATGCATTGTATGACCTTTCAACCGATAAAAATATGCAAGAGAAAACAGGATATTTTGATTTTGATGGTTTTCTTTGGGTTGTTAATTCTTGTTATTATTCAATGTTTTATATGGCAAGAGCTTTACTTGAGTCTGAAGGAATTAAGATTAAATCTGAAGTTTCAATTCATTCAATCACATTTGATTCTGTAATTAATTTTTTCTATCTAAATGGTAAGTTAGAGAAAAAACTTGTTGAAGATTTAGCAGAGAGTCTTGAAGACGCCTCAAAAATATTAGGTAAAGAAAAAGCTGATTTACTTATGGAAGAATATTTTTTTGAGAAAGGAAAAAGAGCAACATTCACATACAAAACTAAAGATATTGTTCTTAAATCAAAAGCAAAAACATCATTAGATAGAGCAAGAAGATTTAATATAGAATTGAGAAAAATAATTCAGTAATTGTTTTTCAATTTAAATGTTAAAATACAATATATATGTGAATTTTAAACTTAACAAATTTTATTTAATTTATCATATTAAAACGATCTTCCTTAAATGTTAAAAAACATCAATCAAAAATCGACACTATTTTTTAATAAACTGATTAGCTTATTCGCAACTTTCTGGCTTAGTTAATTTTCCTTTGAAGGTTAAATGCGAACCTGTAAAGAATTACTGCAAATTTTCGTTGTCTGATTATTCTACTAAGCTAAACCACTGGTAAACACACTAGTGGAATAAACAGATTTAAATTATTATTTAATTAATAAAAAAATGAATTGGAAATTAATTTCTAAAAAATATCTTCAATTTATTGAAAATTATTTGAAAACTAGATATTTTTGTAAAAATTATTTGTTATTATTGAAAGTATTCTGATTTCTTTGAAATAATTTTAATTTTTAAAACAACAAACATATTAAAGAGTAATATTTCGTCTTTTTCATAGAATTAATGAGGTTATTATGAAAATTAAAAAAAAAGAAAAAGAATTTCTTAATATTATTAATTTAATTAAAAAAGCAAAAGAAGAAACATTTGATTATGTAAATACTCAATTAATTAACTTGTATTGGAATATTGGAAAATATATTAGTAATAAAATTAAAAATAGTGAATGGGGTAAATCAGTTGTTAAAGAGCTTGCAGATTATATATTAAATAAATTTCCTGATTTAAAAGGATATTCTGATAAAAATCTTTGGAGAATGAGGCAATTTTATGAAACATATAATAACAATAAAAAACTCTCACCACTGGTGAGACAATTATCTTGGACAAATAATCTGTTATTTTATCTAAAACAAAAGATATTAGAGAGAAAGAATTTTATATTTATCTATCTATCAAAGAGAGGTATTCTAAAAGAGAACTTGAACGTCAGATTGATAGTGGAATTTTCGAAAGGACTATATTATCTAATATAAGTAAACCTTCCCCTGTTTCTTTACTATTTAAAGACACATATGTATTGGATTTTTTGAATCTCCCAAAAAATCATTCCGAAAATGACTTAAAACAAGGTCTAACGAAAAATTTAAAAAATTTTGTGCTTGAATTTGGCAAAGATTTTGCATCTTTAGGACAAGAATATAGACTTTCAGTAGGAAACCATGATTATTTTATTACAAATTGATAAATTTTGGAAAACAGAATATTTGAACAAAATTATTCTATAGTTGCTACAAAAAATAAAGAAATTGCTTATTAAATTATGATGAAAAAAGATTTATTTTAAGATTTCACACAGCTATAATAATATATTTAATTTTAAAATCAACTAATTTAGAAGATAAATTAGCAATTGAATTATTTAATGATTTTGAGGGTGATTTTTGATAATTTAAAAAATAGATAAAAGAAGATATAGTGCAAGCTAAATTTAATAAACCAAGTTTTATAGATAGTGCTACAAAAAGATTTAGAAGTAAAATTACACATACAAATGATATAATTGTCAAAATAAATATAAATGAATTAAAAGAATTGATAAGAAAAAAATAGCAACCAGAGTTCCCCTTTTGGGAACTGTATCCTTATTTGTCCCACCACTTAAGGTGAAACGCCTAAGCGCATTGCTATTGTATATAATTATTAATTTATTAATAAATTTTTCGAAATTTATTTATATAAAAATTTAATAAAACATTCCAAAAAATCTTTAGAAATTGCAAAAAAAATAAATTAAAAATTAATTTCTAAAAAATATCTTCAATTTTATTGAAAGATTTTCTGTTTTTTTAAAATTAATTATATTAAGGAGTAATTAATAATTTATTTAATGAAAAAAGATAATATTCATGACAAATATATTAAATCAATTTTAGGAGAAATAAAAACTGCAAAAAGCTTTTTAGAAAATTATCTCCCAAAAGAGATAATTCCTTTAATTGATTTAAATTACTTAAAACCAATAAAAGATAGCTTTGTTGATACTAAATTAAAAGAGCATTTCACTGATTTAATATATAAAACCAAAACAAAAGATAATAAAGAAGTATATATTTATA
>CAZQHZ010000025.1:0-13228 GCA_964593285.1 uncultured Methanosarcinales archaeon | reverse complement strand
TATTTTTTCTCATTATATTATAAAAATTGTTTCTTTTTAAAAAAGTTTTTATTTATTTTTTATAAAAATTAATTTTAATCACTAAAACCAATAGCTTTTTAAATAATTATTTTGTTCTAAGCAATATAAATCCTATTAAATTACTTTTTATAGAAGTTATATAAAAATAAAGGATTAATAAAAAGACTGAGTTTAAACTTTAAAACTTGGGTTTAGGAGGAAAAAAATGGTAGAATTTAAATTAGTGATAAACGATACAAAAACAGGAAAAAGTTATCAAAGAGAAGTAAAAGATGATGTTGCAAAATATTTTATTGGCAAAAAGATAAATGAAAAAGTTTTAGGAGATAATTTTAATTTTGAAGGTTATGAATTTTTAATTACTGGTGGAAGTGATAATTCTGGTTTTCCAATGAGAAAAGATGTTGATTTAGCTGGAAAACGAAAAATATTCGCTGTAAGCGGTGTTGGAATTAAAAAAACCAGAAATGGAATGAAAATTCGAAAAACTGTTGCAGGAAATACAATTTATGATAAAATTGTTCAAATTAATTTAAAAATATTAAAATATGGTAAAGAGAAATTAGAAATAAATGAAGATAGTAGCGAAACAAAAAAGGAAGAAAAAAATAAAATATAATTTTTTATAATTAACAAAATGGCTGCAGAAAAAGAAGAAAATAAAAAGATTAAATCTAAGAAAACTACAAAAAAAGAAACATTAGATTTACAACCACATGTAAATATCGGTTTAATTGGACATGTTGATCATGGTAAAACCACATTAACTGAAAAATTAACAGGAAGATGGACAGATACTCATTCTGAAGAAATCAAAAGAGGAATAACAATTAGACTTGGTTATGCTGATACAACAATTAGAAAATGTGAAAAATGTGATGAAGAAATTTCTTATACTACTAGTGAAAAATGTTTAACATGTAATGCTAAAACAAAAATTATCAGAAAAATAAGTTTGGTTGATGCACCAGGTCATGAAAGTTTAATGGCAACAATGCTTGCAGGTGCAACAATTATGGATGGTGCAATTTTAATGGTTGCAGCAAATGAAACATGCCCACAGCCTCAAACAAGAGAACATATAATGGCATTACAGATAATGGGCATTAAAAATGTAATTGTTGTTCAAAATAAAATTGATTTAGTTTCAAAAGATAAAGCTTTAAAAAATTATAAACAAATTAAAGAATTTTTAAAATCAACAGATTATAAAGATTCCAAAATAATTCCAATATCTGCAATACATAATATAAATTTAAATATATTAATTAAAGCTATTGAGGAAATAATTCCAACACCAAAACGAGATGAAACACTTGAACCAAGAATGCTTATTGCAAGAAGTTTTGATATAAATAAACCAGGGCAAGAAATTAAAACATTAAATGGTGGAATTTTAGGTGGAAGCCTAATTCAGGGTGTTTTAAAAGAAGGAGATGAAATTGAAATTAGACCTGGGATTCGTGTTGAAGAAAAAAATCAACAAATAAGTAAACCTATTAAAACAAAAATTACATCAATTGCAACAGGTAATAATTTTATTAAAAAAGCAACTCCAGGAGGATCCATTGCAATATCAACATCACTTGACCCATCAATTGTAAAATCTGATAAATTAACTGGTTCATTAGTTGGCTTACCAAATAAACTTCCAGAAATTTTATATAATCTTAAATTAGAAGTTAATCTTTTAAAAAGAGTTGTTGGAAGTAAAGAAGATTTAACAGTTGAACCAATTAAAAAAATGGAAGCTTTAATGTTAAATGTTAATTCTGCAGCAACAGTTGGAATTGTAACTGATATTACTAAAAATATAATTAGCTGTAAATTGAAACTACCAGTTTGTGTTGAAAAAAAATCAAGAGTTACAATTTCTAGACTTTTAGGTAATAGATTTAGATTAATTGGTTATGGAATAATTAAATAACTTCATTTAAAAATAAAATACATAATACTTTTAAATAATTTGAAATTTTATGCTATAAATGGTTAAAAAAAAGATAGATACAAACATTAATATTTTAACAAAAAAACATGAAGATACAGGTTTTATTAAAAAAATGGTTTTTGAAAAAACAAATCTTAAAAAAAAAGATGAAATGCCTACTTATAAAACACCTTCAAAAAATAATGAAGAGGAATTAAGTAGTGAGGAAGAATGAGTTTTATAACCAAAAAAAAACTTAACAAATGTACAATTACAAGAATACAAAGTTCAAGTTCTATTAATACATATAGGCAATGTCCAAGAAAATACTATTTTAATTATATAAAAGAAATAAAAACAAAGCCAAGTATTCATCTAATAAGAGGTAAAATTGCTCATAGCGTTATTGAAGATTTTTTTACATTCGATATAAAAAATATTCCTAAAAATAATTATCAATTTTATTTTAAAATAATACTACATGATTTAATTTCTAAACATTGGAATTTTGCAAAAAATGAATTTAATCAATTAGATTTAACTAAAAATCAAATAAATTTTTATCTAGATGAAACTAAAGACATGTTACAATTTTGGCTTTTAGATTTAATCTCAAAAATTGAAAAGGCTAATACAAATGATAATTTAATTGAAGCCTTCAATAAATTAAAACCAATTTCAGAAGAACACTTTTTATCTAAAGAGATGGGTGTTCAAGGATTTATTGATGCAATCTATAAAACAAAAGAAAATATAAAGATTATTGATTATAAAACTTCAAAAAAAGATGCAATTACAAACGATTATAAACTTCAGTTATCTATTTACTCTCTTTTATATCATGAAAAATATGAAAAATATCCTAATGAAGTTGGTTTATTTTTATTAAAACATGGTGAGAGAGTTATTTTTGTTGATGAAGATTTACTTGAATTTGGAAGATGTGAAATTAAAAAAATACATGATAATACTATTTCAAAATGTATGGGTGATTATCCAAAAAAACAATCAATTTTATGTAATTGGGGACGAGGCAAATGCGACTTTTTTGATTTGTGTTTTAATAATTAAATTTTTTAATATAATTCTTTATTCTTAAATGGGATTAAAGCTAAAATTATAGCTTCCATATAATATTTTTTTCTATCAATTACATTCTTTGTTAAAATCCCAACAGCACCATTTTTTTGTTTAGAATTATTATCTTTAAAAACTATATCATCAGCTTCACCAAGTTCCATTCCTTCATTTATTAATTTAATAATTTTATTTGGTAAAAAAAAGGTTCCAGTTTTTGCCTTACCATATTTATTTTCAGATTTTATAACAACCCATGCAAATGATTCCATTTCTTTTTGTTTTTTTTCAATTCCACCTTCTATGCCTACATAAAATTTAGCATTTTTATATTCATTTGAAGCATTATTTGCTCTATTTTTTGCTCCAATAAAAGTTTCATTGCTGGTATTTGGTTGATTTGAAACTTCTGAATTAGTAGATATTGAAATAAATTCAAATTTTTGGTTTTCAAACATTTTTTTAAAAGCATTTTTAACTGCTTTTATTTTAACAGGATTTTTTGATGCAACAATTACTTTGTCCATAAAAAAAGAAATAAAAAAAGAGTACTTAAATTTTTCTTTTTTAGTAAGTTATTATTTTAATGCTATAAAAAAATTATCAATATGCATGATTGCTTCTTTTAATGTTTCATATTTTACAACATTTAAATTAGGGTTTTTATTAATCATTGCAGATAATTTTTTATTTTTTTGTTTTCTATAAAGACATAATATTTTTTTATTCATATCTTCAGCTTTTCCAATTTCATATCCAACACCAATTGAAGGCTTTGAAACTTCTGCAACTAAAACATCTGATTCTTTAATCCAAGACATATCACGACTGTATATTAATTCATCCTGTTGTGTTTTTTCTCCAGTTTCTGTTAAATTTTCACAACCTACATGTTCTGTTAAAACCTTGCCGTATTTTGCTAAGTGTTTAATTAATTGTAGATACAATTCTTTATCATCTCGTCCACCGCGGATTGAACCTGCAAAATATATTTTTGTTACCATAATTTTTATGAAGAATTTCTGAATTTAAATGTTTAGTTATTGTACAGCAAAGATATATTTTTTTAACATTTTATATAAAAAAATGATTGAAAAATAAATAAAGCCATTAACATTTAAAATTAACTACTTTTTGATAGTTATTTTTAGAAACTTTTATAAATTGTTATTTTTTCCTAATTTTTATGATTATAAGCGTTTTTGGAGATGTTCATGGAAATATAGAAGGAGTTTATAAATCCGTTAGAGATTGGCAAAGGAAAAATAAAGATAAAATAGATTTAATCTTACAAGTAGGTGATTTAGGCGTGTATGATCCAAACAAACCACCTTATGTAAAATCAAGAGTTTTAAAAAAAAATCCTAATGAATTAAAAATATATGATTTTTTAAAAAACAGCTCAATTTATGAAAAATATTTTAATTCTTCTAAAAATGATTTTTACTCAAGTATCGATGCTAAATTGTTTTTTACAAGAGGTAATCACGATGATGCTTCTTATTTAAAAAAATTAGAAGATAAGAATTTAAATTCTAATTTTCATTATTTGAATGATAAAATACTTTATTTATCAGATAGTAAACCAACCATTGTTTATGCAGATGATGGTGAATATGTAACTTTTGCAGGAATTGGTGGGATTGAAAAAAAATCTAGACCAAATAGTATCAAAAAAGATCCCTCTATCTCTATTAATGAAAATGCTTTATTTGATGCACTTTATTTAAAAAATTTAGACATTTTTTTAACCCATATGCACCCAGTAGAGGCAAAAAATAATGGTTCTGAAAATTTATCTACTTTGATAAATTTGATTAAACCGAAAAATTACTTTTTTGGTCATTTAAATAAAACACCTTCAAGATTTAAAATAAATAACACAGAATGTTTTGGCTTAAAACAAGTAGAATATGATTCTATAGATAACATTTATGATAAATCTATGGTTGTTTTAGAAAAAAAATATGGTTCTTTAAATATAATTTAAAATTAAAAAAATTTTTTTAGTTTTTTGTGTAATTTATTCTTAAAGTTTTAATATTGCCTTCTTTTGATAAATAATCTCCATTCTTTTTTCTGTGTGTTGCTACATTTAAAACATCTATACTTTCACCTATATACCCTGCACTTTTAGGCATTTCAAATGTATTTGTTTTATATTCTACATTTTCTAAACAATTTAAAAAATATTGAACACTACGCCTTGTTTCATTTTTTGGAATTTTTATGCTATATGTATCTTGATCTTTTGTTATTCCTGAAGATAGTTCAACTCTTCTTATCTGACTTTTCCATAAATCATTTTTCTCTTCTATATTGTTTGATGACAATTGATATCCTTGTGAGTATTTTAAAATAAGTTCTCCAGCTTTAGTCAATTCTTGTTTTCCACTTTTTTTTGTTTTATATAATTGTTCTAATCCTTCGTTTAAATCGGTTAAAGCAGTATCCAAATTTTCTATTTTTTTAAATTCTTTTTCAAATTCTTCATCAGTAAAATATTCTTTTTTCATTTTTTCTTCATAGATTACATTTAACTGTTTTTCTAAATTTTTAAAATAATTGCTCATTATATCTCGATGGTGTACTTGTGAAGTATTATCCCAAAAATAACTTTTAAATCCTACTGCATCATCTATTTTATAAGTTGAATAATTATTTATTTTTTTATTTAATTCATCTATTATATCTGTTGATAAATTGTATTTTTCTAAAAATTCTTGCATAAAACCATTTACATTGATAATTACTGCTTTTGTGCCTAAAATAGTACTTCCATCTTTTAGCGAATATGGTTGTAGTATTTCATTTAAATTTGCATCTAAACTACTTGAACCTCTTAATTTTCCAGAGAGTTTGATTTCCTTTTTTTTCCCAGGATCAGTTTCCACACATATTGCTTCTAATGTCATAACATAGTAGTAACATAATAACTATTTAAATGTTTTGTTTTTTGTTACCATTTAGTGGTTAATTCACCTGTTTTTATATAAATAAATTAAAATATACTTTAAAAATGTTAATTTAAGCTAAAAAAGCTTATAAATATATCTTAAAATTAAAAATTTATAAAATTTGATATAAAATAATAGAAAAAATATTTTCATTTTTTTAGAAATTTTTTATTTAAAAAACAATTATATAATTTATAATTTTTTTAAAAATTAATAAATATTAAAATATAAATAATGATTATATATAAATCATAAATTTTTTTTTAATAAAATAATTTATATATAATCTTTAAATTCTTGATTTAATGCTAACAAAATTATTAAGATTATTTTTAGCAAGAAGAATTAAGCCTTATGAATTTAATAAGGCTTTAAAAATAGAATATAGTCCAAAATTTAAACAAATTGGTCTTTATATTCATATACCTTTTTGTAAGAAGATATGTAATTTTTGCCCTTATAATAAAATTTTATATGATAAAAAGTTATCAGCGCAATATATTGAAAGTTTAATTAATGAATTAAATTTATTAAAAAATAAATTTTTAGATAATGAAATTAATTCAATATATGTTGGTGGTGGAACTCCTTCTTTATTAAAAGAAGGTTTAAAAAAAGTTTTTTTATATGTTAAAAATAATTTTAATTTTAATGGAGAAATTGCAGTTGAATTACATCCATGTGATTGTGATATTAAAACTTTAAAATATTTAAAAGATATTAAAGTTACAATGGTAAGTTTAGGTATACAATCTTTTAATAAAGAAGTTTTAAAAAAAATTACAAGATATGATATTTCATATAAACCAGAAATAGTTTTAAAGAATGTATTAAAAATTGGTTTTAAAAGTGTTGATGTTGATTTATTATTTGGAATAAAAGATGTATCTATAAAACAACACATAAAAGATTTTAAAAAGGCAATTAATTTAGGTGTAGATCAAATTTCAACATATCCTTTAATTCCTTTCACTTTTACATCACTTGGCAAAAAACATTTTAAAGGTAAAAATATATTAACATCAAATAGGCAAAGAAAAAAAATTTTAACAGAATTTATAGAAATTGCTAGGAATGAAGGATATTATAGAAGTTCTATATGGTCATTTACAAAAAACAATTCTATTAGATATTCTTCAATTACAAGAAATTCTTTTTTAGGGATTGGTGCTAGTTCAACATCTTTAATTGGAAATAAATTTACAATAAATACATTCTCTGTTAAAGATTATATTTTAGAATCAAAAAAAAGAATTCCTATTGCTTTATCAAATACTTTAAAAGAAAGAGATGAAATGATGTTTTGGATGTTTTGGCAATCTTATAATACCATTATTTTATCAGACGAATTTAAAAAATTATTTAAGAAAAATTTGTATAATACTTTTTTTCTAGAATTAAATATAGCAAGATTATTTGGGTTGATTAAAAAGGAAGAAAAAAATTTTAGACTTACTAAAAAAGGGTCATATTTATTTCATTTAATAGAACAAGAATATACACATACTTATTTAAATAAAACATGGGGAACATGTATGAAAAACGCATGGCCTGATAAATTGGTGTTAAATTAAATGATAAAACAAATTAATTTTTTATTTTATGGAATTAATTATTTAATTAAAACAAAAATTTTAAAAAAAAAAATTCCATTTAATGGAGCTATAATAATTAATGATTTATGTAATCTTAATTGTAAACATTGCAATGTTTCTAGTAAAAAAGGAAATAATATACCATATGAACAAATTAAAAAAGATATGGAAAAATTATATCTAAAAGGTATACGGTTTTTAGAAATAACAGGGGGAGAGCCATTTTTATATAAATATAATGAGAAAAACATTGAAGATATAATTAAATTAGCAAAACAAATTGGTTTTTATAAAATTTTATTATGTACTAATGGAACTATACCTATAAATACTTTAGCAGATTATGTTTGGGTTAGTCTTGATGGTAATAAAAAAACCCATAATAGTATAAGAGGAAATACTTTTGATAAAATTTTAAATAATATAAAAAAAAGTAAACATAAAAAAATTTTTATTAATTTTACTATATCTCAATTAAATTATAAGGATTTTGGAATTTATGTAAAAGATATATTATTTAGAAAAAAAATTAAAGGAATTTTATTTCATTTTTTTATTCCATATATTAATTCAAGTAATATAGAGATATATGAAGAGTTAAAAAATAATATTATTAAGGAAATATTTATATTAAAAAAAAAATATGGTAAAAAAATTTGTAATACCAAATCTGCTTTAAATTATTTGAAAAATGGAAATTGGCAAAAGCCAGTATGGGGAAGTCTTATTATTTATAATGGTAAAATTAGTAGTTGTTGTTGTAGGTCTGAAATTGTAAATTCTAATATTTGTAATTGTTGTTTATCAACACCTGCAGTTGAAACATATAATGTTCAAAATATTAATTTTAGAAGTCTTTTAGAAATATTAAGAAATTTTAGTTGATATATTCTTCTTGGTATGATTTTAAAACTAATACAGAAAATGCAATTAATAAAGGTCCAACAAAAACACCAATAAGTCCAAATAGTGGAATACCAACAAATATACCAATGAGAGTTACTAAAGGATGTATTTTTGCAATTGATTTTCCTAAATAAGGTCTAATAAAATCATCTACATTAATTGATACTAAACCAAAAATAAGTATTCCTACACCTGAAAAGTAATCTCCTTGAATTAATTGAAAAATAGCTACAGGTATCCAAATAACTGGTGGACCTATCATTGGTAAAAAAGATAAAATAGCTGCTATAAAACCCCATACAAAAGCTCCATTAATTCCAAATATCAAAAAACTAATCGCTATTAACCCTCCCTGTATTAAAGCAATAATTCCACCAACTAGGACTGTACTACGTGATATCTCTTTAAGTTTAACAACCAATTCTTGTCTATTTTTTTCATTAAAAGGAATTATCTTTTTTATTTTATCAAATAAAGGACCTTGAATTAACATAAAATATAATAAAAAAAACGCAATTACAATATTTATTATAACTGACCCAATGTTGCTAAATAAATTGACAAATAATGGCATTATTGAAGTACCTAAATTTGTTAATTTTTCAGCTAAAACTTCAGTATTAAAAGAAGGTAAAAATTTTGTGATATTTATATTTTCTAAATTAATTATATCTTCTATTAAACTTGGATTCTTAAAAATTTGAGCAACTTCATTTCCTATTAAAGCTAATACTAATAATAAAGGAATGATGATTACTAAAAAAGCAATAAAAATTACAAATCCTGCAGATAATTTTTTATTAATATTCTTTTTAATCATAAAATTATAGAACGGAAAAAATAAAACATACAAAAGTAACGCTCCAAAAAAACCATTTGCAAATTTAATAACTGTGTATAAAAGAAATGATATAGATAATATAACTATTAAAGTTGCAAAATATTGATTAAATTTTTTTTCTTTCATTTTTTATAAATAAATCAACTTTTTTACTGGTTTTTTTGCAAAGATAATATATAATTTTACATAAATTTAAAATTTTGTGTTTTAATAAAAAATATTTATATTTTAAATATATATATAAATAAACATCTAAACTTTATTAATTTTGTGTTTTACTTTTAATTATAAGTAAATTCTAAAAAACTACATCCACATAATTAAATTTGAATCCTACATAAATATTGATTAAAAATTAAAAATAGAAATGATTTGATTATATTAACTTTTTTTACCAAGCCCTAACATTGTTCCTGTATTTTTTTCTATTATATAAAAAATAAATTGCTCCAAATAGTGACACAGTAGAGAAAATAGGTATATATATTATTGAAAAAGGCACTACCAATAATGCTAAATATATTTTTTTAATTTTTGTAATTAAAGGAATTACATATGGCAGTGAAAAAGAAGTAAATGCTAACATCCATAAAATATCTTTAATAATATATGCACTATATAATATACCTGTTAATTTCAAACTTGTAAGCAACGAAACCGTTTCATTTACAAAAATAAAATATGTAATAACATTATTAAAAAAAAAGATATTTTTAATTAATACAAATACTGCTGATATCATAAAGATACTATAGGAAAATAAAAACAAAACATGAATTGGATTTTTAATCCATACTTTTAAGTGTTTAATAAAACATTGAAATCCACCAGAACTCCATCGAATTTTTTGTTTAAACCACATTTTAAATTTGTCAGGAACATATGTTTTTATTGGGAAAAAACTTTGTTCAACTTTATAGCCATGTTCATTAAGTTTAAATGCCAAATCCATATCTTCAGTTATAGCATTAAGACTAAATTTTCCAGCTTTAAAAAATGCTTCTTTTTTTACTCCAATAAAACCACCCCACAAAGCTATCGCTGAGAAAACATTATATGAACCTTGCACTAAAGACATCATATTATATTCTATATTTTGCATAAGGGGAATAAAACCCTTATTTTTAGGAACATAAGGAGCACTTACACCTCCTACTTTTTTGGATTTAAGTCTTGCTAATACATCAAAAAAAGATTTTTTGTTTACTATAACATCCGCATCAACAAAAAAAATTATGTCATATTTTGCTTTTGTGGAGTACTTATTAAGACTTGCAGATTTTCCTAAATTCTTATCATTATGAAAGATAGTGAAATTATGTTTTTTATAAAGCCTATCAAGAACTCCTCTACTATTATCAGTACTTTTATCATTAATTACAATTATATCAGTATTTTTTCCTGCAACTTCATAAATACTTTTAATAGTATCTTCAACAGAATCGCCATCGTTATAACATGGAACTATAAAAGAAACATTTGGAATTTTCCTAATGGTTCGTTTTTTTCGCTTATCTATAAAAGACAACAATAAAATGCTTATAAGAAGCACTATAAACAATATACTTGCAATTGATTGTATCATTTTATTTACAAAACAAATTATATTTTAAAAATTGAATGATTCTGTTAAAAAAAATCATAATATTTAGATGATTTTATTTTGATTTTAAAAATTCTTCTTATGTTAATTAAAAAATAAATTTTTAAAAATTAAGCACTTCATAAAAAAATAAAAATTAATTTGTTATAAATATCTATAAAATTTAAAAAATTTTATAAAATCCATATTTTAATGCTTTCTAGATGAAGATAAAAGTAGTCCTTTAGTATTTGTGAACCAAAAATTTAAATAAAACTTTCAAAGAAATCTCTCAATCATTTTTATATACCTAAAATATAACTAAATGAAGTAAGCGTGCAGTGTAGCGAAACAAATAATAATTTAATTTAATATCAATTGCTTATAATTTTAAAAAAATATATAATAAAAATAAAAAATCTATTAATTATGTAAATAAATTTAGAAATTTTTTAAATAAATTGTTTTTTTTGGATTGAATGCTTTTTATTTTCTAGAATTATAAGACAACTTATTTAGCTCACACTTTTTATGGGGGCTTAAAAATTTAGTCTGATTACAATTCAATTATATTTAAAAAATATAAATTTATTCTAGTTTGCTTGTATTTAAATACAGAGATGTTATATAAAACTTTAATAAATTTTTAAGTTAAACTCAATTTTAAAGAACAATCTAAAATAAAAAAAGTAGTTGCATTAATATCCTTAAGAATAAATCTACAAAAATAATTTTAAATTATTCTAAAACACTAATGATAAAATTTTTGCTATCAAAATTTAATTTAATCCATAAGAATCAACAAAATTTCGAATAGTCTTATAATCATTTAAATAATTATACCCTTTATCTGTCAGCCTATAGTGTTTTTTGCCTTTTTTATCTTCTTTTTCAAAAATAAAACCTTTCTCAATAAGCTCTCCTACATATTCAACAAGCATTTGATGTGAAAGATTTGATTTGTAAAGAATGTGAGTCTGCTTAACTACTCCTGATTTTTCCCTTATAGAATATAGTATATCGTGTATAATCTCAAGCCGATCACGCTTCTTATTCATTTTTTTTTCACCATATAAAGATTAATTAATATCAACAAATATGCTACAAATTCAAGAAGAGGACCTATAGCATAAGAAAGCTGATGATTTATAGATATTAAAAGGTGAAAGTTTCCAAAAAGTAAAAAAAGAAATGCCAAAGCTATAAGCAAAATTTTTTTTTGTCTATTCTGCAAATAATTACTTATGAAATGCAAAGATAAAAATAAAAGATAGGTTGTTGAAAATAAAAAGAACATAAACCAAGTATTTATATTTAAAAAAATTGCAAATAATGATGTTACAAGCATAAGCCATAAAATTCTTGTTTTTTTTGATTTAAATGTCATAAAAGTAAGAGTTACCAAGCCCAAAGTCATGAAAAATATATGTGCATACAACCCAATCGCATCAAAAAAAACTATTGATTGTATCTTCACTATCCCTAATATGTTTTCGTTTATTTTGAAAATTATAAGAAAATTAAATATTGATTTTATAATATAAGATAATGATATAAAAGCAAAAGATAAACTAAGATATTTTATGTGATTGAGATTAATAGTTCTGTATATCTTTAATGCATACAATGAAACAATAAGAGTAATGACTCCAAATACTAATTCCAATGCAACATTATATCCAAAAAACCACGATGGTGTTAAAGGCGTTAGTGTCATCTTATTACAATGTTTATAAATGTATTATTTAAATTTTTGGTAGGTTTTCTCAGATTTTTTATAAGATTTTTCTTTAAAATCTTTTTTAAAAAAAATAACATACCAAATTATCATAAATAAATAGGAGGTAGATAACTATGATAACAAAAGAACTATGGATAAAAGAACAAAGAGTTTCCTACTGGGAAAAATATGGCATCGTACCAAGCATAAACGAACTTATATTTTTTAACGATGCAAACTTAGAAGTTGGAACATGAAGAAATCAATAACTAATTACTATTAAATGATTTATACAATTTAAAACCAAATGATAATGGAAACTAAATAGTGAAAAAAAAGAAAAAATATAAATTTTTAGAATTGACAATAGAGAAGAAATTTTGTAATTTAAATCCATAAATGACATTATAACTACACTTAATTGACAGAATATATAGAAATTAATATGGCTAAGAAAGAATATAAATACTCATTCTTTCTTATCAGCCATTTTTAAAATAAAAACCACAACTACTAATATATATAAAATTTGACATATATAGATTTTAGCAGAATAATTGTTATTGTATAATAACCTAATATTCTTTTTAGATTATAAAAAT
>CAZQHZ010000024.1:0-13408 GCA_964593285.1 uncultured Methanosarcinales archaeon | reverse complement strand
TAAAAAAGGGCGACTGCCGAGATTTGAACTCGAACTATGGGATCCACAGTCCCATGTGCTAACCAGGTTACACCACAGTCGCCATATAATTTTGAATAATATATTAATATAGATTTTATAAATATTTTAAATGTTTTACTAATTTAAATAGTTTTTTATTTAGAGTAGTAACAAATTTTATATATTTATTTTGTTTCCCAATATTAAATTTGATAAATTTTGGTGGTTATAATGATTATAAAAGTAAAAAAAAAAAATAAAGATGGAATTGTAAGGCTTGAATCCAAATGTGATTTAAAAGAAATATTAATTAATGAAGATTTATTAAATCCAAAAAAAGAATCTGTTGCAGTTTGTTTTATGGGTAAAGATTCTTCTGGAATTATTGAATTTTCACCATCTGAGATTGAAAAATTATTAAAAGGAACTAAAAATAAAATTAATTTAGTTAAAAATACTAAAACATTTAAATTTTAAAATGGAAGCAATTTATGCATTAATAAGTGTATTTTTTATTTCTTTGATTTCTGTAATTGCAGTAATTCCATTTTTACTTAAAAAAAAAATTTCTACTAAAAGTTTATTATTTTTAGTTAGCTTATCAATTGGAGTTTTATTAAGCACTGTTTTTTTTAATTTAATTCCTGAAGTTTTTTCTCATGATTATAATTTTGATGTCGCTTTTTATATATTGTTTGGATTTTTAGTTATGTTTATTATTGAAAAATTTATTCACTTTAATCATAAAAAGAAATGTATAAAAAATAACGTACATAATCATGCATATACTCTTGGACCAATTAATTTAATAGGTGATGGAATTCATAATTTTATTGATGGACTTTTAATTGCAGTAAGTTATACTGTTGATATCGTTCTTGGAATAACTGTAACTATTTCTATTTTATTTCATGAAATACCTCAAGAAATTGCAGATTTTGGGATACTTTTATATTCTGGGTTTTCAAAATTAAAAGCATTATTGTTTAATTTTGTTTCTGCATTAACCGCTGTAATTGGTGCATTGTTTGGAATTATTTTAGTTAATTATACACATGAAATTAATCATTTTATAATTCCTTTTGCTATTGGTAATTTTTTATATATTGCAGCATCTAATTTAGTTCCACAATTACACAGATACAACAATATAAAAGATTCAATAATTCATATTATTGCAATAATTTTAGGTATTTTAATAATAATTTCTGTTACTTTTTTTCTACCAGCACATGTTCATTAAATTTATATAAATTTAATAAATTGTGTTATTTTTTCGAAATTTTTGTAATTATTTATGTTATAATTTTATTTTTTGAAAATTTTTTATAATTTTTAAAAAAATCAATTAAAAAATTTAGTAAATTTAATTAATAATTTTTGTTTAATAAAATCTATGGCAAAAATAAAAAAATTGTTTAATTTGAAGTTTATTTTGATATTTATATTTGTTTTAATTAATTTTTCTTTTTTAATAAATGCAAATAATGAATTTAATGAAACATATTGTTGTGATTATATAATATCTATTTTAGAAGATTACATTATTAATCAAAATTTAAATAATTGTACAATAAATAATACTATTAATAATAATAGTGCAAATAATATCAATAATTCTATTTTTTTTACTACAAATTTAGATAAAAAATTTTATGAAGAAGGCAGTTCTGTTTTAATTAATCATGATACAAATTTAGAAGATAATTTTATAATCGAATACTGGATTGAAGATTTAAATAGGAATATAATAAAGAATAAATTTAACACAACTAATTTAAATCAAAAAACATGGACTGCAAGGACAAATTTAGTTCAAGAAGGTTTCCTTATAAATTCAATTTTATATAATCTTGAAAATAATACATATTTTAATAGTTCAAAATTAATAATTGTTAAAAGTGAAAAAAATTTAGAATTATTTGAAAATAAAATAATTATTAATAATATAAATTCAATTCATGACAACCATATTAGTTTTGGTGAAACTTTTTTTTTAGATTTAAAAATAGAAAAAGCAGATTCATCAAAATCTTTAATATCAGCTTACATAAAAAATAATACAACTAAACTATCAGAAATCACAAAATTATACATTTATGGAAAAAATGTAGATCAAAGAATTATAATTCCAATAACTATGAAAAGTAATTGTAATAATAAATTTGCTAATGGTGAGTATGAATTAATTATTGAAGGGATTGATACTATTTCAAAAAAAAATTTAACAATTAATGATAATTTAGATAATATGTGTCAAATTATTGAATCTAACAATACAATTGATAGTAATGAAACTTCTAATAACTATAAAATTCCAAAAATAAAAAGTTTTTATACACTTGTTAGAAATTATAATGAAAATATTAATTTATTTGCAAATTTTGAAAATATTGAAAATAAAGTATATGTAAAAATAATTTCAAAAAGTCAAAATTCAATATATGAAATAAACTCAACAGATAAATTAAAAATTCCAGTATACGCATTTAAAGAAAACAATATTTATGTTTTAAAATTATTTGATGATAATAAACTTTTAGATTTAAAATATATTCAAGTTAATTTTTCAGTAACAGAGGATGAAAAATTAACTCATAAAAATTCATCAAAATCGATTAATAATCAAAAAAACATTACTAATAACAATTTATTAAATTCAAAAGAAAATAATTTAGATGTTAAATCAAATGATACTAATTTATTAACTTCTGGTTTTTTATTTAAGTCTGTTTCAATTAAAAGTAAAGAATTAATTTCATTTTTTATAATTGTAATTTTAATAATACTTATTATAATTATTTATAAAATTGACTATTTTAAAAATAAATTTAAATTAAATGTAGAAAAATATTTAAACAAACTTTTATTTTATAAAAAATATGGTAAAAGAAAAAAAAATTATTTGCAAAGCAATTATAGAAATGATTGGTGCACCAAAAAAGCATATTGAAGATACAATTAAACTTTATATAGATAAATTAGAAGAAAATCATACGAACTTAGAATTACTTGATCAACACATATCAAAGCCTAAAAAAACAAAAGATGCAGAGCTTTATAATATTTTTGCAGATATTGAGTTTTCTGCAAAAAATGTTGAAGATTTAACTTGGTTTTGTATAGATTATATGCCTTCTTCAATTGAAATTGTAGAACCTGACAGAATAAATTTTGATGCTTTTGAATTTAATGGCTACATTAATGATTTATTATCAAAACTTCATAAGGTTGGTGAAGAATTAAAAAGATTAAAAATAGTAAATGAAACATTAAGCCATAATGGAGTAGCTTTAATGAAAAATTTAATTTTGCTTTCACTTAAAGAAAAACCAAAAGATTCTTCAGAAATTGCATTAAATGCGGGTGTTCCAAGGGAGCATGTTTTGAAATTTATTGAACAATTAATTAAAGAAGGATTAATAGCTAAAAAAGAAGATAAATATTATTTAGCAAAGTAATTTATGAAAATTTACTAAATATCAATAACATTTTTATACATAAATATATTATTATTATTTTATGAAGCAAAAAAAATTAAATTTTATTTATTTATTATCTTTATTTTTATCAATTCTATTAATTTTAAATATGGTTTTTAAACCAAAATTTATATTGTTTGGTTTATTGCACTTAGAAAAATTTGGACTTATAATTAATTTATTGTTAATTTTATTTATTTTATTTTCAATTTATAATTTTTTTATAAAAAATAGAAAATATTTATTTTTATCAAAATTTATATTTCTTTTTTTATTTTTTAATTCAATAGTAAATATATTATTTATTATTTTTTATCCAATAGAAATAAATAATTTTTTAATAAATTTATATCAAAATGAAGATATTTTGATAGCATTTTTAATTAATCAAATTTTATTATTATTAACATCTTTTATAATTATGATAATTATTTATTCTAAACGAATAGATTAAATATAATTTTTCATTATTATATTTCAATTGAGGTGTTGGTTATAAATTAACATTATTTTAATAATTTTAAACTTATTTGCTTAATTTTATTTTTAATTAATTCTTCATCTTTTACAATTCTGTTTTCCATAATTATTTTTCCATTACACATAACTGTTTTTATACATTCAGGATTTAGAGAATAGACTAAATTTGATATTAAATTATTATTTGGAATCATTGAATAATGGTCTAAATCAATTAGTATAATAAAAATTAGAAAACCTGCAAGTTTACCAATTTTTATTTCTCCACCATTTAAATTTAAAAATTTACAGGCATTTTTTACTACTATGTTTTCACAATAAACAATTTTATTATACTTATACTTTTTAAATATATTTTTTATTTTTTCATTACTTATTTTATTAGAAATACTGCTTATTTTATTATTTTCAATTAAAATATTTTTTTTATTAAATTATTATTATTATTATTATTATTATTATTATTATTATTATTATTATGGTTATTATTTATATTAACTGATTTTAAAATTATTGCCATAATTATTATGATAATAGAATATTTATAACGTGTTTGTTTTATTTTAAAATATATTATTTCATAAATTTTTAATTGGAATGATATTTTTAAAAATTATTTTGAATTTATTAAATATATCATTATAAATATTGATGAAAAAAATATTAAAAATAGTGTTTTATCAAAAAGGCCATTAGATTTTATAATTCCTTTTATTTTATATTTAGAAAAAGGATAAAACAAAATTATACCTTTATAATTAAACATATCTAATATAATATGGCTTAAATATCCTAAAAAAAATGAAATTGCATAATAAATATTAATTATTGCGATTATTAAACTAAAAAAAATTACTGAAAATATACTATGAAAAAATCCTCTATGTTTAAATATCCACGATATTGGAAAGATATTTTTACCATATTTTGATTTAGTATTATCTAGATCTGCAAATAATGATGCAAACATAAAAATTAATGCAAATAATAATTTTTCTAAATTAGAAAAATCTAAAAATAAATGTTCAAAAAAATATATAATTAATAATAATATAAAAAAAGAAAATGCTAAATGTGTTTTAAAATACATCTTTAAAGTTCATCAATTGAAGGTAATTCATCATTTTTTTTTTCATTTATTGTATTTTGATTATCGTCATTATTAGTAATTTTATTTTCTTTTGCAATTTTTATCTCTTCATCTAAATCAATCTCTTTTATGTCATTAGCTATTATTTCTAGTCTATCAAACATTTGATTTTTTACAACTCTACCTTTAATTAAAATTGTTTCACCTAATAATTTTGTTTTAATTTCTTCAAATTTTTCAGGCGAATCTTTATATATTTGTATTTGTTCATCTGTTAATTTAACTAATTTTAAAACATTATCTCTAAAAAATACAGTTCTAATATTACCAGTTCCATCATCTAGTACAATATTCATAACATAATTAAATTTAGGTGTAACATTACCATGTTCTAAACATACGTATTTATCAGCATTTAAATTAACTTTTTTATTGCAAACAGGACATGCTGGGAAAAATTTTGGTTCAAAAGCTTGAAGAATTGTTCCAACTAATTCAATGTTAAAATCATTTTCACTTAATTGAGAAATTTTTTTGCGAATAGTATTTGTTGTATTAATTTTTGGCATTTCATTTTTTACATCAATTTTTACTCCTTCTGGATTTATATCTATTTTTGTTTGATTATTTAAATGAATTTCTTTTTGATTTAAGTTTTCTTTAACAAACCCTCCTTCAATTTTAATAATATCATTTTCATTTATTTTTTCAAATACATCAACCATATCATGCCATGCTGTAATTCTAATATTTTGTGTTTCATCACCAATAATTATATTTTGTACTTTTCCTTTTTTTCCATTTCTTTCAAATTCATTAATAGGAAATTTTCTAATAACTTTTCCATTTGTTTTAACTCCACGCATACCAACACAAATATCTTTTATTTTAAGTTCATTACTAGTATCCATTAATTTAATTCCATTTTCATTAGCAATTATGTATGCTGCACCTTCTTTTGAAATTAAACCAGATAATTGGTCCATTTTTTCTTTTACTTTTTTTTCAATATCTTCTTTTGTTAGTTTTGAATTTTCTTTTATTTTATTTACAATTTCATCGTAAGGAACATTTATCATTAAAAAACACCCCATTAATATTTATAATTTTTAAGAAAATAGTTTTATTTATTAATTTTTAGGTTTATTAATAAAAAACTATATATATTTCATAAACATGTTAAATATATGTCTAAAAAATTAAACAATTATCACGATAAATTAACAGATCTAATTGCAGAAGAAAAAACAAGATTAGAAGAATTATTTAATTTTCAAATTTTAAAAATTTATAAAAATAAGCATTTTAATAATGGGGCAACTAATAATTATGAGATTGATATTTATATTTTAGGTAATGATTTTAATCAAGGAATTATTGAAGTAAAATCTCATATAGGTCTTAGAGATAAATTTTTTAATAAACAATCAAAAGTTTTTAGAAAAAACCATCCTTTTGCAAAAATCTATTTAGCATATCTTAAAAAAGATAAAACAATAAAATTTGATAATATTTGTTTTGAGTATTTAAATTTTAAAAATAATTATGAAATTGATTGGATTTAATTATTTATTACATATTCTTTAATTTTAAAAAATCCAGAGGGAAGTACTCTTATTATTTCATCTAAATCATTAATTTTAATTTTTTTATTGATTTCTTTTGCAATATCGCTTGGTTTTTTATCTCCTTGTATTAATATTATATAATTTTTTGAATGTTTTTTAATTGAATTTGTTGGACCACACATAACTTTTTCATTAAATATACAAATTGCAATTTCAATTGTGGGTTTTATATAAGTTGTTTTTCCTTTTATCATAAATGATCCTTTCTGCAAATATTCTCCTTGATTTGCTTCTTTTGTGACTTGATTTGGATTTACATAAAAAACATTTAATGTTAAATATCCTAATTTCCATGCTTTAGAAAATGAAGCGGTTGCATTTGCTGTTTCTTGTAATGTTTCTTCTCCAATAGTTTCATTTTCAAAAATATTTATTTTTTTTTTAATTACAAAAAATGGTGAACCGGACATATCTGTATGAAAAACTATATCATCGCTGTCAGTATATTTTTTTATTAATATTTCATTTGTTGTTGCATCTCTTCCACCAATAACTAAAAAACCTTCACTTGAATAAAACCATCTAAATTTTTCATACCATTCCTTTTTTGTATTTTTTAAAATTAAAACGTTTGTATTATCTTTTTTAATACCTTTTTTCTCTAATTTTTTTAATTTTGCTTTAGTATTTTCAATTGCAATTTTTGCACCATCAATTTTTTTTTTAGCTTTTTTAGCTTTATCAAAATAAATAGAAGCATTTTCATGTACATTTTTATTTAAAAAAATATTAATTTTTACCATTTATTATTGGATTTTTTTAAAATTTATATTATTTTGGTTATTTTAACAAAATAGAAACTTTTTTATATTGTTTTAACTACTCTAAAATAATGAATCAAATAAAAAAACATTTTTCTGATTATATGAAAAATAATTTTAATTGTAAATTAAACAAATTTTCAATATTAAATTTATCTAATGATAAATTTAATCTAATAAAAAAGCATAGAAATTTAAATTTGTTAGATAATAATTTTGGTTTTTTTAATCCCTTTACTGATATTTCATACATTAATAAAAATTCACCAACTAATTTATTTAATTATGTTAGGTTTGGTTTATTTAGACAATTATTTTTTAATTATTCAATTCAAGGAAATGAATTTAAAGATATTATTTTAAAAAAAGGTGATATTGAAAATTTTTTAAATACTCAATATAATTTTATTGATTCACTTCTACCATTTACAAATAAAAAAAGAATTAAAGGATTTGAAATTTTATTTACAACTAATTTTTTAAAACAAAATAATTTAGAAAATGAAGTTAATTGTGCATATAATAATTTGTCAAAACAAGAAAAATTAATTGCTAATGATTTTAATTTATTTAAGGATAAATATGGCATTGATTTAATTTATTGTGAAATGGGCTTTTCAAAAAAATTTAATGATGAAAAAATATTAAGTATTTTAGATAACTTAGATTATAAATTAAATGATGCAAAATATATTATGAAAATTGGTTCTAATAAAGCATATAGTGATATTGATATATTCATGATATCAAATAATGCTACACATACTCAAAATTTAGGTTGGATAGATATACACAATGTTAATATTAAAGATTTTTATGAATTGTATGATAAATTTGATTATTCAATAGTTGATGGTTTTTTTAGTGGTAAATTAATTTATGGAAATAAAGATGAAGTTAAAAATATTAAAAGAGATTTTTTTTGTATGTCCATAACAAATGAAGCAATTGATTATAATTTTAATAAATATTTAGAAAGAAAAGAAGATTTACAAAAAAATTATACAAATAATTCTAATAATTTAATTCAAAGAATTGAAAACATGAAAAACTATTTTGTTAATGCAAAAGAATTAGAACAAGGAACAAAAATTTTCAAGTATGAATTTTTAAAAGAAAAACATAAAAAATATTTTTAAGAAATCTTTATTGCATCCACATTATTTGGTTTCCATTTAATTTCTATTTCAAGTTCGTGTTTATTGTTGTTTTCAATTTCATATTTTAATTTTAATTTTGTTTCACCAACCGGATTAATATTTACTTTTTCATCACCTTTATTTAAATTAAATGAACCTTCATTTTTTAGTTTTTCTCCAATTTGTGTTAAAAATTCTCCAATCTCTTGAATATTTTTATTTTCTTTACTTGAAAAAATTATTTCTTCAGCCATTTTTTAAACCCCCTTTATTTTTTTAAAATTATTAAACTATATTTTTGTTTTCCTTGATAAACTTCTTTATTTTCTATCATATTGAATTTATGTTTTTTTGCAAATTCTATTATTAAATTATTTGAACGTGTAACTATAGTTAAAGTTCCATTTTTTTTTAAAATAAACTTTGATTGATAAAATAATTCATCATATAATTTTTTAATTTTTTTAATATTACAATGTTTTGATGCTTCTGATGGGTTTGTTACAATATAGTCTATTGAATTTTCATCAAATCTAGTTTCAAGCCATTCAAGTTCTGTTTTTGAAAAATTAATATATTTATCAATATCAGCAATTTTTGCATTATTTTTAGAAGTATTAATGCAATTTAACATATAGTCATAACAATATATTTTTGAATCTTTATAATTTTTATTAATTTTTAAATCAAATTTTTCAAAGTTAAACTCAAGATTAAAATTGTTTTTTCTATAAAATTGTGGTGATTTATTAGCATATTTAAGTGCAGCTTCAATAGCAATAACACCAGAGCCACACATTGGATCAATTATCGATTTATCTTTTGTCCATCCACCAGATTTTAAAACACAATATGCAAATGAACCATTTAATGATGATGCAAAATTATATATTTTATAATCTCTTTTACTTAAATCAAATCTTGAAAAATCAATTCCAACATAAATATTATTTTTTGAAATAATATTTGTTAGTATATATTTTGGATTTTCTAAATCTACTTTTGTAGATATTTTATTAATTATAAATTCACCAATTTTACTAGAAATTTTAGTACTATTTTCATCTAATTCTAATAGTTTAATTGTATTAACTTTAAAAGTATTATTTTCAAGCCATTCTTTTAAATCATTGTAAGGTAAGTTGCTTTTAATTAAATTATATTGAAAATTACTATTATCAAATTTAAATGAATTAAATAATAACATTACTTTACTAAGCGATCGTGATAAATAGCACAGTTTAAAAATTTCATTTAAATTATCTATATCAAATATTAAATAACCATTATTTTTAATACTTTCTTTAAAAATCAATTCATTTATTTCATCGCTAGCAATGTTTTCAAATCCCTTTTGGCATAATGCAATTCCTTTCATATTTTTTTGTATTTTACTTTAATATAAAAATATTGTTAGAAATCAAATATTTTTTTTTGAGTTTTTAATTCATTTAATAATTTACTTTGTTTTATTATTTTATCAATATTTATGTTAAATTTTTTTTTAATTAAAATTTCTGCATATTTTAGCATTAATTCCTTTGATGAAAATTTAATGGGTTTTTGATTTATTGTCTTTCTTGAAGCTTCTCTTGTAACAAAAACACCTAAGGGTATAAAATATTCTTCACTTATGATTCTTATAGCAATTACACTTGATTTTTTTTTTATTTCATTTAATTTTTCTAAAACTGCAAGTCTTGTAGTATAATAACCACCCTGGCAATTTTTTGCATAATATTTTCTTTTAAAGATATTTTCATAATCTGTCATGTAATATATTTCTTTTTTATTTTTGTTTTCTGTTGTTAATTCAAATAATTCATAACTCCAATTTTCAGGAAATAACATAATTAAATAATAATTTCCAAGATATTCACTAAAATAAGCATAGTATTCATCAATTATTTTATTATCTTTTATTTCTTCAATTAAATTTTTTCCTAAACTATCATCAACCGCAGTAATTGCCCATCTTGTTGGAACAAGTTTTCTTTTATTCTTTAATCCAAAATTACCAATTGATAAATTATTAGATAAAAAAGTTTCATCAAAATTATTTTTATATAAATAATTTAAGGCTTTTGTTGCATTTAAATCTGTATCTGAATATACTTTATCAACTTTAGAATGAATTTTTAAATTAGAGTTTAATTTTAGATTAATTAAATTACCATTAATTCCAATTGGTGCAACAATTTCATCAAAATTAGTATTAATTTTAGGTTTATTTTTTAAATTTATTTCAATTTCTGTTGGTTTTTTAGATAATGTAATTTCTTTTGTTGTTTCAATAAATTTTTTAAAAGTATTTTTTGAATAAATATTATATCTAAATTTAGAATTTAGGGTACTGCTTCTAAAATCAACAATTTTTTCAATATTATATTTTTTTTCAAATAAATATTTTGGTGAATTAAAATCTTCTTTTTGGTATTTTAAATTTTGATTTGTCAACAAACCAACATTTACATTAGGATAATTATTATAACCAACAAAAGGAGTTTTTGATAATGAGATAAAATCCTTATTTAAATTAATTTTTTTTAATTTATTGATTGAATTTAATTTTATTATATTAGGGCATGGATTTTTTCCACAAAGATTTTTTCCTTTGCATTTTAAACATAAAAATTTCATATATTTTAGAATTATTTGTGATTATTTAAAGATTTATTATATATTATCCAAAATATGCTAAAACATCATCTTTAGTATTTTCATTATTTTTCCAGCATTCCTTTTGTTTTTTTATAATTTCTAAAAGTTGGTTTTTTATTTCATCAAATTCCCTAAAAAATAAATTAATAAACTTTGCATCTTTTTCTTCATTATTTTCAATTTCTAGAATTTGTATTTTTCTATAATGGTGCATTAATTTTTTATAAATTTTAAAAGCATTTAATCTTTCTTCTTCACTTATATATTTCATTTCATACATTGCAGTAATTGTTGTATCTGGCTGAATTATTGTATCTAATATTTCAATATATTTATCAATTTTATCAAGTATTTTTTTTTTAATTATATTAAAAACTAAATCTTTATCGTCAAAGCAACTAATATCTAATAATTTTTTTATATCATTATATTTTGGTAAATCATATTTTTTTTCATATTCATGATATATTAAATAATCTTCATTATCATCTTCTTTTTCTTCATTTTTATTAGTCATTTTATCAGTGTTTAAAAATCTTAATTATAAAACTTTCGATTATTAATAAGAAAAAGAAAAAAAATTAAATAATTTCTATGTCTCTATAAATAACTCTTCTAATTTCATTATTATTTATTACTATTCTTGCTGGAATTATTTCACCTGGTACTGCATAATAAGGTATATCTAAAGTTAAATCAATATTTGTTTCTTGATTTGCCCTCAAATTAACAGGACCAGATTTTGCCCAAACTCCAAGTTCATCAATAAATATTGAGGCTCTAATGTTATTTAATTCTCTATTTCCATTATTATTTACATTAATTGAAAATATTTCAAAATCTCCAGGTCTTACTAATTTATTATAGTTAATACTAGATATACCAAGTGAATGATGACTTTCTTCATTTACAACAATTTTTATTTCTTTTTCTGCATCACATATTCCATCAGTTGCATAAATAGTAATATCGTAATGTCCTCTATCTCCTCTTTTAGTATGCCAACGTCCTTGGTTATTTAGTGGATTTGATACACTGTGTTGTATATTATTTTCTGAATTTATTTCAAGATTAATATCAACAATTTCTCCTTCATTAACTCTAATATGATCGATAGCATTGATTGTTGGACCATAAATTGAACAATAATCACATGTTAATCTAAATTCAGAATAATCTCCTTGATATTCTTCATCTAAATTATTCAAATCATTTACTTCAAGACAATGTTTATATCCATTTACTGTACAATTTGAATATTCTACGCAAACCCAATTTGGACCTAAAAAACCAAATGCTAAAGGTGTTAAATGATCAGCATATGCCCATACATAATTATTTGTTTTATCAACACCTGTATTTGAGTATAATTCCCATTCATTAGTATTATGATTCCAATACATTAATCCAAGTAAATTAGTTTCATCAACTTCATTTTCATCATAAGTTATATTGATAAAAATTGGCCAACTAACTGCATCATTATCTGATAATGTTAATTCATAAAAAACCTCCCCAACTAAAATAGTACTATTAGATGTTGTATAATTATGTGGGTTTGTTGAATAACTATATCCAGTTATTGTTGTATTTGATGTTGCATTTAATGAAACAGTCATATTTTTAGATCTAATTTCATTTTCACCAATTGTAATTTCTTCAATTATCAAATTAGTTATATTTAATTCTTCATCATCTTCAATATTAATTGTTCCATTTTTACAAACAGCATCTAATGCATCTTCTAAATTATTGAAATGTGTAATTTCAAAACCTTCTGTTTCTTCATTATATGTTTCATCAACATAAACATTACATGGCTTAAAAATTGCTTCAATTATTTTATTATTATTCATAAAAATAGTTGTATTTTTTAATTCATAATTTTCTACATCACCAATCCAATTAGTAAATGCCCAGCCTTCCTCTTCGATTGCATTTAAATTAATAATATCCCCATATAAATAAAATTCTTGTATAGGATCAATTTCAACATTTCCTTGTCCTTGTGTATTAACATTTAATGTATATTCATTTTGTGTAAAAACTGCAGTTACTTCTTCATTTTGAGTTATATTAATTGTGGTTGTTGTTTGATTATTTGAAACATTTCCAATCCAATGACTAAAATTCCATCCATCTTCAGAGTTTGCATTTAATTCAACAA
>CAZQHZ010000023.1:0-14012 GCA_964593285.1 uncultured Methanosarcinales archaeon | reverse complement strand
AATAATAGATTACCATTTAAATATTTTACTAAAAATTTCTTTTTTTTATTTTTACTAACAAGTAATTAAAAACCGTTTATGGATTTACAAAAACATTACTTTCTTTTAAATTGTTCTTCTATTTTAGAAATTGGATACTTTATAATTGTTGGTCGTCCATGAGGACATGTATATTTATTCTCAACAGTAAATAACTCATCAATTAATTTATTCATCTCAACAATGCTCAATTCCTTTCCAGCTTTAATAGCACTTCGACAAGCCATATACTTTAATGCATTTTCACATTGTTCATTTAAAGGTACATTTCTTTTATTTGACAATTTCTCTGCTAATTCAATTATCAAATTATGATATTCTTTTTTATCAACTAATAAATCATATGGAACTTTTCTCAAAATAAAACTATTTTTTCCAAACTCTTCAAGATAAAATCCAAATTCTTTCAATTCAATAATATTTTCTTTTATTAATAAAAATTCTTTAAAATCAAAATCAAGAGTAATAGAACTGAGCAAATTTTGCTTTATCACTTTTTTATTATTTATTTGTTTTTTAAATTTTTCATACATAATTCGCTCATGCATTGCATGTTGATCAATTAATTCATAACCTTCATCTGTTTCTATCACAATATAAGTTTTATGAACTTGTCCTAGCACATTATAATTTTTAACAAAAACATTACTAATATCTAAATTATTTTTAGAAACACCTGATTTAAAATTAACATCATAATTTGTTATTGGATCAAATACCTTTTGAATTGGTTTTTTTGTAGAAAAATAACTACTTTTTAAATTATCAAAACTTTTATTATAATCATTTTTATTTAATTTAAAATTTTCTGTTTTATCTAAATTAAAAAAATTTTTAGAATATTCCTTTTTAGAATTATCTCCTTTAATATATGAAGAAAACAAATCATTTTTTTCAATAACTGATTTTATAACATCAAAAACTTCTTGATAAATAAATACTTCATCATCAAACTTAATTATTTTTTTTGATGGATGAACATTTACATCTATTTTTTTTGGATCTATTTTTAAATTAATCACTACAATTGGAAATTTACCATGAAATAAAAAAGTCTTCAAACAATCAATAATTGCATTTTCAATAATTTTTGATTTAACAAACCTTTGATTAACATAAACTGAAATATAATCTTTTGTTGATCTATTTATCGTTGGTTTAACTAAAACCAAATCAATAAATTTATCACTGTAACTAATACTTTCCTTTGCAATTTCATGACCATATACATATGCTAAATTTTCTTTTAAATTATTTGTAATTGGTTTATTTAATAAATTAGATTTTTCATCATTTAATGAAATTTTTAAACCATTATGAATTAATGCATAACGAACAACAATATCCATTACTAATTTTTTTTCAGTTAGTGTATTTTTTAAAAATTTTTTCCGTGCAGGAACATTATAAAATAAATCTTTAACAATAATTTTAGTTCCATGATTAAATGCAACATATTCTTTATTTATTATCTTACCATTTAAAACATCAATCTTTACTCCTAAATCATTATTTTTTTGCTTAGTAATAATTGTTAATTTTGAAACTGCGGCAATGCTACTTAAAGCCTCACCTCTAAAACCCATTGTTTTTATATTAAATAAATCATTAAAATCTAAAATCTTACTAGTTGCATGCCGTAGTACACTTTGTATTAAATCTTCTTCATTCATACCAATTCCATCATCTTCAATTATTATTAACTCTTTACCTGCATCATTAATTGTTATTTGAATATTTTTAGAATTTGCATCAATTGAATTTTCAATTAATTCTTTAACAATAGATGATGGTCTTTCAATAACTTCACCTGCAGCAATTTTATTAATTGTCTTTTCATCAAGTAATTTTATAGCCATTAAATATCAATCTCCATTGAATCTTTTGCAAGAGTAATTTTACCATCAAACTCTTTTTTTGCATCATTTACTACATCTTTTTTATAATAATTTCTAACATGCGTTAAAACTAAATGTTTTGTATTTGAATTTTTGGCAACAATTCCAGCATCATTTCCAGATAAATGATTTCCCTTATTTTTTTCATCACAATCAGTAGCATCACTTAAAAATAAATCTGAATTTTCTGCTAATTTTATTAATGAATCACTATAACTACAATCCCCAGTATATGAAAATATTTTATCATTACTCTTTAATCTAAAACCATAACAATCAAATTTATCTGAGTGATTTACTAAATGTGGTTTTATAAAAACATTATCAATATTAATTTCATTTAATTCAAATTCAAAAACACTAATTTTATTTTTTGTAAAATTAATATCAAAATTAAATCCATCTAATATATTTTCAATATTTTTTTTAAATCCTTTTGGAACAAATATTTTTAACTCTTTATATCGTAACATATTATAAGGTTCATAAATTGATACATGTAAAAATAATGCTAAATCTGTAAAATGATCAGCATGACCATGTGAAATAAAAATTGCATCAATATCTCTATAGTCAAAATTCATCCTTAATAATTCATTGAATGTTCCTCTACCTAAATCAAAGATTATATTTTTATTATTTGTTTGAATTAAATACCCCGAACAATTTCTATCAGCAATTGGTTCATATGTATTACATCCAAGTATTGTTAATTTCATTTTTAATCCCAAAATTTATTTAATCAAAAATTTCATTTAAACTTTTTTGATTTATATTTTTAAATTTTTTATTTAATTTTCCATCATCATTTTTTTTATAATTATTTTTTTCATCTTTTTGTTGATTATTTAAATTATTAAAATCATTACTTTTTAATAAATTTTTATTTAAATCGTTTTTTTCAAAATTTTTTTGAATAATTTTCGCATTTAAAATTACATCAGCAGGTAGCCCCGCAATTTTTGCAACATGTATCCCATAACTTTTATCAGTTCCACCTTCATTAATTTTATGTAAAAATTTAATTTCATCATCACTTTCATACACACTAACATTATAATTTTTAACTTCTTTAATTCTACTAGATAATTCATTTAAAACATGATAATGTGTTGCAAATAAAGTCTTACACTGTAAATTTTTTGTAATATATTCTGCAACGCTCCATGCAATAGAAACACCATCAAAAGTACTAGTACCACGACCTATTTCATCTAATATAATAAAACTTCGCCTAGTTGCATTATTTAAAATCACTGCAGTTTGCATCATTTCCATCATAAATGTAGATTGCCCTGATGAAATATCATCACTTGCACCAACCCTTGTATAAATTCTATCAACAATTCCAATCTTTGCAAATTCTGCAGGAACAAAACAACCAATTTGTGCAATTAAAATGATTAATGCATTCTGTCTCATAAAAGTTGATTTACCTGCCATGTTAGGTCCAGTAATAATAAAAGTTCTATTTTCTTCATCCATAAAAATATCATTCTCAATAAAATTTGAAGTATTTTTTTCAATTACAGGGTGTCTTGCTTTTTTAATATCTAAAACATAATCATTAGTAACAATTGGTCTTACATAATTATTAGATAAACTAACATCAGCAAAACTTACTAATAAATCAAGTATTGCAATTAAATTAGAACTATTTTGAATTTCACTTCCATATTTAACAATATCATTTACAATTTCTAAATACAAATTTAATTCAATTTCGCAAATTTTTTCCTCTGCATTTAAAATTTTATTTTCAATTTCCTTTAATTCTTCAGTTATATAACGCTCTGAATTAGCAGTTGTTTGCTTTCTAATATAGTGCTCTGGAACTAAAGATAACTGTGTTTTTGAAACCTCAATAAAATATCCAAACACACGATTATATTTTATTTTTAATGTTTTAATTTTTGTTTTTTGCTTTTCTTTTACTTCAATTTCTTTAAGTACTTTTTTACTATTTTTTGATAAATCATACAATTCATCTAATTCTTTATTATATCCATATTTAATAAAACCACCATCCCTAAGTAAAATTGGCGGTTCATCAACAATTGCAGAATCTATATAATTTACTAAATTTGAAAAATCAGAAATATTTTTAATATCGCACATAATTTTAGTATTTAAATTAGCAATTAATTTTTTAATATCACTACATGCAATTAATGATTTTTTTAGCATAATTAAATCTCTTGCATTTGAATTTCCATAACTAATTTTTGAAAAAATTCTTTCAATATCAAAAATTTCTCGTAGCACTTCTTTAATCTCTTCTTTTAAAATTACATTATTAATTAATTCTTCAACACCATCTAATCTATAATTAATTTCATCAATATTTAATAGAGGCTGCAAAATAATTTTATTAATTAAACGCCTTCCAAGTGAAGTTTTTGTTTTATTTAAAATACTAAGCAAAGTTTGTTTAGTTGATTTATCATTTAAATTTTCAATTAATTCTAAATTCCTAATTGTATTAAAATCAAGTTTCATATAATTATTTTTATTAAACTTTTTTATTTTTCGAATAAAAGATAGAGTATTTTTTTGTGTTTCTTGTAAGTAATCAATTAAAGCTCCAGCCGAACTGATTATTATTTTTTTATTTTCAATTTCAAAACAATTAAGATTTAAAATATTAAAATGATTTAATAACTTTTCTTTAGCATAATCATGAATAAAATGTCTATCACTATATGAACTAATAAAAAAATAATTTTTTAATTCATTTAATTTTTCTAAAAAACTACCTTGTATAATAACTTCAGAAGGCCTAAATCTAAGCAAATCTTCTTTAAAATTATCAAAATCAGTTTCAAAAACAAAAAATTCCCCAGTTGAAATATCAACAATACTAACTCCAACATTTTTATTTTCAATATAAACACAAGCTAAATAATTATTAGAAGAACTTTCAAGAATTTTTTCTTCAATAACAGTTCCAGGAGTTACAACTCTAGTTACATCTCGTTTAACAACACCTTTTGCTTTTTTTGGATCTTCAATTTGCTCACATATAGCTACTTTATAACCATTTTTGATTAATTTTGCAAGATATGGCTCAAGTGCATGATAAGGAATTCCTGCAAGTGGAATGCTTTTACTATTAATATGACCTCGTTTTGTTAAAGTAATTTCTAAAACTCTTGAACAAATTCTTGCATCTTCAAAAAACATTTCATAAAAATCACCCATCCTAAACATAACTATACAATCAGGATATTTATTTTTTATATCCATGTACTGTTTCATTGCAGGTGTTAGTTTTTCCATTTTTAAATTATTTAAAATTAATCAAATTTTTGCATATAATGCTAAAAGATTATTTATATTTATAAACTATAATTTTGGATAAAAACATAATTTAAAAATATTGTTTTAAAATTGAAAATTTAACTACAACATATCAAAAAAAAATATTTTTACAAAAATATAAAGACAAACAAATTATTACTTTAGTATACAAAATAATAACATTTATATACTAGTAATGTTATACCTTAATTAATATACAAAAAGAATTACAAAGGCTCCTTTGCTTGATTCTTAACCCACCCCCCACAACTAAAGAATAAAGGAGCTTTTGTTTATTTTTTTAAAAATTATTTCAAATTTAACAATTCTTTTGCATTATTATAAAAAATTTTATTTTTTTGTTTTCTTGAAATATTACTTTCTTCTATTTTAAGTTTAGAAATTCCCTGACTATCATATGGTGCATCACTACCAAAAACAAGTTTAATACCAACATTTACTGCTTGCTCAATTCTAAGCGTTCGAGAATTAATAGAAATATCAACATATATTGATTTAAAACCTTTAAATTTTTCAATTAAAGATAAATCATTTCCAAAAAAATGAGCAATGATTATTTTTAAATTTGGAAATTTTTTTGCAATATTTAAAATTTTAATTGGATTAGAATATTTTAAATCTTGTGCATTTGTATGAAATAATATTGGAATATTATAAGAATTTATAATTTCATACACTTTGTAAAGTTTTTTATCATCCAATACAAATTTTTGTGCTGATGGATGGAGTTTAACACCAAAAAAACCAAGATTTAGCAAGGAAATTAAATCATTTGAAGTTATATTTTTTGGATTAAACCTTAAAAACGGAATTATTGAATTATCCTTTTTTGAAATTTTAAGTAATTTTTTTGATTCAATAATTAATTTCTCATCAGAAGTATTAAATGGAAAAACAACTGATTTTAAAATACCCCATTTTTTCATAGATTTTTTTAAGTCTTTTAAAGAATATTTTTCACCATCTATATCTTTTCCAATATGTGTATGAATATCAATTATAATTTTTTTCACCAAATTTATTTTATGTACAAATTTATTTAAATTTTATCTTTTTAATTGAAGAGATTAAATGGTCTAGTCCTTTGGTATTATTATTATAATAATCTGCATCATATAATCCACCAGGTGATGCTACATTTATTTCTGAAAGATAAGGTCCAATCATATCAATTCCAGCCCAAGTAATACCATTATTTTTAAAAAAAGATTCAAGTCCTTTAACTACTTCATAATCTCTCTCATTTATATCAGCTTCAGCAGATTTTCCGCCTGCAGAAATATTACAAATATATGAACCTTTTTTTGGATAACGCAAAAATGCAGAACATGGTTCATAAAATAAAACATTAATTCTTTTATCGCCATATTTTTCAACACCTTCAATAAATGATTGTAATATTACTTTTTTTTTACCCTCATTTGTAAATCTATTGAAATATTTTATTAATTCTTCTTTTGAATGCTTTAGAGGATATATATCTTCAATCCCTTTACCTCCATTTAAATCAAGAGGTTTTACAATCATCCTATCTTGATAATCTAATGATGCTTTTGCTAATTCTTCTGAATCATTACTAACCCATGTTGGTGGAAAATAACCAAAATCTAAAAAAAGTTCCATATAATCTTTTGTCCAATATTTCTTTTTAGCTTTTGGAGAATTAATAAAAATTCTAGAACCATCATCATATTTTTCTAATTTAGTTAAAAAATCATATTTTATTGGAATTTCAAATCTTGTAAATATAACATCATTATCTTCTGCTAATTTAGGTTCTGGTTTAAAACTAACTGTAACTTCTAACTCAGAATCTTTAAACATATTTTCTAAAAAATAACTAGAAGAATCATCATAAACACCATACATGTTTTTATTCATATAACATAGTACTTTAATAGGATCTGGCGAATTTCCTTTTTTCATTATAATATCTTCTGAATTCATTCTAACAAGCCTCAATTTATCATAATCTCAAATTTTTTTTCATTATATTAAGATCCTTATTATATTCGGATGCAATATAATGACGAATTTCTTTTGCAGATGACTCTTTTAATTGATGATTTTTTTCAAGATTATTTTTCTTAGCATACGAGATTATTTTATCAGAAAATGTTTCTTTTTTTTTAAGAGATTCTAAAAATGAATCAATATATGTTAAATCTTTATTTTTAATATATGTTTTTAAAGTATTCATTATATTACTTAAATATGGATTTAATATCTCTGAAGAAATCCCTTTATTTATTCCATCATATTCACATTTTTTTAAAAAATCATAATTTGGCAAAATAAGTTCCTTTTTTTTATAATTAAAAAAATTTTTTTGAGAAAAGCCCACATAGTTATTTATTGTTATTTTTGGATTTTCATTTTCAATAAAATGAGATGCTGCTTGATAAAGTGTTGCAAGAGCTAATACTTTTGAAAATAAATTTGCATCAGCACATCTTGATTCTACAGTTTTTTTACAAAGCCTTATAGGACCCCAGCTAGTATCTTCTGGTTTAAAACCATCAAAACCATTGTAATTATCTAAAGAAACCCATTGTTTAAAACCTTTCTCTCTATTCTTAAATATATCTTCATATGATTTTGGATAATCAATTAATTGACCTTGAAGTGGAAAATCTTTAAAAATAATATTTCTATAAATATCTACACGATAATCTTTTTTGGTATTATTTCCAAGAAAAAAAGGTGTTGAAGACATTAAACTAAACATAGAATCCATGGCCTGCATTACAAGATATTGCTTGTATGTTTTTTCAATAGTAGATAAATGATCTATATGTACATGTGTACCACAAATATGATGTTCAAGATCGCGAAGATAATTACCAAGTATTTTTCTTTTTCTATTTCCTCTTATTCTTTGTGAATCATTAGACATTGGTTTTGCATCATTTCCAACAGTAGATGATGGAACAAGCATAAGGTTATATTCTTTTACAATATCATCAAGTAATAAAAGATTTTTTCCAAAATTTCTACCAACTTCTAAAACATCAGCAGAAGGAGCACCAATAACTTCAATCATTGATTTAGATAATTCACCAATTATATAATTATTTTTTTTAGAATTTAACAAAATATCGTCAGCACTATTTGAAAGTTTACCCTTTTCATCAATAAGGTTAAGTTCAAGTTCCAGCCCAATTTTACATTCCATTTTAAATTATTTTTTATATTAATTATTTTACACACCTACTTTAAAAAATAAGATATTATATTAAGAGTATTAAGTTATATATAAAATATATAAGTAAATAATTTTTATAAAATAAGAAAAATTTATATACATAATACAACTTTTGAAAATAAAATGAAACAAAAATTTTCATATCAAGATAAACTACTTTTTGAATTAACAAATAATTCAAGACTTAAAAAAAAAGATATTGGAAAAAAACTACATATAAGTCCACAATTAATAAATTATGCAGTGGATAAAATGTTTAAGCAAAAAATAATTAGTAATTATGAAATAAAAATAGATCCAGCAAAACTAGGACTTATAAATGTTTTAGTATTTATAGTTTATACAACTTTTGAAAAAGAAAAACAAAAAAAAATTAAAGAATTTTTATTTGAAAATGATTATGTAACCTATATTGATGAAACATCACATAAAGCAGATCTAATGGTAGAATATACAATACCAAACCTTTCATTTTTCAATAAAATACATACACGATTTATAGAAGAATATAATAATGAAATTAAAGTTATAGGGATGTATCCAGTAATAGTAAAACACAAATTTTCACAAAAATTTCTAAATAAAAGAAGCAAAATTTCAAAAGATATTATTTTATCTGGTGATAGAGAAAAAATAAACCTTTCCACAAATTCAAGACAAATTTTATCATGTTTAATTGAAAATCCAAACATAAAAATAACAGATATTGAAAAAAAAACAAAACTTAATGTTAGAACAATTATTAACAAAATAAAAATTCTAGAAAAAAATGAAATAATTAGAAATTATGGAATCATAATAAACTATAAAAAATTAAATATTTCTGTTGCAAATGTTTTAATAAAAATGCATAACCAAACTCCTAATGTCATGAATAAAATGGTTAATTTTGCTCAAAGTCTCAATGAAGTTACAAGTTTAACAAAGCTACTTGGAGTATATAATTTATTACTGCGAATTGAAAGCTTTAAAAATTATAGCGATACATTAAATCAATTAAGAGCGGAATTTAAATTTTATGATTACATTGTTTGTGATTCAAGTAATATTTTAAAAAACACATACATTCCAAAAACAGAAATTCTATCAAATAACAAAGACAATAACAATCAAATATATTAAAAAAGTGCTAAAAATCCTTTTATTATTTTTTTGCCCCAAACACCACTATACAATAACAAAATATAAAAATTGAACTAATTTTCTATTAATATGAACAATCTAGATTTACTAAACCAAACAAAAAAATATCTTGATGATTACTTAGAAGAATATATCTACAACAAAAAAGAAAATGATTTTAGTTATTTTTACAATGGAATAGATATTAAGGGACTAAATTTAAAGATATATAATCTGAATGATATTGAAAAAATAGAGTTTCATAAAATAAATTTTGAAAATATTAATAATAATTTTACAAAAAAGCCACTACAAAACAAAATTGAAAAAATAATTAATATGAAAAATCCTGTTGTTTTAGATGTTGCAAGTTTTTGTGGCGAACATTTTGGATTATTCATTGCAAAATATAATAAATCAGCAAAAGTTAATGTCTATAACCCAGCAAAACTTGATATGATTCCAAAATTTGTATTTAATAATAAAAATCCAAAAATCTGTAAATTAAAAAAAGAAACGCTTTTTCAAAAAAACTATCAAAATACAATTAATAATTTATACAAAGAAAATAATTTAGATAATATCAATTTTCATAATAAAGAAATTACAACAGATATAATAATTGATTATGCAAAACAAAATAAAAATATCATATTATATTCATCCAGAGTTTTTCAATTATTGCCTATGTTTGATGAAGCAATTTCTAAACAAAAAAATATTGACTATATTATAATGCCATTATCAAACATACCAAAAAATGAAACGATTAATGGTTTTTTTGATGATAAAACTATTCAAAAAATTGCAAAATATCATAGAACCATTAGAGACTATAAATTTACTGGAAAACTTGATTGCTCTAATAATACAAAAACAAGACTAATTAGTGCAATGAATATTTATTTAACATTAAAGATGAGTTTACTAAAAAATAATTCAAAAGTTTATCAATTAGAAAACGAAACACCAGGTTTTCCATTCTCTGGCCCAACACATTATGTTAGCAGTTTATAATTTTTTTAATTATTAAATCTTAAATTATATCGTTTAGTATATGTTTTTTATAACAAAAATATTTATCATTTATTGTTTTATCAGAATCATCACTTTCTAAAATTTCTTCACATGCAATATCTTCACATGGACAATTATATGGATCTTCAATACAGTCTTTCATAATTCTGTCTTTTTCATTTTTTGCATCTTCAATTAACCGTTGTTTATCTTCATCAGATAAAGAATATGAAAAATTAACTAATAAAACAAAAACAAAAAATATCAAAAAAATATATTTTATTTTCATAAAAAACACCCTTAAAATTGTTAATAAACAATCTAAATTTATAAATATTTGTTATTTAAAAATAAAAAAACACAAACTTATACTAAAATAACAAAAATCTTTAAATAAACCTATTTTTTTCTATAAATTTATAAAAAATTAATTATAATACAATTCTTATAATGGAGGGGAAAAATGAATTACAATAATCAAGTACAACCAATTTATATAATGCCTGAAGGAACTCAAAGAACTACAGGTAAAAGTGCTCAAAGAATGAATATTGAAGCTGCAAAAATAGTTGCAGAAACAGTTAGAACAACACTTGGTCCAAAAGGTATGGATAAAATGTTAGTTGATAATTTAGGAGATGTAATAATTACAAATGATGGAGTTACAATACTAAAAGAAATCTCAATTGAACATCCAACTGCTAAAATGATAGTTGAAGTTGCAAAAACACAAGAAGAGGAAGTTGGTGATGGAACAACTACTGCAGTTGTAATTGCAGGAGAACTTTTACGAAAATCTGAAGAATTATTAGACATGAACATACATCCAACAATAATTGCAAAAGGATATAGAACCGCTGCAATTAAAGCAAAAGAAATCTTAACAGAAATTGCACAAAAAATTAAAGAAGATGATACAAAAACACTAAAATTAATTGCAACTACTGCAATGACCGGTAAAGGTGCTGAATCTGCAAAAGAACAATTAAGTGAAATTGCAGTAAAAGCAATACAAAAAATAATTTCAAAAGAAGAAAGCAAAATCAAAATAGATAAAAAAAATATTAAAATTGAAAAAAAAGTTGGTGCACCATATAATGAATCAGAATTAATAAATGGTGTAATAATAGATAAAGAAAAAGTACACAGCCAAATGCCAGCAAAAATAACTAATGCAAAAATTGCATTAATTGATTCTGCAATTGAAATAAAAAACACTGAAATTGATTCAAAAATTCAAATAACAGATCCAATGCAATTACAATCATTCCTAGAAAAAGAAGAAGAAATGATTAAAAAGATGGTTGATAAAATAATTGATTCAGGTGCAAATGTATTATTTTGTCAAAAAGGAATAGATGATATAGCACAACATTTTTTTGCAAAAAATGGAATATATGTAGCTAGAAGAGTTAAAAAAAGCGATTTAGAAAATATATCAAGAGCAACAAATGCAAGAATAGTTACACAAATTAATGAATTAACAAAAAAAGATTTAGGTGGTGCTGGAATTGTTGAAGAAGTTAGTGTGGGCAGTGAAAATATGACATACATAAAGGAGTGTAAAAATCCAAAATCAGTAACAATACTAATTAGAGGTTCAACTGAACATGTTGTTGATGAAATTAAAAGAGCTGTTGAAGATGCTATAGGAGACCTTGGAACTGTTTTAAAAAATGGATATGCTGTTGGAGGTGCTGGATCTTGCGAGATTGAATTATCATTAAAACTTAGAAAATTTTCAGAATCGCTTTGTGGAAAAGAACAACTTGCAGTTAAAGCTTTTGCAAATGCTTGTGAAATTATTCCAAAAACCCTAGCAGAAAATGCAGGACTAGACCCAATTGATGTAATCACAGAAATAAAATCAGCACATGATAAAGGTAATAAATGGGCAGGAATTAATGTATATACTGGAAAAATTATGGATGCTTGGAAAAATGGTGTTATTGAACCATTAAGAGTTAAAACACAGGCATTTGAATCTGCATCTGAAGTTAGTGAAATGATTCTTAGAATAGATGATGTTATTTCATCAGAAAGTTCACAGCAACCAGGACAACAAATGCCACAAGGAGGAATGCCTGAATATTAATTGAAAATAAATTTACAAAAAATGAAGCTACCATATTCAAAAAAATGCGAAATAAATCTTAAAAGTAAATTTAAAGGCAAGTTTTATGATTTTTAAAAAATGTTTTAGATGTAATAAATTTTTATTATTTACAAAAAAAAAAGAGATTAAAAATAAATTATATTGTGAAAATTGCTATAATATAACTAAACAAGAAAATGAAAATATAATTAAAAAAAAAGAAGAATATTTAAAAAAAAGGCAAGAAGAAAAAAAACAAAGGAAAAAAATAAATGAAATTTTAGCAAATAAAAAATTAAAACAAGAAATAGAAAAACAAAAAATTAAACAAAAATTAAAAACAAAAAAAGCATTATTAAAAAAATATAGTGATGATAATGATAAAGAAGATAAAAATTTAGTAATAGAAAATGATAAAAAAGATAATCAATTTACAAGAAAAATAAAAACAAAAAAACAACCATTTACAATAGAAGAAATAAAAAATAACAATAAACTTTTATACATTAGTACAGATGTAAAAAGAATTAATGTAATTGAATGGGTTAATTCTAAAAAAAGAATTTGTCTAAATAAAGAAAGAGAAATTCGAAGAACTCATGCAGGTGGATTTTCTCAAGAAAAATTTCAAAAATTCGTTGAATTTAAAAAAGAGCAAACAATTGACTGGATAATAAATTTATTACATAGACCAGGAGTATTAAAATTACCATATGATTTAATAAAAATTGAAGCAAATAGTGAATTAAAAGAAAAAATTAGACAAGAATTAATTAAATTAAATGAAAATCAAAAAATAATTTAATTTTTTGAATTTTTAAAACTTTTAACACCAAAATTTTCTAAAGGATTCTTTGTTCGTCCATACCAATAATAAACAATTTTTGGTTTAAATAACCCACATATTAATTTTAAAATTTTCATTTTTGTATACCATTATAAATATAAAAAAAAGGGCAGATTTTTAAAAAAGAGGGGTGAGGTAGTATAATTCTGCCCTTTTTGATTGTAATTATTTACTAATAAGTGACAACATATATTTAAAGTTTTTGTTTTTATAAGCATTTTAATAAATATTACTAACTAATATAAAAACCTCAAAGCCAAATGTCTAGTGAAAAAACATAATTTTTTTTATATATAAAATAAATAAGATTACATTTATTTTATTATCTAAAAGTTATAAAATAATTTTTTTATTTTAAAAAGATATTAACTTTTTATCGAAATTTTTCTTTGTTTATTGAAAATTTTTCTGTATTTTGTTAATTAATTATATTAAGAAGTAATTTTTAATGAAATTGGAATTAATTAA
>CAZQHZ010000022.1:1497-15701 GCA_964593285.1 uncultured Methanosarcinales archaeon | reverse complement strand
GTCTTCTGCAATCCAGTCTCCTTCAGTTAATTTTTTTGGATTTATTTTTTTAATCATTGATGTTTTTTCTATTGCTTTAACAAATATAGACATATAAAATAAAAATCCACACAAAAATGCAAAAATAATTAAAATTAAACTAATTGATTTATCATTTATAAAAAAAGATAATGTAAATAAAACAACCATTATTATAAAACATATAATTTTAACAATTTTTATTTTTGGTTTTATTAAAATTTTTTTAATTTCAATAAGGAATTGTTTTCTATTAATAATTGCAAGCCCAATGCACCAAAAAATTCCATAAATTGCTCCAACCAATAAAGTTAAGATTAAAAAGATAAGTATAAGTGGAGGATTATTTATCCAATTAGTTATATTATCTTTTATTGGTAATATAATATTAATTCCAATTAATGCACCAAGCCCCATTAACATTTTACTATCTCCACCACCCCATTGACCTGTATAAAACATTAAAACACCAATTATAAAAAAAAACAAAAATCCAAATAAACTATGTAGTAATATTAAAAAATCATTTTTTATTATTGAAACAATTAATGCTAAAAAAAATCCAGAAAAAACAAGGGAGTAATTAATCCAGTCAGGTACTTCTCTTTTTTTTAAATCAGTTATTGAACCACTAATTAAGCCAATTAATGAAATTATAATACCTAAAAATAATTCAATTGGTATGTTTAGTAGCATCTTATAATTGTTCAATATTTTTTTTAATAAATTCTTTGTTTATATTTTCTTTATTAATATGTATTTCAATCTCTGATAAATGTTGTTCTTGAAATAAATTAATTCTTCGCAGATTATCTAAATAGAGCAAAGGAATAAATGTTGAAACTTTTTCAATTGCTGTTGAATTTTCTGGAAGAAGAGTTGAAAAAGAAATTTTATCTTTTTTATTATTAATATAATATTTTTTAATTTCATTATATATTTCTTGAATAATTATTGTCATATCTTTTTTTTTAGTAGGTATTTTCACATTATGTTCTTCTTCAAAATTAATTCTATTTTTTCTTCTTTTTTTAACTTCAAGTGCTTTTTGTAATGCATCAACTAATTCATACACAGAAACTTTTCTTTTTCGTGGAAGAGGAGTTTTTGGAATCAAAGAATATGTATCACTATTATTGATTTGATTATTTTCTGCATCATTAACATAATTTTCATCTAATTCATCAAAAAATAAATCATCTTCTTCCTCTTCACCCATAGCAATTAATTTATTTAAATTATCAAAATCTTGAAAAACTAATCTTTTAGATTTAATTCTAAGCAATATTGCTGCAGCAAGAATTATTTTTCCAGAAATCCTAAAATCCATTTCTTTTAGTGATTCAATCATTTCAAAAAATTTTTTAGATAATAAATTAATATTAACATCCCATGGGTTCATTCCTTCTTCTTTAACAAATTTATAAATTAAGGCTTGCCAAGTTATTTCATCTTTATTAAAGATTATTTCTAATAATTTTGTTTGCATTTTAACTTAATACTATTTATTTTATTAAAATATATTTATATAAATAATATAATATTTATTTATCTATTTAAAAATTTATATGTTATTTAAATTTATATATTATTAAAAGTTAAAAATATAAGTTATATTTATTAATTATTATACAAAAATTTAGGAAATATATCTAATTTTATAGTGAAAAACCAAAATCTTTTTAAATTGTTTGTTATTGCTCAATAAATAGTTTTATTTATAATAATAAAATTAATTAAGGGTTTAGAGATAATTTTAGGGTTTAATAATGCTTATTTAGGTGTTTAATCAATTAAATACCTTTCAATGGAGGAAAAAATGAATAAAATATTCAATTCACAAAAAAACGAGTTAATTAATCTTACTTCACAAGAATTAAAAAAAGTTGATGAAATAAAACCTACAAGTTGGGCAGAGTATGTTAAAACTGGTGTTAATAAAGAAAGACCACCTACACAAAATGATTGGTGGTATATTAGAAGTGCATCTATTTTAATAAAAGTTTTAAATTTAGGTCCAATTGGTGTATCTAAATTAAGAGTTAAATATGGTGGAAAAAAACGAAGAGGTTATAAACCAAATGAATTTAGAAAAGCATCAGGTAATATTATTAGAAAAATTTTGCAACAATTAGAAAAAGCAGAATTAATAAAAAAAGATGTAAAATCAGGACATAAAGGGAAAGTAATAACAGGTAAAGGGGTTTCTTTATTAAATACTGTTGCAAAAAATATTGAGACAAAAAACTTACAAAATCAAGAAAAATAAAATTATTTTATAAAAGGTTTAAAAAAATGGCAAAATATATTCATTTAAGTAGAAAAATAAGATTGGGTAAATTTGGTAGAAGAACAAGATGGGCTCCATTTTGGACAGTACCAAAAATATACGGTAAAACAAGAAAAGTTCATCCAGGAAGACATACAACAGTTAAAAGAAACTGGAGAAGGACAAAAATAAAAGGATGATTAACATGGCTAAAGTACAAGAAACTAAATCAAAGGTTATTCTTGAAAGAACATATAATGTTCCATTAAGAAGAGATTTTGTAAAAGCACCAAAATACAAACGTTCAAATAGAGCTTTGAGTGCATTAAAACATTTTTTAATAAAACATATGAAATCTGAAAATGTAAAAATTGGAAAACATTTAAATCAAAAAATATGGGAAAATGGAATTCAAAATCCACCACATCATGTTAAAATTAATGCAATTAAAGATGATAAAGGATTAGTTAGAGCAGAAATATTTGGAAAAGAAATAGAATTAGAAAAGAAAGAAAAGACAAAAGAATCAGTAGCTGAAAGAATCGGCCTAAAACAAAAAGAAAAAGAAGATTTAACTCAAACATACAAACCAGTAACAGATAGTAAAAAAAAAGATGATGAAACATCTAATAAAGAAGCAGAAGAAAAAGTAGATACAGAAGAAAAAGAATTAAAAAAAGAAACATTAAAGAACGAAAAAGAAGAAATAGCAGATATAAAAGAGAAAAATTTAAAAAAGGAAACAACATCTAAAAATAAAACAGAAGAAAAGTTAGATGCAAAAGACAAAGATTTAAAAAAAGAAACAACAGCAAAGAAAGAAACAAAAGAAAAAACAAAAGAAAAAACAAATAAAAAAACGGAAGAAAAAAATTAATTTTAATTTTTTTAATTTTCAATAATCAAATATAAAAAAATAAAGGTACAATTAAATTATGAGTGAAAGTTTATTTATTATTACAAAAGAATTTCTTATTAAATTTTATAAAAAAATGAATTTTAATATAATAAAAATGATTCTACTTAAAAATAATGAACGGAGGTGAAAAACTATGGAAGGAACAGTAAAATTTTTTAACAACATGAAAGGATTTGGCTTTATTGTTGGTGAAGATGGAAAAGAATATTTTGTGCATCAAACAGGATTAAATGATGGTGTTGCAATTAATGAAAATGATTCAGTTAAATTTGATGTTGAGCAAGGAGATAGAGGTTCAAAAGCAGTTAATGTTTCTAAAGAATAAATCATTTCTTTTTTTTTCTTTTTTTTTAAAAATCACTTATTTTTAATCCATTAGATTTGATTTTAATTCTTATTTTTCGTAATGTTTTTTGAATAATTTGATCAACTCGTTGTTTTGTGATGTTGTATTCTCTTGCGATTTCATTATAACTTTTATTTTCATAAAAATGTTTTTTAAAAATATTTTTATTCTTTTGTGGAATGGGCTCTATTATTTTTTTAATCAAACGTTTATTTGAATTATTTTTTTCTTCTATAAATGGGTCTAAAAAAGAATTAGATGGTATTAATTCATGATAATTATTTTTTGTTTCATTTGGTTCATCTAATGAAAAGATATAATGAAATTCTTCTTTTTTTAGTTCATTAACTTTTTTTAATGAAATTCCAGTATAATTAGAAATTTTTAAAGATTCATTTGTATTCAATTCATTAATTGCAGACTTAACATTATAAAAATTTGAAAAATGTCTTATAGGATATTTAATTTTAGTATTTTTTTTACAATAGCTATAAATGTTGGCTTTAATGCGATATGATGCATATGTAGAAAGTGAAGAAACATTTTTATCAAACTCATATAAACTTTTTAAAAAACCAATTGAACCTTCTTGAATTAAATCATCAAGTTCATTATTTGGATTTTCTTTTCTTGCTTTATGTGCAAAATATTTAATAAAATTCATATTATTTTTTAAAATTATTTCTGCAAACTTTGTAATTTTATTTGAATATTCATTATATTTAAAATTTAATTTTAAAAATTCATCTTTTGTAAAAAATTTTTTTGATGTTATAATATTTGAATAATTATTAGAATTTGTATTTAAATTTGATTTAAAATATTTAATTAATGTTTCAAATATTTTATCATTATAAATTCCATATTCAATAAGCCATTTATTTCTTTGATTTTTTATTTTAAGAAAATTATCAATATCGCTTTTTTCTTTAGATAATTTAATTTCTAAATCTTCATTTTCTGATATATTATTGTATAAATTGTTATTAAAAATACCCTCATCAATAAAAAAATGAGTGTCTATATCATTTGAGAGTTGAATGTATCTTTGTTTATTTTTAAGAAAAATATTAGATACTTCATATTGATTTAAATTTTTGTAATTCATTAAATCTTTTGGTGAAAAAAGAAATTTTTTTTGATTATTTTTTATAGAATTATAATTATTACTAAAAAGTTTTTCTTGAAGTTCAAATAAAGAATTTGGTCGTATCAAATCTTTATATTTTAAATAATTATCTTCTTTATTTATCTCTTTTGAATTTAAAATTTCATTTAAATTATACATTAAAATAAAGAATATAAACTTAATATAAAAAAATATTGTTAATAATTATTAAAATAGAAATAAAAACAAAAAATTCAATAAAATATATAAACTTAGTATTATTACAATATTTAATGGATAAAAAAAAAATATTAATTGTTGATGATGAACCACAAATTGTTGATTTAGTTAAATTAATGCTTGGAGAAGAAAGTTATGACTTTATTGAAGCATATGATGGTTTTGATGCATTAGAAAAAGCAAAAACACAATTACCAAATCTAATATTATTAGATATCATGATGCCTGGTATGGATGGTTATGAAGTTTGTCAAAAATTAAGAGCAAATCCAAAAACAAAAAATATTGTAATTGCTATGGTTTCTGCTAAAAAAGAGGACCATGATATTTTAGAAGGAATTGATGTTGGAGCTGTTGCTTATATTACAAAACCTTTTGATGGCTTTGAATTGGGTGAAAAAGTAAAAGAATTACTCGAAATTAACAATTAAAAATTATTAATTGTTTTTTGTTTTGAAAAAATTGATTGAATTTTTTGTTCTTCATTTTTTTTGATTTCTTCTTTAGTAAATAATGGTTTTCCATAAACTCCATCATAGCCAGAACTTACAATAATTTTTTGTTCTCTATTTAAAATAATTGCATCAGCAATTTTTTCATCAGTTTGTTTTAATAATTCTTTTTTTGAAACATTTAATAAAACATCATTTTCATTTTTTCCAATTTTTAAAATTTTATAATATTCTTGCCATACAGTTTTTGTTAAAATTCCTTTATTTTTAATATTTGAAATAATTTCTTGCAGTGGCATCAATGTTTTGAATTTAGGTCTATTTTTATCAATATATTTTTCATCTCGGTTTGCAAGTTCTTCAATTCGTTGCAATACTCCTATAGTTAAAGGTTTTTTACACACAGGACAAATATTATTATTATTTTTAGATTGGTTTGGATAAAACTTAATATTACATTTTCTATGTCCATCTAAATGATATTTTCCATAATTTGGATCAACTTCAATAGTTTCCTTTATATTTTTTTGTTTTTTTATCGCATTAGCTAAATTTTTATAACTTAATTTAATATTAAAAATTGTAGCCTCTCTTCCAATTCTATATGGCCAAAAACTATGGCTATCAGAAAAAGATAATATAGAATATTTATCTAATTCTTTAATTCTCCAGTTCATTTGTGGATCACTTGAAAGTCCTGTTTCTATTGCATGAATATTTTTTGTTTGTTCCATAAAACATTCTTTTAATGAATTAAATCCTGATTTACTTCCAAATAAACTAAACCAAGGTGTCCAAATATGTGCAGGAATTATTATAATGTCTTTACTAATATTCATCATTTTTTCTGTGAATTCAACACAGTTTAAATTAAAAATAGGTCTTCCATCATAGTCAACACGTCCAATTTTTTTCATTTCTTCATTTATTTGTTCTACAATTTCTAAATTTGGAGCTAAAATAACTAAATGAATCCTTCTACCTTTCTTATTTTGCGTATAAACTAAAGAATATTCTGTTTGAAGAATGAATGGAAAATTGGTTTTTGTTCTATAAATTCCTTCTCCATCATTTTTTAATTTTGTCTTAATCTCATTAAACCATTTTGGATGTGTAAAATCACCTGTTCCAAGTAAATTGATTCCTTTAATTTTTGCATATTTTTCTAAATTTTCAAAAATTAATTGTTTAGAGCAACCTCTAGAATATTTTCCATGTATATGTAAATCTGCAATTGTTTCCATATTAATTATATATTTTTTATTTTTATATAAAAAGGTTTTTAATTATTTGTGATTAAAATAATTTTTTTTATTTTATTGTTTTTAAGTAGTTTTAAATATTATAATATTTTTTAAATTATTATGAAACAATTTTTAAAATCAATAATGTTTGTAATTATTTTAGTATTTTTTATTGGATGTTCAATTGATAAATATGATGAAATTGAAAAAACAACTAATATATCAGATGTTGATGAATTAGTATTAAATGAAAATGATCTATTAAAATTAGGTTTTAAAAAAAATTCTGAATGTAAAATTGAAAATTATAATACCAGTGAATTTTCACCTTTAAAACAATATGCTTTTTGTAATTATACAATTGAAAAATTAAATAATACCAAAATTATTATTGAATTTAAAAAATACACTAATTTACATGATTTAAATGGGACATATCAATATTCTTCAAGTCATTTATTTAGTAGTGAGGGTTTAATAAGTAAAGATAATTATGGAGATCAAAGTGTATTTAGAGTTAATAGTGAAAAAGATTATGGTGGAGAATTTAATGAGGAAAATGTTCATTATTATCATCTTTGGTTTACTAACGATTTATTTTTAATCCATATAACTTCTAAAGGTTCAATTGAGGCTAAAGAATATATTGAAAAAATAGCAAATAAAATTTTATTAAAATTTAAGAATTAATTTTTTATTTTATCTACATTCTAAAGTTAAGTTAAATTTGCATAAAGATTTAATCTATATTACTAAATTTTAAAGTTACAACTTTAAAAGGACTCAAAAACTTTAAAAATGTTGTTTATTATAAACTAAAAGGTGGACGAAGAAATTATTTACAAAATTGAAAGAGAATTAGACGAAGAAAAAAAAGAATTATGTGTTTTGGAAAAAAATATTGATTATTTAAAAAAGACACTTGTTTTTAAAACACCATCTAAATTTTCAATTAAAGATGTAGTTAATTCTTTTTTTGGTTCATTATTAATTGGATTAACATTTGTATTTAAAGGAGGATTAATTGAGCTTGCAATAAATTTAACTTATACTCATTTAGTCTTAATAGTATTTGTGACTTTATTAATATTAGTTTTTCAAATTTTATTTATTTCATATTTGCGAGTTCCAAATAAAAAAGAAAGAAAAGTAGTTAGTTTTGTAATTAAAAGACTTATTGTTTTATATTCTGTATCATTATTTGTAACATTAATTTTAATTTTTTTATTAAATGTTAATAATAATCCATTAATTGCAAATAATTTTGAAATTATTAGAAATTTAATAATTTTAGTTTCATTTCCATGTACAATTGGAGCTGCAATTCCTGGATTATTAAAAAAATACTAACATTTTTATATATTTTTAAATTGCTTTTATTAAATGAGTTATAAAATCATTAAAGGTTTAACATCAGATGTTGTATTTGAGGTTAATTCAAAAACAATTCAAGAATTATTTATTGATTCTGCAAAAGCTTTATTCTCAATTATTTGTGAAATTGATATGATAAAACAAACAAAAAAAACAAATGTTGAATTAAAATCAGATAATTTAGAAGAATTATACATAAATTGGCTTAATTATTTAATTGCATTAGTTGATATTGAAGAAAAATTTTATTCTGATTTTAAAATTGTTTCAATAAATGAAAATAATTTAAAAGCAATTTGTTATGGTGATGATTTTAAAATAGAACTTGGAAAAACCGTTGTTAAAGCAGTAACATATTATGATTTTGAATTTAAAAAAACAAATAAAGGTTTTTATGCAAAAGTTTCATTAGATATTTAATTTTAAAAATGGCAATAAAAAAAATAACTGACAAAATTTACAAAATTAGTTTATTTTCAAATACTTATATAATAATGAATCATGAAATTATTTTAATTGATCTTGGAATAAATTCACAAAAAGAATTATTAAAAAAGGAATTAGAAAAAATAATTAATTTAGATGATGTAAAAAAAGTAATATTTACTCATTTACATTATGATCATTGTAGTAATTTTGATTTATTTAAAAATGCTAAATTCTATGCATCAGAAAAAGAAATAGAATTATTTAACAAAAATTCTAATAAAACTGTTTTAAATGAAGAAATTGCAAACAATTTAAAAAAAATAAATTTAGAAAAATTAAATCATAAAATTTTAAATTTAAAAATTATAAATACACCCGGGCATACATTAGGTAGTATTTGTTTATTTTTAAAAGAAGAAAAAATTTTATTTTCAGGAGATACAATATTTAATAATGGTTATATTGGAAGAACAGACTTACCAACTTCTTGTAATATGGAAATGGAAAAAACATTAAAAAATTTAAAAAAAATAAATTATAAAATATTATGCCCTGGGCATGATTATTAATTTTTAAATTGGTAATTTAAATAAAAAATATTTATTTAGTTTAATTTTAATTATTTTTCTTTGTGGTTGTGATATAATGGATCATAATATTCATAATAATTATAATGAATGAATTACAATTAATCAATTTTTTAATTCAACAATAAATGATTATACTGAAAAAATAATTGAAGTAATAATTGATTCTTTATCTGGTAAGTGTTTAGAATTAAATCAAGATTTAAAATTATTAAATGAATCAATTTTAAAAAATTGTTTTTTTTGCGATTCATCAAAAATTGTTGGTAATAATTTAAATTTACAAACATCTAAAAAATCAACTGGTGGTGCTGATTTTTCATTTGGTTGTCAAACAAAAAAATATGGGCCACATATGGATGGTTTTAATATAATACATAAAACAGATGATAAAATTATTGCAACAGGTGATGTTAAATATTATGAAACAAAAACTAGTACTTCTTGTGATAAAACAATAGATCCAGATTGTAATTTTCAAGTTTATGGTAAATGTTTTGAAGATTATGATGCAATAATTACATATAAAATAGAAATGGTTTTTAAAAATTAATTTTTAATTTTTATTCCACAATTTTTACAATATTTTGAATTTTTATCAATTGAATAATTACATTTTTTGCATTTTATTTTTTTTGTGGTTTTATTTTTTTTAATTAATTCAAGAATTAAAACACCTGTTGGAATTGCAATTATTCCATATCCTAAAAATATAATAACTGATGCTATTATTTTTCCAAAAAAAGTTTCAGGTGTTATATCACCATATCCAACAGTTGAAATTGTAATAATTGCAAAATAAATTCCTTTTGGTATATTATCAAAATCTTCATTTTTTTCAACAGCTGATAAAATTGATCCAAAAATAATTGTTGTAAATAAAACCGATATAATGAATAAAATAATTATTGGAATACTTTTTTTAATTAATTTTGTTAAATTAAACGTTTTTTCTAATATTTTAAATGTTTTAAATAATCTAAGTAGCCTAAATAATCTTAATATTCTTAATGTAAATAAAATTTTAGCACCAGGAATAATTAAACTAATATATAAAGGTATAATTGATAAAAAATCAATTATTCCATAAAAGCTAAAAATATAATCTTTTTTAATTTTTGCAAAATATATTCTAAATAAATATTCTATTGAAAAAATTAATGTAAAAAAAATTTCAAGTCCCAAAAGAATTTTATAATATTTTGTAGTAATTTCATCTACACTTTCAATAATAATTACAAAAATACTAAGAATAATTAAAATTGATAAAACAATATCAAAAATTTTATTTTGCTTAGAATTTGTTTTAAAAAACAAATTTCTAAAATTATTTTTAATCATAAAAATTTTATATTATTTAATATTTAAATAATTAACTTTTTTATATTAATTTTACATATATTAATTAGAATTATAAAAAAAGTGTGAACAGCTAACCAAGTTTCCCGCGCTAAGCGCAGTACAACTTGGAACGTATAGCTTCTTAACTTCCGTGTTCGAAATGGGTACGGGTGTTACCAGCTCACTATGACCGTTCACATTATATTGGTTTTTTGATTTATTTATAAATATTATGGTTTTTAACAAAATAATTGATTTATTTTCTATATAGAAAAAAATAAAACATAATCTTTTTATAATATTAATTAATTTAATTTTTAATTATTAATAAAAAATAAAAGGTGTATTTAATGAAAATAACAGTTATTGGAACAGGATATGTTGGTTTAGTTACAGGTGCATGTTTATCTGATTTAGGACATGAAGTAATATGTTTAGATATAGATGAAGAAAAAATAAAAAAATTAAATGAAGGAATTATTCCAATATATGAACCTGGGTTAAAAGAAATAGTTGATAGAAATTTTATTGGAAAAAGGCTTTTTTTCACAACTAATACAAAAAATGCTATACAATCTTCAGAAATTATATTTATTGCAGTTGGAACTCCAAGTTCAATGAATGGTGATGCTGATTTAAAATATGTTTTAGATGTTGCAAAAAATATAGGAAAACATATTAATTCATATAAAATAATAGTTAATAAAAGCACTGTTCCTGTTGGAACAGCATCAAAAGTTAAAAAAACAATTAAAGATAATTTAAATGAAAAATTTGAATTTGATGTAGTATCAAATCCTGAGTTTTTAAAAGAAGGTATGGCAATTAGAGATTTTTCTGCTCCAGACAGAATTGTTATTGGTGTTGATAGTTTAAAAGCAAAAGAATTAATGTCTAACGTATATAAAGATATTGAAAGATCAACTAGGCCAATAGTATTTACTGATATAAAAAGTGCAGAATTAACTAAATATGCATCAAATGCGATGCTTGCAACAAGAATTAGTTTTATGAATCAGTTATCGTGTTTATGTGATAAGGTTGATGCAGATATAAAAGAAGTTGCTAGAGGAATGGGTCTTGATTCAAGAATTGGTTCAAGATTTTTGCAAGCAGGGGTTGGTTATGGTGGGAGTTGTTTTCCAAAAGATGTATTAGCATTAACTTCAACTTTAAAAGAAAATAACTGTCCAAATGAATTATTTGAAAGTGTTCATTTGATAAACCAAAGACAAAAAATATTAATTGTGGATAAATTATTAAATCATATTGATGTAAAAGATAAAATTATTTCTCTTTGGGGTATTTCGTTTAAACCAAAAACAGACGATATACGTGATGCACCTTCAATTGAAGTAATAATAAAATTGTTGGATTTAGGTGCAAATTTAAAAGTTTTTGATCCAATTGCAATGGATAATTCAAAAAAATTATTAAAAGAAACATTAGATGAAAATTTATTTAAAAAAATTGAATTTTCAACTTCAGAAATAGATGCAATAAAAGATTCATCTGCTCTTTTATTATTAACAGAATGGGATATATTTAGAAATCCTGATTTTAATTTAATAAAGAAAAATATGAAAAATCATTTAATTATTGATGGTCGAAATATTTATGAGTCAAAAGAATTAAATGAAATGGGGTTTACATACGAAGGAATTGGAAGAAAATAATTTATTTATTTATTTATTTACTTATTCATTTGCTAAAAATTGACAAAACATTTAAATAATATTGTTTGTATAATTTATAAAAAGAGGTGTATTAATTAATGTTGATTAAAAAACTTAGTATGTTTTTTTTCCTTTTAGGTAGTTTACTTGCGTTATTTGGGGGAAGTTTTTATCTAGATGATCAATTGAAAAATTTTTTAATATTACTTATTATTTTTACGGGGTTATTTGTTGGTTTTTTTAATATTTCAGTAAAACAACAAAAATCTTTTCTTTTATCTTCAGTTGTTTTTATAATTTCTCTATTAGTTTTTAAAATATTTTTGGTGGATGAATTATTTTTTTTATATAATTTAAAAGGAATTTTAGGAAATATTATTCTCAATTTTGTTTTTTTAATTTCAGCAGCAGCATTTATTGTTTCATTTAAAATCATTTTAAAAAGTGCTTCACAAACAGATTTAGAATTAAATTTTACAAAAAAAGAAACTGTAAAAAAAGAAAAATCATTTAATTATATGTGGAATCAAATTGTGTTGATAAGTGTAGCATTTATTTTTATTATTTTTGTTTTAAAATCTTTTTTTTTAGAATTTTTAAATAATAATTTTATCATTTTATTAAATGCATTAGATTTTTTTATTTGGTTTATTTTTTTAGCAGATTTATTTTTTATTTATTATAAAGTTGGTAATTTTAAATTATTTTTAAAAACAGGTTGGTTAGATATATTAGCAACATTTCCACCAATTATGGTATTTGAAACATTTTTTAGATTCTTTAAATTATTTAGAGCGATTAAAATTTTAAGAGGTATTAGAATTTTAACAAAACTACCAAATCCTAAAGTTGTTAAATTTTTCTCAAAAGAATCTGGTTTTAATGAATATGTAAATTCAGATTTAACAAATTCAAAAAGAAAAACACAAAAAAAAAATAATAAAAAAAGTAAAAGATAAAAAATTATTGTACAACTTCTTCAACTTTTAAGTCAAAGTTTAAATTTTTTCCAGCTAAAGGATGGTTCATATCTAGCATAATTGTGGTTTCTTTATTTTCAACAACTTTTGCTGGTAATTGTTGTCCTTCTGGTGTTTTAAGCATTAACATCATACCTTCTTTTACTTCAAGATCTTTTGGCAAGCTTGTTTTTGGAATTTCTTGCACCATTTGTGGATTTTTTTCTCCATATGCTTCATTTGCAAGAAGTTTAATTTGTTTTTCTTCGCCTTTTTCCATTCCAATTAATGCATTTTCAAAACCTGGAATTACTTTTTTTTCACCAATAGTAAATTCTAATGGTTCTTTTCCTTCTGAAGAATCAAACTTTGTACCATCATCAAAAGTGCCAACATAGTGTACTTTTACTTTATTTCCATTTTCAATTTTCATTTTATCAACTCCTTTAATTTTATTAGAAGGATTCATCATTTATTAATTTTTTGGCATAATTTATAACAAAGTTTTAAAAACATTTAATTAAATTTTTTCAAAATATTCCTTTTTTTATTAAAGTATAAAAACAATAATATTAAAAAGTTTTATTTATTTCAAATAATTATGTTAAATAGATTTTTAAGAAAATTAGGAATAAATAGGATAATTCCAATAATTATAGTGATAAATATAATTTGTTTTCTTTTACAAAATTTTGATGGATTTACTGAATTATTTTTCGTTGCAAAAGGTGATTATTTTAATAGACCATGGACTTTATTAACTTCAATTTTTTTACATGGTAGTTTATTTCATATATTAATTAATATGTATATTCTTTATATGTTTGGTGGATTACTTGAAAGTAAGATTGGAAGTAAAAGATTTTTATCATTATATTTAACTTGTGGGATTTTTGCATCATTTATTTCAAGTTTAATTTATCCTGCAGCACTTGGTGCATCAGGTGCAATTTTTGGTGTTATTGGTGCATTAATTATTTTAATGCCTAATTTGAAAATTTTATTAATGTTTGTAATTCCAATGCCTCTTTGGGTTGCTGGTATTTTACTTGTAATACTAGATTTTTTACAAATAATTCCTGGAATTGCTCATTTTGCACATCTTGCAGGGATGTTTTCTGGAATTTTATTTGGTCTTTATTTTTGGAAAAAAAGTAAAAGATTTAGACGTAGATTTCAAAGAACAAATCATTTATCAGAGAGAGAAATGGAAAATTTTCTAAAAAATGGTAAAATTTAATT
>CAZQHZ010000022.1:0-1397 GCA_964593285.1 uncultured Methanosarcinales archaeon | reverse complement strand
ATCTTCAAAAAATAATAAACACTTTGTATCTAAATTTTTTAAAATTTTTTCTAAATCATTAAGATTAAAATATAAATCGTGCACATTAAGCATATTAAAATCTGTTGAAATAAAAATAATAGGTTCTAAAGCCATAATTGTACAATTATGGGAAAAATCTTTTTCAGCAAATTTATAAATATGGGTTAATAAATGTGCCTTTTGGTTGTCATGATAATTAAAATAATTAAAATAATTAAAATAAAATCCAAAAAGAATTATTAAAAATATAAAAGATAAAATTTGTATGATTTTAAATTTTTTAATTTTTTTAAAAATGTAATAAATTCCAAAAGTTAAAAAAATAGAAAAAATAGGTAGTAATGACATAGTAAATCTATCAATTGCTCCTGTTTCTAAAATTTGTCCAGGGCTCATTGCAATTATAAAAATATAATATATTATAAACCAGCTCAAAAGTAAATAAAGTAATTTTTTATCATTAAATTTGTAAATATAAAAAATACCAATTAAAGAGAAAATAAGTAGTATAATAAAAATAAATTTAATAGTAAAAAAATTCATTTGAGAAAAGATATATTCAGGATATAGAAATAATAGATTAAAAGAAGTATGTTCAATTAACAAATTAAAATCTGCTTTCTCAATTAAAAGATAAAAATAAAATACTTTTATATAATTAAAAAAAGTTAATAAAAAAAAATAAAAAAAAATAAATTTATTAGTTAAAAAAAAGGATTTAATTTTTTTTATATATAAAAAACAACCAATAAAAAAAATAATTATTAAAAATATATTTTCTGGTCTAAAATGTGATGCAAAAGAAATAGAAATTAAAGAGAGCCATAGTAAATTTTTATTATGTATATTATTTAAATAAATAATAGAAAACCAAAAAGCAAGAATTAAAAAAAATAATGCTGAAATATTTGTTTCAGCTGAAAATCCCCATTTAATAAAAGATGGAAATAATGAAAAAATAAATGTTGCAAATAAACTTAAATATTTATTTTTAAAAATAGTTAAAAAGAAAAAAAATAATAAAGGAATAATTAAAATTCCAAAAAATAAGCCTACATAAATTGCAATTATGTTATCAACTCCTGTAAAAAAAAACACAAATGCTAATATCATTGGCCAACCAATAAGTCTGTCATGATTATTTTCAAAATTTTCTAATAAATTTTTTGCGGTTTCAGTATAAATATGTTCATCGATAAACATATTATGAGATACAGGGCTTTGTAAACGTATTATTAATGCTAAAGCAATTATTAAAAATAAAATAATCCAGCATTTAAGATCAACTTTCTTAAATAATTTAATCAAAATATTTTTATTTAAAAAAATTAAATAAATTAGGATAAGTAAATTAAATAAAAACAAAAGAGGTAATA
>CAZQHZ010000021.1:0-16337 GCA_964593285.1 uncultured Methanosarcinales archaeon | reverse complement strand
GGATCTTCAATTTCATCTAGTTCTTCATCAGATAAATCAAACAAATCATCATCTAAAAAATCTGGATTAACTTCATGTGTAAATTCTTCATCTATTTCATTTTCTTTATTTGAATTTAAATGGTTTTTTATTGTACTTTGATTATTAATATTCTCTTCATTATTTCCAACTTCTAATATTTTATGTAAAATAATATTTCTGATGTCTTTATTTCTTTCATAATTTGTTTTGTACTCTAAATTATTAATTAATTGTTCATTGAATTTTTCTGAAATGGTTTTTATATCATTTTCATCTTTTGCAACAATATTTACAATTATTTCTTTTTTTGGATCTCCTTTAAAAGAAAAATATGCTTTTTCTATTAATGCATATGAAGAATTATAAACAACCTCTAAAGGATAAAATAGAGGATTTAATTTAATTTCTGTTTCATTTTGATTTTGTTTTTTTTTAACCATAATTTATCTATTTAAAGGAACATTTTTCTATTTATAAATTTTACTACAGGCTAAAAAATAATTTTATTTATTAATTGGTAATTTTATAAAAATAAACAGATATATTTTCCGTATTTAAAAATAAATTTAGAACTATAAAATATATTTTTTAAAATTGCTTTTTACAATACATATTTTTTATATAAAACCAAAAATTATATAAACAATTGTTAATTCACTATTGTTAATATGAATTATTTACCTCAAGAAATAGAAGTTTGGTTTGTAATACCTGCACTTAGACGCGATTTTGCAAAAATTATGAAAGATGAAGGCTTAAAACAACTTGAAATTTCAAAATTATTAGGGATAACTGTTCCTGCAGTATCACAGTATATTACTGGAAAACGTGGACGAGATATTATTTTTCCAAAAGAAATTACAATTGAAATAAAAAAAGCGACAATTAAAATTATAAAAAATAAAGCAAATTTTGCTTTTGAATTACAAAGAATTTGTAGATTAATTAGAAAAAAAGGGTATTTATGTAATATTGCTAAAAATTATCATGTTGTTAATGATAATTGTAATATATGCATGAAAAATTAAAGGTAATTAAAATGGAAGTATATTTAGATAATGGTGCAACCACTAAAGTTGATTTAGAAGTTTTAGATGAAATGAAGAATTTATTTGTTGAAAATTATGGAAATGCAAGTTCTCTTCATGATGCTGGAAAAAATACAAAAAAAAAATTAGATGAATCAAGAAAAATTATATCTGATTTAATAAATTGTGATGTAAATGAATTATTTTTTATATCAGGAGGTACTGAATCTGACAATTTAGCAATTAAAGGTTATGCTTTAGCTAATAAAGATAAAGGTAATCATATCATTACTTCAAAAGTTGAGCATCCGGCAGTTTTAGCCATCTGTGAGGAATTAGAAAAAAATGGTTTTAGAGTTAGTTATATTGGTGTAGATAAAGATGGTATTATTAAATTAGATCAATTAAAAAGAGAAATTAATGATAAAACAATTTTAGTTTCAATAATGCATGCAAATAATGAAATTGGAACAATTCAGCCAATCGAGAAAATAGGCAAAATTTGTAAAGATAAAAAAATTGCATTTCACACAGATGCAGTTCAGAGTTTTACAAAAGTTTTAATTGATGTAAAAAAATTTAATGTTGATTTATTATCGTTATCTGCTCATAAAATACATGGACCAAAAGGTGTTGGTGCATTATATGTAAAAAAAGGGATTAAAATAAAACCTTTTTTTTATGGTGGCGGACAGGAAAAAAAATTAAGACCTGGAACTGAAAATATCCCCGGAATTTATGGTTTTTGCATTGCTGCAAAAAATAATCATTTGAAAAATATTGATAAAATTAAAGAATTACGAAATATGTTAATAGATGGTTTATTAACAATACCAAAATGTAAAATTAATGGTTCATTAAAAAATAGGTTATGTAATAATGTGAATGTATCTTTTGAATTTGTTGAAGGTGAATCAATTTTAATTAATCTTAATTTTAATAAAATATTTGTGTCAACAGGTTCTGCATGTTCTTCAAAATCATTAAAACCAAGTCATGTTTTATTAGCTTTAGGAATTACTAGAAAAAATAGTCATGGAACAATTAGATTTACTTTAAGTAAATATAATACTAAAGAAGAAATTGAATATACTATTCAAAAAGTTAGAGAAACTATTTGTAAATTAAGAAAAATGAGTCCATTAAATGAAAATACAATTAATGAATATAATGATTTAGATTAAAAAAAAATGTAATTGAGGAATTAAAAATGGAATATACAAACAAAGTTTTAGAAATTTTTCAAAATCCAAAAAATATTGGTGAAATTAAAGACGCTGATGCAATTGGGAAAGTAGGTAATCCAACATGTGGGGATTTAATGTGGCTTTATTTGAAATTTGAAGATATTAATGGTAATAATAAAATTATTAAAGATGCTAAAGTTAAAACTTTTGGGTGCGTTGCAGCAGTTGCAACATCTTCAATATTAACTGAAATGATTATTGGAAAAACACTTGATGATGCTAAAAAAATTACAAAAGAAGATATTGTAAATGAATTAGGCGGTCTTCCAAAACCAAAAATACATTGTTCATTACTTGCATTAGATGCACTAAAAGATGCAATAAAAAATTATGAACAAAAATAATTTTTCAAATTTTAGAATTTTTTGCTTTATTTTCTTCAATTAATTCAAGAATTGCTTCATATGCTTTAATTGAATCTTTTTTTTGAATAATAATAGTTAATTCAGTCATGGTTGATACAATTTCTAAAATATTAACATTATTCCATGAAAATTTTCGTGTTATTTGATATAATATTCCTCTTGTTGTTATAAATTCTTTAGAAAATCTTAATGTAATTGAAGATAAATCATCTTCAAAAAAAATTATTTTTTCATTTTTTAATATCTGTTTAATTAAATTTTTATATTTAGAACTTGCAATAATTGTAGTTTCATAATTTCCATCAATTATATTAAAAGTGTCGCCTTTATTGTAATCTAATTTTTTAGATAATTCATTTATTTTTATAAATAAACTATTTGATTTTAAAAAACAAAAATCTAATAATTTATTTTTCATTATAACTTCTGAATCAAAATTGAATTTATCAATATGTAGCTTCTTTTCAAAATTTTCAGAATATCTCCTAAGAGCCATTATTATGGCTGAAAGAGTTATTTTTTTATCAATCTCTTTTGAAATTTTAGGATATAAATTTTCAGCTAATGCTTGATAACTTATAATCCCCTGTATTATTGCTTCTTCTAGCAAAGGTTTTTTTTTAATTTCATTTTCTATTAAATTTTTTACAGTTACCATATCAACATTTATTAAAAATTTTGTTATTATAATAACATAAAGTTTTAATTTATTTAAAGCTTTCTAAATTTTGGCACCAAAGAAATATCATTTATGTGGTATTTCTTGGTAGCTTCGATTTTAATTTTGTAATAATTTTTTTTAATAATATTTATTCTATATTTTTTAAATCCCGAAACATTTATAAATAATTTATAAACCCAATAATTTATTTAATTTATAAGGGGCTATGGGGTAGTTTGGCTATCCTTTCCGGTTTGGGGCCGGATGACCCCGGTTCGAATCCGGGTAGCCCCATTTAAAGATTATAAATAATCATTATTGAGAGGTTTTAAATTTAAAAATGGCAATAGATAAAAAACATGTTAAAGGAATAAAAAGATTTGGAGCTCGTTATGGTAAGAAAGTAAGAGATAGACTTTCAAAAATAGAAGCAATTATAAAAACAAAACATAAATGTCCATATTGTCATTATAATAACGTTAAAAGAGTTTCTAATGGCATTTTTGAATGTAAAAAATGTTCCTCAAAATTTTCAGGTAAAGCATACATGCCAATGAAACAAAAAATAAGTAAAAAAGTTTCAAAGGAAAAAATTGTTTTTGAAGATGAATTATTTTCAAAAAAACCAAAGATGAAAAAAGAAGAAAATTATGATGAAAATATAGAATCTAATACAGATACTATTATTGATGAAGAGGTTAATAAATAATAAAATGGCAGAATACAAATGTTTTAGTTGTGCAAAAATTGTAGGTTCTGAATATTTAAGAAAAAGAATAAGATGTCCGTATTGTGGAAGTAAAATAATTTATAAACCAAGAAGTAATAATACTATAATTAAAGCAAGATGAATTTAAATTTAGAATTAAAACTAAATATTGCTGATGAAAAAATACAGGATTTATTAAATATTATTTTAGCAGATATAGATTTAAAATATAAAAGAAGTTCAATTGATTTAATAAAAAATAAAAATGATTTATTAATAAAAATTACATCAATGGATGTTATTGCATTAAAAACTTCTTTTAATTCAATTATAAAAATTTTAGAAATTTATAACAAAACAAAAAAAATTTGTAATCAAGATGCAATCTGAAAATCAACCAAATAAAAAAATCGAATCTTTGCAAATTTTAGAGCAAAATATTCAGCAATATTCAACTCAAAAACAACAATTTCAAATGCAATTAGTAGAAGTTGAATCAGCTTTATCTGAAATTTCAAATAGTAAAAAAGAGACATTTAAAATTATTGGAAACATAATGGTTAGTTCTAATCAAGAAGATTTAAAAAAAGAGTTGTTATCAAAACAGGAAATGCTTAAGCTTCGAATAGAAAGTTTTGAAAAACATGAAGAGAAATTAAGAAAACAAGCAAAAGATTTACAACAAGAAATTTTAGTTTCTATGAATAATAAAGAAGGTGCTGGTGATGGAAAATCAAGAAATTGATAATATTATTGAAGCTTTAATTGAATTAAAAGAAGATATAAGCGTTCAAAAAAATATAAAAAATAGAATTTCTGGAATAATTGAGATGTTATCAGATTTAAATAAAGATGATTTATCTATTAAAATCAATAAAGCATTGGATGAATTAGATCAAATTTCAAATGAAAATAATATTCATTCATATATTAGAACTCAAATTTGGAATATTGTATCTATGCTTGAAATGCTAGAGTGTTAATTTATAATTCTAAATTATTATTTTTTTAATATTTTTATTTTTTGAGATTTTATAAATATTGAATTTGGAACATAAATTATATCTTTTGATTTAGTAATTAATTTTGTTTCAATTAAACTTATTTGTTCAACTCTTCCTTTTAAATTATCAATTTCTATATTGTCATTTTCTTTTATAATTTTTTTAAAATGAATGAAAATTCCTGCAATAATGTTTGGTATAAAATCTTTTATTCCAAGAATTATAGCAACAACAAATAAAATAATAACTCCACCTGCAAGTACATTTATAATTATTGAACTAAGACCAATATTTTCAAGAGCCCACATAATTGCAACAAAATAAATAAAATAAGAAACTGTTAAACTAACAATTTTATCGAGTTTAACATTAAAACCAGTTGCTTTTTTAATAATATGGTTTATTTCAATTTCATTTAATAATTTTTCAAGTAATTTGCCAATTATTTTTCCAGCAATTAAACCTATTAATAAAATTAATAGTGTTATAATTATTTTAGAGTAAAAAGGTTCTAAAAATTGATTTATTTTATTTGTACTTTGCGTTACATTTAATAAGTCCATTTTTAAATTTATTTTGGGTCTACTGTAAATAATACATTATCATTATCTACATCAAATAATCCAATTCTAGCTCCAGCATCAAGCCAACCATGAGCATAATTGATTGCAGCAAAAGCATTTATTTCTTGATTATTTTTTTTAAAATATAATGCATCTTTATAATATCTATTTGCCATATCTAAAAAATCTTTTGCAGCTTCTTCAAAATTAATTCTTCCGTTTTTTTGTATTTTTACTTTATTTAAGGCTTTATTTGTTAAGTTAATATATTTTTCTAGTCTTTCTTTTGTTAATTGTTCCATTATTTATTAATAATTTTTGTTTATTTAAAAATATTTCTTAATATATCTAAAAATACAAATATTTATTAATGTAATTATTTTTTATTTTTTCATGGATTACATATTATTAATTGGTTTAGTTGCAGCATGTCTTACTACTTTTTCATTTTTGCCTCAAATTATAAAAATAATAAAAACAAAAACTACTGATGATTTATCTTTAAAAATGTATATTATTTTATCTATTGGGTTTTTTTTATGGTTAGTTTATGGTATTTTAAGTAAAGAAATTCCTATTATTTTTGCAAATTTATTATCATTTAGCTTTGGGATTATTATTTTATTTTTTATTGTAAAATATAGTTATAAATAATTATTTTAATAAAATCGAAAAACTTTCAAAAATTCTTAATAAAATTTATATTCTAATATGATTATCTAATTTTTTATGAATCTTTTATTATATAGAAAAGAAATTTTTCAAAATTATAAAAGTAATTCTCAAAGGGCAAGAGTAATGACAGAAAATTGGTTTTCTTCAAAAATGTATTGTCCTTGTTGCTTAAATAAAAAAATTATTAATTATCCTAATAATAAAAAAGCAAGTGATTTTTTTTGTAAAAATTGTAATAATAATTTTCAGTTAAAAAGTTCTAAAAAACCTTTTGGCAAAAAAATTGTAGATGGAGAATTTAACACAATGGTTTCAGTTATTGAAAAAGATGATTCTCCTAATTTTTTTATATTAGAATATTCTTCTGATGAATGGATTGTAAAATCATTAATAATGATTCCTAAATTTTTTATTACTTTTTCAATGTTAGAGAAACGAAAGCCTTTATCTCAAGATGCTAGGAGAGCAGGTTGGACAGGATGTAATTTTTTATTAGATAAATTACCAAATGAAGGAAAAATCTCAATAATTAATAAAGAAAAAATAGAAGATAAAGATAAAGTAAATAAAATTTGGAAAAAAATGTTTTTCCTCGCTAATAAAAAACCCCACTTTCGAGGATGGACTTCTGATGTTTTAAAAATAGTGCAAGAGCAAAATAAATTATTTAAATTAAATGAGATTTATAAATATGAAAATTATTTTAGAAAACTTCATCCAGAAAACAAGAATATCCAAGCAAAAATAAGACAACAATTACAAATTTTAAGAGATAATAAAATAATTAAATTTAAAGAAAGAGGATTATATGAGGTGTTAGAATGAATGAATATTTAGTTTTAGAAATAGGAAAATCTGCTTATACAGAATTTAAAATGAAAAATGGTGAATTTGAAGAAACACAAGATGCTATTTTAGTAGAAGAAGTTGAAGCAAATTCTAAAGAAGAAGCTTATGAAAAAGTTATTAATTCTCCATTGCATAAAAATAAAGTATTTCATCTTTTAATTGTAAAGCAAGTAATATAAATGATTTATTTGATTTCTTAAAAATTCAAGGAATTGATTTAATTTGGATTACTGACGGATTAGGTTGGAAAACTACAAAAAAATCTTTATTTGAAACATTTTTACATAATGATTATTTAATAAATATTGAATTAGTAAAAAAAGGAGTTTTAAAAGATATTATCTTATAAATTATAATATTTTTCAATTTTTTGTTTATTTTTAATTAAAAATTTAATATAATCTAATTCTAATTTTTTCATTTCAATATCATTTTTTCTAAACCATTCACTAATCCATCCAAATCTTATTGCAATTATTAAATCAATAAAATTTTTATAGCTAATTTGTGAATAAATATTTTCTTTTTTAATTGTTTTAATAAAACTTTCACTAAAGCCTTCTTTAGTTAATTGATATGGATTTTCAATCCCCAAGCATCCTAACAAATTTGCAGCATCATACATCTCTAAATTTTTTGAAAAAAATTCAAAATCAATTAATGATTTTATTTTCTCATCATCCCAAATAACATTTAATGGATGTAAGTCGCCATGAGAAAAGGATTCTGGAATTTTATCATAGTTAATAAACAAATTTGATTCAAGATATTTTATTATTTTAAATAGTTCTAAATAATAATTATAATCATATAATTTAATTATTTTTATGATATTATAAATATATTCTTTTATTGAAAAATTGTTTTGAACTTTTATATTTTTTTTATTTATTTTAATTAATAATTTTGCAAGATTTTCGCCTTTAATTGAATCATTTAAATAATCTGGTTGTATTAGTGTTTTACCTTCTATAAATTCTTGTAATTGGAAAAAAGAATTATTAAAATTAATTATATATTCATTATTTTTTGATTTTAAAAAATTTGGTGTTTCTTTTATATTATATTTATTTAAATTTATAATTAAATCAATTATTTCTTGTTTTCTTTTTATTTTTTGAGAAGGTATTTTTTCTAAAATATATTTTTTATTATTAATATCTTTTATACAAATTCTAAATAAACATCTCTCAGGACTTCCATTTAATTTAATATCTGGTAAAATTTTATTAAAATTTATATTATAATAATTTAATAATTCTTTGTATTCATTATTATTTAACATTTAATTATAAATTGTTTAATTCTTTAAATAATTAATTAAATTTTTTACTAGACGTATTGATATAATAGTTATATATCAATATAATGGGTATTATTTATGAATTAAGAGAATTTTATGAAAAAAATAATAAGTTAAAAAATAAATTAGAAAAACATATCAAAAAAAATATTCTTAATAATATACAAATATTTAAAAATAATTAATCAAATTAGCATCATATGAAAGCAGTTATTTTTGATTTTGATGGAGTAATACACAATACTTTTGATTTTCATAGAAAAAAAATAAAAGATTTTTTTGGAATTGATTTATCTAAACAAGATTTTGAAAAAATACATGAGTGTAATTTTTTTAAAAATAAAAATGGTAGTATAAAAAATATTGATTGGACTAAATACCCTAATTTTATTTATGATGAAATTTCTAACTTAAATGTTCAAAACGATATTAGGGATGTTTTATTTAAATTAAATGAAAGATATAATTTATTTATTGTTAGTAGTGGTGGTACTAAAAATATTAATGATTATTTAGGAAATAATGGTATTATAACAATTTTTAGAGAAGTTTTAGGACTTGAATTTGATAAATCTAAAGTTAATAAATTTAAATATTTATTTGATAAATATAATTTAACACCAGATAATTGTTTATTTGTTACAGACACATTAGGTGATATTATTGAAGCAAATGAAGTAAATTTAAAAACAGTTGCAGTTGATTTTGGTTATCATGGTCGTGAAACATTAAAAAAAGGAAACCCATATAAAATTATTTCTAAAATGGATGAATTATTATTAATTTTAAAATAATTAGAAGTTTTCAATAGTATTTTCCAAAAAATTTTTTATATACTAGTTTTAATAATACAAAATATGGATGATGAAAAACTTGCATGGAAACAAAGTTTAGTTTATTTTTTTGGATTAATTACAACTTCAATTGGTATTTTTACAATTATTTTCAATTTATTAATTGGATTTTTAGTGAATGTATTTGGATTAAGTTTACTCATGATAAATATAATATCTTTATTTAACTCAACTCAAAAAAAAGAAATAAAAATTGCATTATTAATTCCTAAAATTTTATTTTTTATAATATTATTATTAGGTTCATTATTTATGTATGGAGTTACTATATATGGTTAAATTTTTTAATTATTTTTTATAAATATTATTCTATCAAATTTGTTTTTAAATATCTTTAAACATTCAAATTTTAGGTTATATCTAATTTTAATTATCTTATTTGTAGTTTTATAAAAAAAAGAAAAAAAATTATATAATTTTTTTAAAATAACTATTTTTTATTTTTTTTAATTGCAGAATTATATCCTGCAAATGCTGAAAGTGACAAAAATATTATTAATAAAACTATTACAAAAATTATCATTGTTAAATTATTATCACTTTTAAATTCATTTAATGTAATTGGAATTCTTTTTTGTTCAATAAAAACTTCATTTCCAACAACGCTTCTAATTTCAATTGTTAAAATATGTTTTTTTGAAACTGCATTTTCATCAACATTAAATCGTAAAACCGCTTGTCCTTCTTCATTTGTGTTTAATTTTCCAATAAAATCTGTTCGTTCATCAAATTCAAAAGGTTGTGATGAGTCCTTAAATATTCTAACAGAAACAGATTCTGCATCTTTTCCTGTATTTTTAACATTTAGATTTAATGTTGTTTGTTTTCCAGAAATTATTTGTGTTGGTATAGTTTCAATTGAAGTTATTTCAAATTCGGGTTTATTCATTATCATTATTTCAAATGGGATTGTTGTATTTTTATATTCTATTTTATTTTCATTATTTTCTTCACTATAAAAAATGGTAATATTTGTTTTATAGTTATCACTTTTTACATTTTCATCTATATCTAAATAATATAATGCAGATTTTCTTTCATTACTTTCTAATTTTCCAACAATAAATTCATTAGCATAATTATACGATGGGGTAAATCCATCAATTAAATTAAGAACTGCTTTTACATTATTTGCACTACCATCACCAATATTTATTAATTCAACTTCAAATTCAACTTCATCTAAATCATTTAAAATTTTTCTAGGTGAAGTAGTAGTTTTTCCAATGACAAATTTTGATGATTCTCTGTCACTAACTCTAATATCATATTCTTCTTTATGAATAACTTTTTTATCATTGTAGGAATATTTTAATTTAACAGGGTATGTTCCTTTAATTGCATTATCATCAACTCTAATTTTATAAAATAAAGTATAATATTCTTTATCTTCACTAAATCCTTTCCAATCTCCAAGTTTTTTGGTAGATGTATCAATTTTATCAAAAAAGAAAGGATAATTTATATCTAATTCAAATGTTAAATTTTCAACTTCTAAATTGCCTCTTTTTTCAATTTTCCATCTTAATTCAACATATTCTCCTGGTTCTGCAGGGTCTGGATCTTGATTTAATAATGTTGATTTAATTGATGTAAAATCAAAATCTGCAAGTGCTAAGTTAATTGTTAATAAAAAAATTATTGTTAAAAATATTATCTTTTTCATTTTCTCACCGTTTTTTTTAATTTTTTATTACTAAAATATTTTTTGATATTTATATTTATTTCTTCTCCAATTACAGCAATTGGTGGAATTACACTCAAAGCTGCAAAAAAGCAAAATAATACTCCATATGACATAACTGTTGCAAGTTCAGCTAAAAATGTTAATTCTCCCATCGACATTGCCTTAAATCCAATTAATGCAGCAATTGTTGTTGTAGTCATTGGCATAAATACATTTTCAAGGGTTATCTGCATTGCTTTTTTTGGAGTTTTATTTTTTAATTCTTCTCTAAATCTTGAAATTGTTTGTATTCCAAAATCTATTCCAATTCCAATTATCATTGAAATTGCACCAGATGTTTGTGGACTAATATTTAGACGAATTAATCCAAAAAAGCCAAAAGTCCACAAAACTCCAATACCAATAACAAATATTGGTGTTAGTGCATATCTAATTGAAAAAAATAATAAAATAAGTATTGTTAAAATTCCAAATATTGCAATTCTTGATGTTTTTCCCATGTCAGGTCCAATTTGTTTTTCAATTATTGGAGATGAAGCAATTTCACCTGCAACTTCAACTTTTAAATCAACAGGTCTATTTAGATAATCAATAGTGTTTTCTACTTCTTTAACTAATTCTTCTGCATTATATGAATCCGTAATTTGAATTCTAATTAAAGTAAAACTAAAATCATCATTTAGATAAGAACTAAAATCATGTTTATTTATCAAATCATTTATTTCTTTTTGTGATTTTGGTAAAACGTTGTTATTATATTTTTTTAATAATGTTCCAAGACTTTCAGTTGAAATTACATCATTTGTATTTTCAACTAATTTTGCTAAAGTATAAGTATATTCAACAATTTTTATATGTTTAATATCTCTATTTTTTGTATAGTTAAAATTTATTGGATCTAATTGTATTGCAATTAATATCGAATCACCTCTTCCAAATGAATCTTCAATTATCTTAAATGATTCTATTACATCTAAACCATCAGGGAGTGTATCTTCATTATCCATAGTTTTTGTTCCAACATTAGTTGATGAAAAAAATGTAAGAATCGAAATTATAATAACTATTATTAATAGAATAAAAGGTCTATTAGATGCAAACTTTGCATATAATTTTATTAATTTTTTTATTAAATTCATTTTATTCGTCTATCATGTAATTTTTTAATAATTAAAGGGACATATTTTTCCTCTGATTTTATCAAAACAGGTAAAATAAATATTGTTGATAATATACAATAAAATATACCTAAAGCAAGACTAAAACCTAATTTTTGTAATAATGGAAGCAATGAAAAAGTTAAAGCTAAAAATCCAATCATTGTAGTTAACCCAGATCCCATTATTGCAGAACCAACAGTTGAAACTGCAACATTTAATGAGTTATCTATTGTTTTATTTTTTTTTCTTTCTTCTTGAAATCTAGTTATCATAAATATTCCATATTCAACTCCAAGGCCTAAAATCATAGCACCAATTCCTGCCGTTGCAACAGATATTGTTATATTAAGTAAGCCTAAAGTTCCAAGTGTCCAAATAATTCCAAGTAATATTGGTGTGAATATTACTAAAGATTGTGTAAATGAACGCTGTATTAGTACTAATAAAAAAATGATTATAACTGATGCAATTAGTAATGTTTTAATTGAATCTGCTCTCAATAAATCTAAAATAATTGCTAAAATTGAAGGACTACCTGTAATTTTTATTTTTGTTCCAGAAGGTGTTGATAAATCAGTTATATGTTTTTCAATAATATTTGTTAATTCAGCAATCTTTTCTTGTGAACTTCCAACATTAGTATTAATTATTAATATTGTTTTTGTAAAATCTTTGCTTATAAATTGGAAACTTTGTGGAATCTCTTTTAAATAATTTGAAATCTCTTCTAAATTATAATTGGGGTTATTTTCTTTGAATGGTTTTATCATTTGTGAAATAGAAATTATTTCATTAATATTATTTTCAGTCAATAACGATTCTTCTAAATCAATTACATAATTCATAATTTTAGGTTCTCTTATATCTTTTGGTGTATTTTTAATTTGAACATTATCATCTAACATTATAAGAATAAATGTTGTATCTTGTCCACTAAAAATATTAGTTATTTTATCATTTAATTTAAAAATAGGTAAATCTTGTGGCATTTCTTTTTGAAAGTCGCCTTCAAATTCTATCTTAGTTAATCCAAAAATCATAAATAAAGTAAAAATAAAAAAAATAATTAACAAGTAATTACCATATTTATTTTGTATTTTTGAAAATTTTGTTAATATATATTTAAAAAAATTCATATAAAATCCTCTTTTTTATTTTAAGTTGGAATATTTTTGACATCTATCTCCAAAATATGCTATTCTTTTATTGTCTTCTAAAAATTGAATAACTTCACAATAATTAGGACATGATTTACATAAAAAACTAGTTGTTTTATAATTTTTATTAGTTATTTTAAAACCCTTAAATTTTGTTTTTTTATTTGTTTTTTTATAATTTTTTAAAGCTAAAATAGAAGCACCCAAAGCTCCCATAACATTATAATGTTTTGGTATTATTATTTCTTTTTTTAAATAATTCTCAAAGGCTTTTTTAATTCCAATATTTGCAGCAACCCCACCTTGAAATAAAATATCTTGTTTTATTTCTTTTCCTTTACCAACAGTATTAAAATAATTTCTAATTAAAGCATTACAAAGTCCGTTTATTATATCATTAATAGAGTAGCCTAGTTGTTGTTTATGTATCATGTCTGATTCTGCAAATACAGTACATCTTCCAGCAATACTTACATCAACTTTTGAATTTAAAGCTTTTGTTCCAAATTCTTCAATTGGTATTCCAAGTCTTGATGCTTGCTGATCTAAAAAACTTCCAGTTCCAGCAGCACAAACATTGTTCATTGCAAAATCATATACAATGTTATTTTTAATTAAAATTATTTTTGAATCTTGTCCACCTATTTCAATTATTGTTTTAGTATTTGGATAATATGTTATTGCAGCAATTGCATGGGAGGTTATTTCATTTTTTATAACATCTGCATTAACCATTGCACCAATTAAATATCTAGCACTTCCAGTAACGCTTGCTCCTTTAATTTTTGAATCTTTTTTTAAAATTACTTGTAATTGTTTTAATCCATTTTTAACAGATGTTAAAGGATCTCCATGTGTTCTAATATATAATGCATTTTCAATTTTTAGTTTATTATTTATAACAACAATATTTGTACTAACTGAACCTACATCAATTCCTAAAAAATAATCCATTTAATAATCACCTTTTTTTAATGCAATTAAATCAATAAATGCTTCAATTCTTGTGTTAAAACCAGCATCTCCAGTTTGTTCATCTATTGGAAGATGAAGCAAGGGTATTTTATAATCTTTACTTAATTTTGGCAGTATTGTTCTAACAACGGTTTCTGGCATACAACCAAAAGGATATATATGAATTATTCCATCATAATTTTTTTCTGAATATAAAATTGCTTGTTTTATACTATGCTTTGAAAAACCACCTATTGGATGGTTTAGATATTTTTCAGTTTTTTTATTTAAAAAATAATCTAATTTATTAATTTTATTTGGTATTATAAACATACTTAATTTACAACCATTATCAGCATAAATTTTGTTATTATATAATCTTTCAAATAAATTATTGTTTAAATATTTTTCATTAATACAGTATACATCACCAATTATGCCTATTTTTATAAAATTATTTATTTCTTTTATTTTTAATTTATTAAATTCATCGTTAAAATTAATTTTTATTTTTCTTAAATTTAAGAAGTTATCAGTTTTTTCAATTTTTAAAAACCATTTTTTCTGAAAACTTTCTGCTTTTTTTTTATTGTAAGATAAATATATTAGTTTGTATTTTTCTTGTATGTCTTCTAGTAAATATAATTTTTGTGTAAATAAAATAATGGCATTTGTAAGTTGTTTGAATGTTATACTTTTATTGTATTTTTTAATTTCATTAAATAAATTTCTTGGATTTAAATTATTAATCGGTATTATATTAAATTTGTGCCCATATTTTTTTAAAATAAATTGTTGTGCTGAACCAAAGTCTGCAGATTGACATGCAGATATTTTTTGTGGCGTTGGAATAAATATTAATTTTGCACCTTTTTTTAATGCTTCAATTAATTTTCCAAGAAGTGTTTTAAACGGAAAACATGCAAATTCTGGAGATAATATTAAACCTTGTTTTACCATTTCATTATTTAATTTTGGTGTTATAATTGGTTTTAAATTTAAACTTCTAATAAATGCATTTGATGCAATACTACTATTCCCAATTTGATAACATGCTGTTTTCATTTTTTATTATATCTAAAAAAGCTTCAATTCTAGTAATTACACCGCTATGACCTGAATGTTCATCTAATGTAATTGTCATAAATGGTTTATTTTTTTTAATTAAATTTTGCATATATTCTTTTATTATTGAATCAGAAGAGCATCCAAACGGCATTAAGTAAATTATTCCATCTATATTTTTTTTTTTTGAAAAATAAATGCTCGATCCAAGTACTCTATTACCTAGTTTCCAATGTGGAATTTTTGGAATAATTTTTAAATTTTTTTCAATATCTTCTTCTCTTAGCATATCAGAATTTACAATATTTATTTTGTTATTTTTTAATTCTTCAATTATTTTTCCATTAATAAATTCATCGTGTAAAATATAAGGATGTGCAACAATTGCTATTGTTTTTTTATGTTTTGTTTGTTTTATTTTTTTGTTAAAAAATAATATTTTTATTGCTTCTTCAAATAAATATCCTTTAGCTATTAATTTATCAAATTTTGTTTGTGTTTTTATTGCTTCTTTATATGCATGATATAATTTTATTGATTTTAATCCAAGTATTTTTATTAATTCTTTTGATGAATAATAAAGAGAACTATAAGGATTTCCCATATCAATATCTGGAGTTATTAAACTAATATCATCAAATGTAGCTTTAATTATATCGGGCGAACCTATTAATTTTGGACATAAATATGATTTTCCATCAGTTGTTAAAATATATGGCATTAAAATATAATCAACTTTTTTTTCTTTTAAATTTTCAATATGGCCATATAATACTTTTATTGGAAGACATAAATCATTAACACTTTTATTTAGTCCATCATTTACTATTTTTTTATTGGTTTTATCACTTAAAACAACTTCAAGTTCTAAATATTCAAAAAAAGTTTTACAAAAAGGATAATAATAAAAAAATAATAATGTTCTTGGAATACCAATTTTTAATGTCATTATTAGTTGTTTTTTTTGATTATTTATAAATATTATTTGTTAGTTTTTACAATATGTAATTTAAATGAGTAATTTTTTAATTTTAA
>CAZQHZ010000020.1:0-18561 GCA_964593285.1 uncultured Methanosarcinales archaeon | reverse complement strand
TTAAAATTGTAATAATTTTTTATATTATAAAAATACTTATTTTTTTACATATTTATTTGATTTACAGAGTAAAATCATAGAATACTTAAAATTTTTATATTATTTCTTATTATAAAAATACTTATTTTTTTACATACTTATTTGGATTACAGAGTAAATTTGTACAATACTTAAAATATTTATATTATTTCTTATTATAAAAATACTTATTTTTTTACATATTTTAAAAATTAAAGTATTTTATTTTTAGAATTAAAATCATTTTTTAAAAAAATTAAATTTTTTAAAATTATGAATTTTTGCTATAATAAAGCTTGGAAAAGATTCAACTTTAGTATTATATATCATTACATTAGAATTATAAATTCTTCGTTGTGCTGCAATTTGATTTTCTGTTTTAGTTAATTCAGTTTGTAATTTTAAAAAATTTTTATTAGCTTTTAAATCAGGATAGTTTTCTGCAACCATGAATAAATTTTTTAATTCTTTTGTTAATTCATGATTTAATTTAGAATTTTCTAAAACATCATCATCATCTGATTTTACTAATTTTGAACGAATATTTGTAATCTCCTCTAATAATTTTTTTTCATGTACTGCATAGCCTTTAACAGTATTTACAAGATTAGGTATTAATTCTGTTCGCCTCTTTAATTGAACATCTATTCCAGACCAACTTGAAAAAACATATTGTCTAATTGAAATAAATTTATTATAAATAAAAATATAAATTAAAAATATTAAAATTATACTACACACAATGTAAATTATTAAATTATCCATAAATAAATTAAAAATAAATTAAAATATAAAAAAACTTCTATTTTAAAATAATCCAAAACATATTTAAAATATAAAATATTTGAATAGATAAAATGGAAATGGAATTAACCGAAAAACCTCAAAATCCTTCAATAATTCAGGCTTTTCCTGGTTTTGGATTAGTTGGAACAATTACAACCGAATTTTTAATTAATCATTTAGAATGCAGATTAATTGGAAAAAAATGGTTTGAAGAATTGCCTAGTGCAGTTGCAATTCACAAAGGTGAATTAATTCAACCTATAGGAATTTATTATAATGAAAAATATAATTTAATTATTGTACATTCTATCACTGGAGTTCCTGGTATGGAATGGAAAATAGGCGATTTTTTAGAACAATTGGGAAATGAATTAGATGCAAAAGAATTTATTGCACTAGATGGTATTGGAACTGCTAAAGAAACAGAAATTCCTGATATTTATTTTTATAGTAATTTAGATGAAAATAAAATTAAAAATAAAGAACTTGAAATAAAACCATTAGATGAAGGAATAATTATGGGTGTTACATCTGCATTATTGTTAAAAACAAGCAGGAATGTTAATGCATATTTTGTTGAAACACATTCTGAATTTCCAGATAGCAAGGCAGCTGCTGAATTAATTAAAATATTAGATAAAGTATTGACTTTAGAAGTTGATCCAAAGCCATTATATGAATCAGCAAAATTGTTTGAAGAAAAATTTAATAAAATAATTCAACATGGAAAAATAACACAAACACAACTTAAAAAAAAACAATTAAATTATGTTGGATAATTTAATATTTTTTTATTTTATTTTCAAAATATGGTACTTTGAATTCATTACCAGGTTTTATTTTACCTAAGTTATTATGATTATTTAAATATGTAAACAGATGTTTTTCTAAATCTGATGGATTTGAACCCTTAATTTCATTGTATATTTTGGTTAAATTATCACCTGGCATAACCTTATAATTTTTAAATCCTAAGTTGTATGAAGAATCATTTATCTTTTTATCTAAAACACTAATATGTGGTTTTTGATAGGTTATTTTTTTGTCATCATGATTTATTTCAATTTTTTCAGGGTTATATTCACCCATAGCAATACAAGCACCAACTAAAATGCCGGCTAAACCAGCCCCTATTTTTTGATATTTTTTTGCCATACTATTTAATAGAACATAGCTTATATTTAAATGTTTTTATTTTGTAGTTACTTTTTAGTGACAAACTTTTTACTTTGTTTTGATTTTTTTATTTTTTTAGAATTTTTTTCCACACTAATAACTTTTTTATCGTCTATATCTTTAATTTTTTTGATTTCTTCATTCGATTTAAACTTTTTAAAAAATATAAATGAAACCCATGTTATTAAACCACCAAAGAAACCATTAATTACTGGAGAAATTAAAATAGAAAGATACATACCAATTTTAAAAAAAATTAAGGCTTGTTCATTAGATAGTCCAGATTCAACCATTATTTGAATTGGTTCAATAAAAATTGATGGATAAAAATAATATGTAATTAATGTAGCAATTGCTGAAAATAAACCCAAAATAACTCCTGCAAATAAACCAATAATAAAAGATTTTTCAAATAACTCCTCATTTTTAAATACCAAATAACCCAAATACCAAAAATAACTAATAAAAATAAATAATGAAAGCAATTGTGAAAAAATTACATCAAAATACTTATCTAATGGAAAAATAATGATAAAAATTGTCCAAATAAACATAAAATAAGTTGGAATTTCAATTAAATCCCAAATTTTTTTAAAATTTTCAAAAAAAGACATATTTTTATTAAAATTTAATAATATAAATAGTTTTTGAAACAATTATAAAAATAAAACAAAATATTTTTAAATAGGTTATATTTTCAAAGAAATAATATAATATTTATAATAAAATAAAAGGTATTAAAAAAATGGTTCAAAGAATTGGTGGAAATAGAAGAAAAACACGAAATGTATACAAAAGATTACCTAAAGATAAAGGAACAATAAAAATTTCAAATTTTATGCAAACTTTTGAAAATGGCGAAAAAGTATGTTTAAAAGCTGATTCTTCATATCAAAAAGGTATGTATTTTCCAAGATTTCATGGAAAAACAGGTATTGTTAAAACAAAAAAAGGATGGTGTTATGAAATTGCAATTAAAGATAGAAAAAAAGATAAAACTTTAATTGTACATCCAGTTCATTTAAAGAGGCTTTAAAATGGATTCAAAACCACAAATAATTGAAGAAAATGCAATTCCAATTTATGAATTAAAAAATGAAATTGAAAAAATTAAAAAAAGAGATAATGAATTAAGTTTTAGAGCACAAAAAACAGAAGAATATCTCAATACAATTGATGTTTTAAGTTTAAAAAAAGGAAAAGAACTATATAATGAAATAGAAAAATTAAAAATTCCACGACTAAAATCAGATCATATTTATAAAATAATTGATATATTTCCAAAAGATATAGATTCAATAAAACTAATTCTTCAAGGCTATACTATTACAGTATCTCAAGAAAATATGAAAAAAATAGTTGAAATTATTAAAAAACATTAATTTCTTACAGAATTATTTTTTCTTTCTTAAAAATTTGAAAGTATAAAGTTAACATAAAAGATAAGTAATATCTTCAAAACATTCTATGATTGTTTTAAAAGTTCTACACTTTCACATTAATTAGCCTTTCGCTACAGATCATATTTTTTACTTTAATAAATTTTTAACCTTATGATATTATCTTTCTTTAGATACTATACTTTATGTTTGCAAAAATTCGAAAATATTAAATAATATATATCTAAAATTATCTATATGGATAACATAGAATATAATATATTTACTGCAGATATTAGTGGAACTAATTCTACTTTTGCAATTATTAATATAAAAAATTTAAACATTATTTATAAAGAAAAACATTTAACAAAAAAAATAAAGGATATTTCTATTTTAATTAATAATTTTTTAAATAGATCAAAAATAAAAAACATAACAAATGCAGTATTTGCACTTGCAGGACCTGTCAATAAATCAGATAGGGTTAAAATAACAAATGGAAATATCATTATAGATAAAAAAAAAATACTAAAAAAAACTAAATTAAAAAATATTTTATTTATAAATGATTTTGAAGCTGTTGGTTTTGCAATAAATAAAATAAATTTAAAAGATAAAATAATTATTAATAAAGGAAAAAGAATAAAAAATGATACTAAAGCAATAATTGGTGCAGGAACTGGTCTTGGAAAAACAATTCTTTACTTTGACAAAAAGAATAAATATTATATTCCAATAAGGTCTGAAGGAGGACATTGTGATTTTGCAATTAAAAATAAAAAAGAATTTGAAATTTATAAATTTATTAAAGCAAAACAAAAAAATAAAACATTTTTAAGACAACAAGATATTGTTTCTGGAAAAGGAATAGAATCTTTATATCAATATTATAAAATTAAAAATTTTAAAAATAATAAAAATATTCCAAACAAATTAACTGCAAGTGAAATTTCTAATACAATTAAAACAAATAAATGTTCAAAAATTACATTAGATAATTTTATCAAATTTTATGCAAGGTGTGCGAAAAATATTGCTTTAAATAGCTATTGTGTTAGTGGTTTATATCTAGCAGGAGGAATATTTTCAAAAAATAAAGAATTATTTAATAAGAATTTTATAAATGAATTTATAAAACATGAGGAATATAGTCAAATATTAAAAAATATACCAATTATTGGAATAATTAACTATGATATTGGACTAAAAGGTGCAGCTTTTGCATTTAAGAATAAAAATGCTTAGAAAAATCAAAAATATTATATAATAGAACATTTAAAAAAGATAATAAGATAAAATATGGGGTGAAAACTAAATGTTTCAACAGAAAGTAAAAATACAAAATCATATGATAATAATATTTGGAGCACTAACGAATCATATTAAAAAAAATATAATTCCTGCATTATACAAATTATATGAAACAGGATATGTTTCACAAACAACCCCTATTCTTTGTGTTGGAAAAGAAAAGATGACTAAAAGTAACTATATTGATTTAATTGAAGCTGAAAAAAATTTACCGTTTGTTAATACTAATATTTTATCTGGTTTTTTGCAACTAATAAATTATGTAAAACATGATATAGAATCAAAAGATTATACATCATTAGTATCATCAGTTTCAAGACTTGATAAAGTTAATAATTGTAAAGGAAATAAAATTTTATTATTTTTGGATTTAGAAGATAATTTTGAACAATTAATTGAAAATATAAAAAAAAGTAAAATCACTTTGGGTAGAGGATGGACTAGAGTTTCATATGAAAATAATTTTTTTGATAACTTTGAAAAAACAAAAAAGATAAACAAAAATTTAAATGAAATTACAAAAGAAGATGACATATTTAGAATAACTAACGCTCCTAGTAAGAATATTCTTGAAAATTTAATTTATTTAAAAAATAAAAATCCTATAATTGGAAAAGTTATGAATAATGAATGTATAGACAATGTACAAATAACTCTTTTTTCAAAAAATGATACAACAAACATTAATAATTATGATGAATTTGGAGAAATAAATCATGTAATTACAAGTTATGGATTAGATTTAATGAATTATATAACATTAAATTCATTAAAAAATTGTAATGAAGATGCAATTAAAAAAGAAACTATTAATTTTTTAAAAAATATTTCTAAACCTACAATAAAAGATGTAGTATTTGGACAATATGGAAATGGAAAAATTAATGATAAAAAAATTTTAGCATATAAAAAACAAGATACAAAATTAAAAGAATCAAAAACTGAAACTTTTTGTTTAGTTAAATTAAAGACAAAAGATAAAAATTGGAAAAATGTCCCTTTTTACATTAGATCTGCAAAAGCACTATATGATTTAATCAAAATTGAATTTATATTAAAAGAGAGTAAAAACAATTCATTAAATTTTAAAGAAAAAAATAATATTATTACTTTTAATATATTCCCAGAAGAATATATTGGAATAAATTTAAATTTAATTACTAAAACAGAAGATAAAACTGAAAATGAAGTTATTTTAAAATCTAAAATTAACAAAAAAGAGATGATCGACTTTTATGAAGAAATAATTTATGATATAATAATTTCTGAAAAAGTAAGATTTAAAACACTTAAAGAACTTGAAATATTATCTTTATTTTCTTTAAATTTAAAAAAATTATTAAATAATAAAAAAACAAAATTTCCAAATTATAATGCAGGAGATAAACCCCCAAAAGAAACAGAATTATTTATCAAAAAAGAAAAAAAAGAATGGATTTAAATTTTAAAACTTAATTCTTCCTTCATTTTTTTTATTAAAATAGTAGTTATATCTTTTAAATTAATAGTATCATATTCATTATATTCTTTTAATATTTTTAAATAGTATTTATCCCCACTTGCAAAATACATTTTCCACAGCCTATAGGGATCGCCTCCTCTAATTCTATTAACAATGATATTTCTATTAATTTTAAGTTGTTTTTCTATGTTTTTTAAACCACCACTAAACCCTAATTTTAAAGCTAAATATTTTAAATCAATTATTGGAATTTTTGGAATAATATTTTTATATCTTTTTTTGATAAAGGGTATATCAAAACAAGAACCGTTAAAAGATACAATAATTTTATATTTTTTCATTTCTTGAAAAAAAAAATTCATATCTAAATTAACATTTTTTATCATTAATTTATAATCAAAACCATCAAATAAACCAATTGCAATAATATCATCGAATCTTTTAACACCAGTTACTTCAATATCAATAAAAACAGCTTCATCACTAAAATAATCAAATAATCTATAACTATTTGCAAAAGAAAATTTATCATAAAAATAACTTGAATTATTTTCAATTAATGCATTTGATGCTTCTTTTAATTTTAAATCATAAAAAGTTTTAAATTTTTTTGAAATATTTTTTATTTTTTTTGTTTTTATAAAACTATTCCAGTCTTTAATATTACTATCCCATAAAAATTTTTCTTTTTTAAAACTAATTTTGTCAAGAAAAATAAAACTATTTTTTATCATAAAATGATTTTATTTAGAATATTTAAAAATTATACGGTAAAATGTCCAGTGTAATTAAAATAAAAAAAAAATTATTTTGTTTCTAATTCTTCATCAATTTTTTCTTCAATATCATCTAATTTACTATCACATTCATCTTCTAATTCGCTATCCATCTCATCAATTTTTTTTTGTAAATCTTCTTCTGAAATTATTTTTTTTTCAATTAATAAATCAATTAAAGAATTTAATACTACATTATTTTCTGAAATAATTTCTTCCATTTGCATTTCTTGATCTTCAACATCACAGCAATCATCTGTATTTGAACAACATTCATTATTTTCCATTTTTATATCCTCCAAAAATTTTATAATTTCTAGAAAATTAAGTCATTTAAAAATCTTTTGATAAAATTTTAAAAAAAATTAACTAACAGCAAATTCTACAAAATTAGATATATACATTTCATATTCTAAATCAACTTCAATCCAAATTCTATGGCTTCCTTGATCAAAATTAAAATCAAAACTAAAATTTTCGCTTTTATTGCTATAACCCGTATGCAATAAAACACCTTCATCAAAAATTTCAAATTCTAAATCATCATCTGAATTATGAGTTATTGTGAAATTTACTTCAAGTAGATTTTGACTATATGTTTCATGATTTAGTGGATGATTTATTGTAACTGTTGCATTGTATGGCTGTGGGTTTAATGTAGCATTTAGTTCATCTTCTAAAATTATAACATCGCAAAAATTATTCATTAAATCTAGATAATTATCATATTCTCGAATTTTATTACTATTAATAAAAAACATTGGACTTAAATGGATAAATCTTGAATTAATAGTGCATTTATTATAATTTTTATCAATAAAAAAAACAAAATCTCTAGATGGATTATAATCATTCGTACAGCTTGATTCAATAAAATTTTTAGCAAAATTTACATCACTTAAACCAATTGGTGTATTAACAATTAAATAATTGTAATCGTTTATACTTAAAGCATTTAATCTCACAATTGAATTTAAAATAAAGTATGCAACTTCTTTATAATCACTAAATTCATCAACATCTGATGAGATAATAAAAATAATGTTTCTATTACTTTTATTAAATTGATTTACTAAAGGGCTACATGTGTTTGAAGATATAATTATATTAAAATTAGTATTTTCAACTAATTCTCCATCAACAATAATTGAATATGGAATTTTTTGTATTCCATGTACATGCAAATAATCAGAAGAATCCCATTTTCCAGCATATAAACCATCATCTTTATTTCCATCATCATGCATTCCATCATCGTATAGTTTTATTGTTTTTTCATATCCATCATAATTAATTCTTGCTTTAACATCTTTGTTAGTACTAAAAGGAGCCATGTATTTAATTGTAAATTTATCACCTTTAGTATGAGTATTTGATTCAATATATGAAACGACAGAATCTGATGCATCTTCTTTTTTATTTACATTTAAACCAGTAAATCCGACTAAAGAATCTTCATTAGTAAATAAACATTCAAAATGATTGTCGCATTCATGTTCTGAAATGAAAGTAAATCCGTTTTTAATACAATTCCCTTCTAAATAATTACTAAAACAATACCCCTCATTATCAATACAACAACCAACATTACATTCATTTATTTCAAAGCAAGATTTACCATGATGGTATTTTCCAGGACAATCACTTTCTTTTAATTCTTTACATACATCTTCACAGCATCCACTTCCTGTTTGTTCTAATTTAAGATTTATATGAGAATTTGAAATTACATAAATTGAAAATACAATAAATAATAGTAGGGTTACTAAAATTTTATAATTTACTTTTTTTATCATTTTTAAATAAACTCCGTTGAACATTCAAGACTACATGAACCACAAATGTAACTTGAAAAACCCGTGCATTTTTTTATTTTTGATGCAAGTACTATAACTTCTCCAGCTTTCGCATTGTATGTACCTTTATCTGGATGGCATTTTCCTTCTGAACCATCTAATTTTTCAGTTATTGTTAAATCTTGTTTACATGTTGAAACAAAATTAATTGAATTATCATCCTCTCCAAAACCAATAGCAGCATTAATTGCAGCCCCACCAACTAACGAACCAGCTAAAATTGCAACTTTAACTGTAGTACTCATTGCACTAAAAGTTGTGGCAAAAGAAAAAGCACTAGTAGAAGTACTACTACCAACCAAAACACCCCCTGCACCGGCAGTCATAATAGTTACAACTGCGATTACTGCGGCGATTACGATTAATCTAACAAAACAACCTGATCCTGGATCAATTACTCCTTTAACAGTTAATTTATCTTTTTCTAATTCTCCACAATCAATTAAAGTATATTCACTAAATCCTTCAATATCTGTATATAAAAAATTTGAATCATAATTTGCAGCTGATGGGATTGGAACCCAGCCACTACCATTATTATAAATTATACCCATTTCTCCTTTTCGTGGTAATAATTCATCATCCCAATATAAAACTAACCTTTGTGGATTATTAAATTTTAAACCTGTTGGCTCAAATTGATAAATTGGATATTTTGTTTCCCAAATTTTATCTTGTGTAACTCTCTCTGAATCTTTATCCTCACCATAAACTGTTAAATGTATAGTTATATCTTCCCTTACTACTTCTTCTGGGTAAAATTGTCTCACAGTAATATCTTCAACATCTTTTCCATCTAACTCCATTCTAGTTTCACTTAGTATAAATAATTGAGCCATCCTATCAATTGAAAATATAACATATGGGAAAACTACGCCCGAAGTTCTACTATTATCATGTAATTTTACTGATCTTGCTAAATCACTCCTTCCAAACTTACTAGCAAAATTAAAAACATAATTTCTGCCATCTTCTAATTGTACACGAGGAATGATTGTATAAACTAAAATGTCACTTCTTGGTCTTTCTTGTGTAATATAAAAATTTGATGATGCAATATCTTTTAGTGGATTTGAAATATTAAATTCTGGTTTTAATTGATTATTTAATAAAAGCGAGGCCATTTCAAAAATTTCTCGATATTTTAAATCATAAGAAGTACTAAAAGAATCTAATTTATTAACATATTCATCTCGACTAACTGTAATTGAATAATTTATATCAAAATAAACTTTATCTCTTGAGAAAAAAATAGTTACATTTGGTTTTTCATATTTTATATCCATGTTATACAAATTAGATAATCTATCAAAATCAGAACAAATTACTAAATTTTCTTCTACATAATCTTTTAATCTAACTAAAGTTTGATTTAACGATGGTTGTATATTGATTTGATCTACATACCAAAAACTTTTATCATCATAATTAATAACTTCTGGTATGTCAATATAACCACCTTGCATTCCTAATTTTATAAGTCCTTCAATTGGAACTTCCTCAACACAATGTTTTATAAAATTTTCAACACTATTAAAATCTGCAGGATCATTAGCTGAAGTAGATACTTTATTTTCAATTTCTTGTGTTTCTATATTTTTAAATAACATATAAAATAAAACTATTATAAAAAATATAATTAGTCCAAGAATTATGAAAATTGTGATTTGAGATTTTTTAAAATGCATTATATATGTAATAAATAATAATTATATATATAAAACTTTTTATAAAATTGAAAAAACGCCGCGGGTGGGATTTGAACCCACGATTCCAAAGGAACAGGATCTTTGCGGATATTGTGAGGTAATCATAAAAACAAAAGTTCTTAGCAATCCTGCGCAATACCAGACTATGCGACCGCGGCAAATTGGTTTATTATTATTATTATTATTATTATTTATTATTATTATTATTTATTATTATTTATTAATTATATTTAACTATTTTTTTACTTTATATTTTTTGAGTGTGCTTGAGCAAAGCGAAACACACCTCCGAAGCTACAGCGGAAAATGTAGTAAGCCAAGCGAAAATGTTTTTTTGGGTTTTTAAAAGGGTGAAACCATTCGCAGACAATACACTACTACATAAAAATATTTACTTTAAATTCAAAATAAAGCAATTATTTAAATGCTTTTTGATTTTTTTAATTATCTATCCAAAAACCGGTGTTTTTATCTTTAATTAATTTTTTTAGAGGCCTTTTACCTGCATCATAAATTATAATTTCATCATTTGAGACTATGGTTTTATGCTGCAGGGTTATATTTAAATTGTTTAATAATCTATATTGTGTTATTAAATGATCTTTCATTTTATTCAAATCTTCTTTTGATTCATTAAAACTAAAAAAAAGAGTTGCAATATCATTTTTTTTTAAAGTTTCATAAATTTTTATTGGTTTATTTAGCAATTTTCGTTTTTTTCTATGTCTATTTTTTGAATAAAGAGCATCTTTTGTTGTAAATAAAGCATAAGTAAAATAGCAATTTGGAAAAAATTCATTTAAAGGCTTAAATAAATTATTAACTAAATTATTTTCATTAATATTTAGTCTATCAACCTTGCTTTCTAAAATAACAATATTTCTTTTTCTAAAGTATCGATAATCAAATAAACCATCTATTTCTTTAATATTCTCATAACCAAATTTTTTTCCATGTCCTGTTTTTTTTAAAATGACTAGATTTGGATATTTTTGAATTTTTAAAATATAATCTTTTGTATTTGCAACAATAAAACCTTCTCTATTTTTTGGATCAAAACTTTTATCAAAAATTCCACCTGGTTTTCCATGAGCAGAATATGTTCTTAAAAAATATTTAGTAATTCTTCTAGAGATTCTTTCAGCAATATCGCCAACTATATTTCCCTGATGCTCATAATCAAATTTAAAATTCCCATTTAATAAATCGTTAATATTATATAAAGAATAACTTAAATTTTTAAATTTATATTCTAAAATAATTTTATCTAAATCTTCTAAATTTTCATTTATTTTATCATTTATATTATGTAATTGATAACTTGCATTTATACCATGCTCACGTTTTATAGAATAAATTGGTTTTTCATTTTGATACCAATGATGAGGTTTAAAATTTTTAAAAACAGAATAAATATAATCAGTTTTATTATTCATTTTATAGTAGTAATGATATTTATTATTTATAACTTACGATTTTTTTAAAATTAAATTAATTTACAAAATAAACAAAATATTTAATAATTAATAAAAATAAAAAATAAATAAATATGAAAAAAAATCAAAAATTTAAAAACTTAAAAAAAATAATTAAAAAAAATAAATTTAAAACAATTTTAATTAGCATAATTTTAATTTTATTCTTAAATATAATTTATCTTTCAATAAAACCTTACAATAAATATTTCTCATATGAAGGTAAGATTTATAATATTTCTGATAATGATATTAAATTTTTATATGATATTACTTACAAAGATAACATAAATCAAACTATTTTTAAAACTCTTTTTAATTCAATGAAAAACGCAAAAGAATTTATAATTTTAGATATGTTTTTACTAAATACAAATTATAAACCAAATGATAAATACATTAATTTAACAGAACAATTAATTTATTCATACAATAAAGATAAAAATATTAAAAAAGTATTAATAACTGACCCAATAAATACTTTTTATGGTTCACATAAATCAATTCCATTAGAAACTGCAAAATCAAAAAATATTGAAGTATATATAACAGATTTATCTAAATTAAGACAAAGTAACATTTTATGGAGTGGTATTTATTATCCTTTCTTACAATGGATTCCAACTAAAGGCAGTGGTATAATAAAACATCCATTTGGTGATTTAAATCAAAAAGTTACAATCAGATCACTTCTATCTTTATTAAATTTTAAAGCAAATCATAGAAAAATAGGAGTTATGGATAGTGATGAAAGTTATACTTCATTTATAATTTCAGCAAACCCACACAATCCAAGTAGTCTTCATTCAAATATTGGATTTAAAATAAATGGCCAAATTGCAAAAGATATTATCTTTACAGAAAATATAATTGCTGACTTTAAAAAACCAGTAATTAAGCAAACAAATGAATCTGGAAATATAAGTGTACAATTATTAACAGAAAATGCAATTAAAAAAGCAATGATCAAAGATATTGATGAAACAAAAAGTGGAGAAAAAATTCAAATTGCAGTGTTTTATATTTCAGATAGAAAATTGATTAAATCATTAAAAAATGCAGCAAAAAGAGGTGTTACTATTGATATTATACTAGATCCAAATAAAGATTCATTTGGTCGAGAAAAAAATGGAATTCCAAATAGACAAGTTGCATATGAATTAGAAAGATTAGATAACATAAACATTAGATGGTATGATACACACGGTGAGCAGTTTCATGCTAAAATATTAGTTATTATAAAAGAAGATAAAATAATTGTTCATGGTGGTTCTGCAAATTTTACAAGACGAAATTTAAATAATTATAATCTTGAAACAAATGTTAAAATAATATCGCCAATAAATACCAATTTTACAAATGATATATTTTTATTTTTTGAAAAAATAAATCAAAATACATTACATTATGAAGCATATAAAGATACAAGTAAAATTAAATATTTAATTTATAGATTTTTAGAATTTACTGGACTTTGCACTTTTTAAATACAAACCTTTTTATTTAAATTTAATTTCTAAAATTTATAATGGAATATAAACAAGTAATATTAGTAAGACACGATCTAAAACTTCCAAAAGGTAAATTAGCAGCACAGGTAGCTCATGCAAGCGTTGAAGCTGTTTTAAAATCAGATAATGAAAATATAAAAAACTGGCGAATGATTGGAAGTAAAAAAATTGTATTAAAAGTAAAAGATGAAAAAGAATTATATAAGTATATACAAACTGCAAAAGATTTAAATTTAAAAACTTCTCTAATTACAGATGCAGGAAAAACTGTTATTGCTCCTGGAACCGTAACTTGCGGAGCAATTGGCCCTGATATTGAAGAAAAAATTGATAAAATTACAAAGGATTTACAAATGATGTGAAATTTTATTTTTTTTGTTTTAAATATAAATGTGCACTATATGATGCTAATGCACCTTCTGATACCCCAGTTATTACTTGCTTAAAAGGATTATTTGTAACATCTCCTGCAGCATAAACTCCAAATATATTAGTAGAAGACATAGTATCAATTATAATCTCATTTTTTTCATTAACATTAACACCTAACTTTTTTGAAATTAAAGACATTGGAGTATTACCTATAGCAATAACTACTAAATCAACATTTAATTCATCTAAATTATTATCTAAAATAATACTATTAACATATTTATCTCCTTTAATTTCACTAATATTAGTATTATAAATTATTTCAATTTTATTATTTTTTAAAATTTCATCATAAATAATAGGCTCGCACCTTAGTTTATCTTTTCTATATATCAAATAAACTTTATTAGAATTTTTAGCTAAAATCAAAGCATCTTTACATGCACTATCACTACCACCAACAACACAAATAGTTTTACCTTTATAAGAATTAAAATTAGATATTGTAGAATAATAAACTCCTTTTTTAAAAAACTTTTTTTCACCATTAATATTTAATTTCCTAGTTTTTGATCCTGTTGCTAGAATTATCGTTTTAGAAAAATATTTTGTTTTATTTGTAGTAATTTCAAATATTTCATTTTTTTTCTCTAAATCTAAAACATTTTCATATTTAATAGAATTTTCATTATAAAATTTCATTGCGTGATTTTTAAATTTTTCAATTAAATCAACGCCACTAACATTTTCAATCCCAAGATAATTATCAACTTTTTTTGCCCAATTTAAACTACCACCAATATCTTTAGTTAACATAATACAATTAAGTTTAAATCTTGCAGAATATAATAGTGCAGAAAGACCAGAACACCCACCACCAATTATAATTAAATCATAAATAGTTTTATCATATTTACTTACCATTAAAAAGAATAAAATTAATTAATTAATAAATCTTATTAAAAAAGTTATGCAACAGAATTAACTAAATTTTCAGCATTATCTTCAGATTTTGCTTTCGTTCCCCTATAACCACATTCCTCACAAAGACTTCTATTAAAATTATTTATTTCAATTTTCTTGCCGCAACATTTACATTTTACAACTTTTTTTATTCCTTTAATTTTTTGAAAAGGAACAAATAATTCTTTTTTTTTAACCATTTAACTCACCTATTATTATAAAATAAATAATTTTACATATATCTTATTAAGGTTTTTTGAATTCATTTAAATATTTTTTGGATTAGTGGTTAATAAAATGAAATTTTAAATAAATTTTCAAAATACTTACCACATTTTATAACAATTATAAGAAAGTTATTTTTTTATCTTTCTCTAAAATAATATTTTCATCTTCAAAAGAATTAATTTTTTTTTCTAAATCATTTATATTATTTTTTTTACAATCTAAAAAAACTAGTGTTTTATCATCTGCATCTATATATAATGAAATTGAACAATTGTCATTTTTTAATTTAGAATAATAATTTTTATCAAAATCTTCTTTTGTTCCATTATATGTTATTATAAGTTTTTCATATTCATCTACCATTTTTTCCACCTAATATAACTTGAATTATTAATTTTATTAACTAATTTATCAGCTTGAATTAAACCCATACCATATTTTTCTCTTTGATATGACTCACCAGCACCTAATATTAAAGAAGTATTATTTAGTAATTTTTCAAAGTTTCGATTATCTAAATTATTTTTAACTGAAACACACAAATTTGAAACACCAGTAGCATGAGGGCTTGCCATTGAAGTTCCAGATAATTGCTTATAACCATTATTTAGATAAGTTGAAAATATACTAACCCCTGGTGCACTTATATCTACTGAAGAATCAATATTAGAAAATGTTGCATGATTATTATTATAATCAACTGCAGCAACAGAAATTACACCACTACATGCAGCAGGATACTCTGCACCATAACCTTCATTACCGGCTGCTGCACATAAAATTAAACCATTTTTATATGCCTTACTACAGATTTCATTTAATGCATATGAATAAGAAGATGAACCAAGACTCATATTAACTACATCAATATAATTTTCATTAATTGCATAATCAATTGCTCTTATAAGATCAGTATTACTTCCAGAACCATTTTTATCTAAAACTTTTGCTGCAACTAATTTTGAATCAGGTGAAACACCAACACTATATCCTGCAATAATTCCTGCAACATGAGTTCCATGACCATTATCATCCATTGGATTTTTTGTGTTATTTACAAAATTAAATCCTTTTATTTCATCAAAACAATCCGACAATTCTTGATGTCTATAATCTATACCTGTATCTATAACTAAAGTTGTTGAACCAAATCCTTTTGTTATTTTCCAGGCATCTAAAGCTCTTATATTTCGTAAATTCCACCCTTGATCTTTTAAAACATTTTTATATTTTAAAAATTTATTATCTTTTGCAATTTCTAAATAAAGTTCTGGAATATACAAACCAAAAGATCTTTGTGTTTTTTGAATTAATTTAAAAAAATTATTATTAATGTTATATTTATTTAAATTGGTATTAAAATTCATTGTAACTTTATTTATATCTTTTATTGAACAAGAAACAGCAATGTATGGAATGTTTTTAAATACAAAATATTCTTTTGAATTAATTGCTTTTGAAATTTTATCTGCAAGTTCTGTTTTTTGAATATTATTATTAGATCTTACTTTCATAATTAAATCCTGTCTTTTATTATAAAAAAACATTCTATCTAATTCTTTTTGAATATATTTTTTTTGATTAGTAAAAGAATTTAGAGATTTTTTAAAACAAGTATTAACTGAATTATAAATTTTAGAAGAAAATGTAGACTCCTTAATTTTCATTGCATCTTTTGTTTGCTTATTAATTCTTGTTTTTTTAAAAAAAGGAATTTTTGAAAATTTAGTATCAATAATTTCATTTGTTTTTTTTGTTAATTTTTTTTTTGAAGATTTTGGTAAATTATTTTTTGAAGCTTTTTTTATTACATCAAAAAGATTATCGTTTTTATCTAAAATTAAAATTTTATTATTTTTTACAATTCCTATGTTTTTTAAATAATTATTTTGAATATAACAATCAATTAATTTTTTTGCTAAATCTTTTTCATTTTTTGTTATTTTATTTACATTTTTTGTAACTTCATAAACTTCATTTTTGTTTAAAGCAACAGATTTTGTTTGATTAAATTTTAATTGTTCAACTATATCTTCAATAGAAGAATGTTTTTTTATATTATCATCAGAAACTAATGTTCCATTAATGTTTCTTATTTTTTTTGTACTAAACAACACATGATAATCTTTTGTTTTTATTGCATAATCCATTATTATTTTTATACATAAAAAATTAATAAAGTTTAACTAAAAAATATTGAAAGATATTCAGCTAAAAATATAAAATTTTCAAAAAAAATAAAAAAAAACAAAAAATAACAAAGTATAATAAAAAATAAACTATTTTTTTAAATTATTAAAAATATATTAATTAGTTATCAATTAGTGACATATACTATTAATTAATAGTTACTAACAAAAATGTTTAAATACTAAAAAGATATTCTAATAAACATTAATTTATTTTAGAGGGGGATTTTATATGGTAAAAAAAAACATTTTATTAATTTCAACAGTTTTATTTATGATTTTATTTTCATTTAGTGTACTTGGAACTACTGCAAATGTAAATGATGAAGCAGAATTATTAACTGCAATTGCAGATCCAACAATTACAAAAATAATTTTAGAAGATAATATTAATAGTACATCTATAACTTTTACTTCACATAATGTAGTATTAGATTTAAATAATTATTTATTAAATGCAACATATATTGATTTAAATAACAAAGATAATATAACTATCAACGGCTCTAATCGAGATGAATCAAGATTAATGGTTGATTTTATTGTTTCAGATATTGTTTCTTTAAATTTGAGTGGGAGTGTTGGTTTTAAACTCAAAAATTTAAACTTAACATTAGGTGAATCCACAACATGGTTTGGTGTTCATGAAGAAGATTATGTTTTTGAAAATTTATATATTTATGCAAAAAATCTTGGTGGAATGGCATTTAATGAAATTAGTTTTGATGCAATAAATATAACTTTCTTTGAATACTATGATGGAAATAATAGGGATAATCCAAAAAATAATCAAACTCATAGAGATAATGGATTTACAATACTTGCATGGGGATTAAATAATGAAAATGTTACATTTAATGATGATATAATCTTTATGCAAGAAGAAAACATTATATTAGGTGGAAACGGAAGATTTATTGGTAATGCAATCATTACAAGCCAAGAGCCTACCTTAACAATTCAAGAAAATATATCTATTGGAAAAAATATTAAAATTTACCCAGATGTAATATCTCCTGAATTTACAACAATCCCTGATAATATATCAATTAGTTATACTGGTTTATGGAATGGTGTAAATTTTTATGCAACAGATAATAATTATATTGATAAGTGGTTTATTAATGATACAATAAATTTTGAAATTAATGAAACTGGTTTTTTAAATTGGACAAAAAAATTATCCGTCAGTGATTATTATATTAATGTATCAGTAAATGATACAAGTGGAAATATAAATTCAACAATTTATAATTTAAATATTACTAAATCACAAGATAATTGCGAAGTTGTATTTAATGAAACTTCACCTCTAACATACCCACAAACTTTTAATGTCTCAACTAA
>CAZQHZ010000019.1:5135-21772 GCA_964593285.1 uncultured Methanosarcinales archaeon | reverse complement strand
CTTCCTGTAGTAGCTTTTAGACCAATAGCATTTGTTTTTTTGACCCATTCTTTTATACTAATCTTGTAGCTATTCAATCCTGCTTGATTTCTAATTGTGGCATATTCGCCATAATTAAAATTTGGATTATAAACTTTTTCCCATATCCCTAGAAATTCCACTGTATTTCGATTTCTAAGCCAATCTGAAATAAAAAAATAGCCATCTTTAGCTTTGAGCATATCTGTTAGAGAAATATAATCTTCATTATTAAATTCAATAATTGAAATATATGTTCCTTTAACTGAAATTTTGTTCATATTTGATACTATTATATATTTTTTATAAATAGCTTAGGTCAAAATGTCCAGTGAGAAACTCCCTTAAGCCATTTTTCTTTGACAAAATTTATAAAACATTTAAAGACACTCACAATCTAAAAATTCTGAGTTTCAGGCTTTTTAGAGTCAAGAAAAGAAAGTGACCCAATTTAGAAAATAAAGGTCGTCACACACATGAGCCATGAATGACGAGTGTGAGATATGTAACCGACATTTGACACTTTATAAGTTAATTACTACTATTTAATAACAAAAATAATAAAGTTTATAAATTAATCTTTTTTTCTAAAAAAAATATGAAATTCACTTTTAATCCTGAGCATTCAAAAACAACACATGGTAAAACTATGTTACATTTGATTAAAGATATTGGTGAAAAATATAGTATATTTACTAATAATGAAATTAATGATATGTGTTTTTCTGATTTTACATTTGATAACTTTACAGTTCATGATGCATTAGATTTTCAGTTACAAATGTATAAGCAAAAAAATATTTCATATCCAGATAGTAAAGCAAATTTTAACATTGACAAAAAAAATTTTTTATCAAACGGGCGCTCTCACATCGAGCGAATGATTTCTTCATCACTAAATCCAAATAAAACAGCACAAGTAAAACCAACAGGAGATTTATATAAATTTGATTTAACTGATAAAATTAATGCTCAAAATTTTTTACATAAATTAAACGTTCCAGTACCAAGGGAAGCAAAATTAGGTGAATCTGCATTTGTAAAACATGCAAGGGGAGGAATGAGTAAAAATATCTTTTATACTAATTCATTTAATTATGATAATTCGTTAAATGATTGGAAAAAACACTATGTTGCACAAAAAGAAATAACTTCAGTTTTAAATTTTCCATATTGTGTTAGAATGAATGTTGATTTTGGTAAAATTACTGCAGCATGTCTTAGAATTGATAAAAAATCTAAAAAAATTTTAAATTTAGATTATAGTAAATTTATTCCACTGCCATTTTATGGTTTTGAAAATAAAAATAATTCAAAAAAAGATAATGAATTACTTTTTAAACTTGAAATTGATGATAGACTTCCTTTTGAATTAATTTATTATTCTACAAAAATTGGTGAATTTTGTAGTAATTATGGCATGCAATCTATTGGCATTGATTTTGTTAAAGATAAAGATAGCTGGGTTTGCTTAGGTGATATTAATATGGCTCCAGGAAGAGGAATTTATTATCAATTAATGCATCAATTAAATGTTAAAGGTTATGAATTAGAACATGATGAATGGAAATATAAAAATAAGGAAGAATATTTAAATTTAAGGCAAAATGCAATTTGTCATTTTCTAAAAAAACCTTTCTTAAAGTGGTATAGTAAAAATTAAAATTCAAGCCTATACATAATAAATTGTATACCAAAAGTTAATGTAATTAAACCCATAATTTTTGTAAAAACTTTAATTCCAGTATCTCCAAGGTGTTTTTTTTAACAAAAACAGATATAAATAAAAGACTTGCAGTTAAAACTAAAACAATTGTTAGGGCAATTTTAGTTATTAATTTTCCATATTCCATTGCAGAAATTATAATTGTTGTAATGCATTCTAGGTCGGCTAATTAGAGGCGCTACAATAATTGTAGCTAATGCTTTATTTGCATCTTTTTCTTTTTTATTACCTAAATTTTTTAATATAGTTAAACCAAGTGCCATATTTGCTTGAAGAATAGACAAAATAATTCCTCCTCTAGCTCTTAAATCATTTAATTCTAAATTAAATAAATTTATTAGTGAATCACCAAAAAATAAGAATAAATATGATATAAAAAAAGCAATTAACATTACAAGATATGCAATTTTTCTTTTTTCTTTTTTTGTTAATTTAGAAGTATTTGCAATAAAAAATACAAAACTTGGTGGTGAATCTATTATTATATAAATAAAATAATTAAAGGTATTAATATTTCAAACATTTTTAGAATTTTTAAATTCTTGTATTTAAATATTTAATTGTTTCAATATAAAAAATTTTAAATATTTAATGTTTTAATTTAATAGTTGGTGATGTAAATATGTTAGAAGCGCTATTAAGTCCAGAAGCTTGGGGCTCTCCCCTTGGAGTTGGTATTTTTTTAATGTGTCTTGGTGTTTTTATTTATCTTTTAAGTTTAGCTGATAAAAATAAAAAAACCAAAAAATAATTTTTATTTCTTTTTTTTATATTTTTGATTTAAGTAATTTAGTGTTTTTTCTATCTTTTCAAAAATTCCAACTTCATTTAATAAATATCCTTCAACTTGATATTTTTTATTTTCAGCATTAAAAAATCCATCATGTTGGCTTTTTTGTTGAAATAAATCTAAGTAATTTGTCCCAAGGTATGATTCATTTGCATTAATTGCATCAATTAATCCAATTTTATTCACAAAATATTTTTTAGATTTATAAATATCATCAACAATTTCTGAAATTATTGGTATTTCTTCATCAATTGATTTGATTTTATCGCTAATTTCATTAATTTCATGTCCATGATGTTTTAAATCTCTTCTTATTGCAGTATAGTTTTGTCTTTTTTGTTTTAGAAAATGTATTAATCCTTTTATTTCATTTTTTCTTGAAATTATGTATTGATCAAATAAGTTAAATCTATGTCCAAATAATGCAGAATCATAATTAAAATGATTTTTAAATCCATTATATCCCATAATAGATTCAGAAATTAATGGAACTAAATCTAAATCTTTTTTATATTTATTTTTTATCTCAACACTAGTTAATCCAAGACATGAACGTTTACTAAAGTTTTTTTGTTTTTTTTTTGGATGTAAACAATTTAATCCTAAAAAATAAATTTGTCCAATTTTTTCTTCTTTTTCAGCACCTTTTATTCGTCTAAGATGTGCAATTTGTACTGATAAATCTAAAAAATAATCAAGTAAAACAGGTTTCATTGGTATGAATTCTTTATTTTTATCAAAAGAAATACAGCAATCTGAAATATTACCAATTGAGTATGAAGTTCTAAAATCCTGGCTCCATTTTTTTATTTTTAAGCCAAAATAGTTATTTGGATTTAATGAATTTAAATGTATCCTTTTTGTTTTATCAAGCCAATTTTCAACATTTATGTTTAATTTTTCAAGATTATTTAATACGTGAATATTATATTTACTAAATTTATCTGTTAAATTTGCTCTAGCTAAACTTTCTGTTAAATCATTTTCCATGGATTTTGTTATTATATATTTTAGTTTTTCTTTATTTTCGTTAGAATCAATTAAATTTTCTAAGTTGTCGCATAAATTAACTAAGTATCTTCTATCCCAATTTTCAAGTTCTTCATAAATTCTTCTATTCTTTGAGTTAATATTTATATCAACAGAATTTAATACATGCTCTAAAAATAAGCTATCGGTTTCTAATTTAAAATAGGAATCATTTTCAAGTTTTGATATATATTTAAAATAAGGCGTATTTGAATTTATTACTTTTTTTAAAACACTTAATCTTTTTTTTCTATCTTTTTGTGTTAAAATTTTATCCATAAAAAGATGGTTTGTTTTCATAATTTAAATAATTTGTTACTATTAAGTAACATTTAAGAAAAAATTATAAAAAATGGGGACACGGGGATTTGAACCCCGGACACCTAGATCTCTAATAATCATTGGCTTTTGCCTCATCAGATCATTTGATGTTTATCTTCAGTCTAGTGCTCTCCTTAGCCGGAAAAGCAAATTTTTCCTCAGGCTGAGCTATGTCCCCAAAGATTATGTTTTAGAATTAATATGCTATTTAAAAAAGTTTCGATATCTATTTTAAAAATATTTTCTTATTTTCTGTTTTTAAAAGCAAAAGATTAAAAAATATTTAAGTTATTCAAATAATTATGCCTTTTTTTAAAGATAAAATTCCAATAACAAAAAAAATTTTAATCTATACTTCTTATTTTATACAACTTAGTTTTTTAATAGCTATGATAGTTTCTATGTACAATCAACGATGGCTACTTTTATTTGTATCAACACTTGCATTAATTTTCACTTTAATTCCAAAAATAATTGAAAAAAATTTCAAAATATATCTTCCAATAGAATTTCAATTCATTATGAGTTTATTTATTTATGCTTCTATTTTTCTTGGTGAAACAAAAGATTATTATTTTAGGTATTGGTGGTGGGATTTAATGCTTCATACATTTTCTGGTTTTGTTTTAGGTTTTATTGGATTTTTATTTTTATATACTTTGGTATATGAAAATAAATTAAAAGCAAAGCCAATTATTATAGTATTTTTTTCATTCTGTTTTGCACTTGCAATGGGTGGATTGTGGGAAATATTTGAATTTAGTATGGATACTTTGTTTGGTTTTAATATGCAAAAATCTATGTTTGCAGATCCCTCAGGACTTACTGATACAATGTTTGATTTGATAGTTGATGCAATTGGTGCACTAGTTGCATCATTTTTTGGTTTTTTATATTTAAAAGAAAAAAGATCTAGGTTTTTTGAAATTTTAGTTAAAAAATTTGTTGAAAAAAATCCAAACTTATTTAAAAAATAATTTTTCTTAACTACTTTTTAAAAATTACAATTATTTATATAGTAAATACTTTTAAAAAATAATATTTAATTTAATAATAGGTGGTATTTTGTCAAATTTAAAAGAAAAGTATTGGTATTTACGTTCGCGGAAAGAAGTTTTAGATGAACTTAAAACTTCACTAAAAGGATTAACATCAACTGAAGTTAATAAGCGATTAAATCAAGATGGTTTAAATACATTAGCAAAAGAAGAAGATTTTAGATTTATAAAAATTTTATTTAGAAATTTTAAAAATATTTTAATTCTTGTTTTATTTTTTTGTATGATTATTTCTTTTTTATCAGGCCCAGAGCACTATGTTGAAGGGTTTGTTATTTTAGCAATTATTTTAATTACTGGGTTATCTGGTTTTTTTCAAGAATATCATGCTGCAAAATCAATTGATGCATTATCAAAACTTACGGCAAAAAAAGTCAATGTTTTACGAGATAATAAGTGGTGTGAGATTGATTCTATTGATTTAGTTAAAGGAGATATAGTTTCTTTGAAGCGAGGAATGATTGTTCCAACAGATTTACGGATTTTAGAATCAAATGGTTTAAGTGTAGATGAATCTATTTTAACAGGAGAATCAGTTCAAAAATTTAAGCATGCTAAGCGAATAGACAAACAAGATTTACATATAGCAGAGCAAAACAATATTGTATTTAGTGGAACTAGTGTTACTGGTGGAACTGGGATTGGTGTTGTTATTGATGTTGGTCTTGAAACAGAAATTGGTAAAATTTCAAAAGAATTAACAACCATGAAAGAAAGAGTAAGTCCATTACAAAAAAAAATGCATGTTATGGGCAGGCGAATTTCATTGGTAGTTATTACAGTTTGTATATTGTTGTTTATTTATTTATTAAACAATGATTATGATATGCTTTTAGCATTAATTTTGGTAAGTGCGGTTGCAGTATCTGCAATTCCAGAAAGCCTACCTTTAGCACTAACAATGACATTATCCTATGGTGTTAAAAAGATGGCAAAAAAAAATGCCATTATAAAAGATTTAAATTCTGTTGAAACTCTTGGAACAACAACTGTTATTTGTACAGATAAAACTGGAACACTAACACAAAATAAAATGGTTGTAGAAAAAATTGTTTTAGCTGATGGTACTATTTATGAAGTTTTTGGAAAAGGTTATGAGCCTAATGCAAAATTTAAATTAGATGGTAAATCTATAAATATTAAAAAAAATAATAAACAAACTCAATTTTTATTAAAAGGCGCGATTTTATGCAATAATGCAGAATTAAATTTTCAAGAAGTTGATTGGAAATTAGATGGCGAGCCAACTGAAGGTTCAATTCTTGCAGTTGCAAAATCTTCTGGTTTTGATGAAGAAGTTTTAAGAGAAGATAATCCAAGAATATTTGAAATTCCATTCGATCCAGAAAAAAAATACATGATCACTGTAAATAAAGATAAAAAGAATTATGCATATCTTAAGGGTGCTGCTGAAAAAGTTATTGATAAATGTAGTCATTTTAGATTAAAAAGTGGAAAAATAAAAAAATTAACAAAAAAAGATAAAGATTTTTTTTTTAAATTAGTACATAAAAATACTAATTTATCTTATAGAGTACTTTGTTTTGCAACAAAATTTTTACAAAAATGGGATGAGAAAAAATCTAATTCTTTGTTAAAAAATGGTTACGTATTTGAAGGACTAGTTGCAATAAAAGATCCAATAAGACAAGAAGTGTATCAGTCAATTAAAGAATGTAATGATGCAGGAATTCGTGTAGTTATGATTACAGGAGATCATAAAAGTACTGCTCAAAGTATTGGCTGTCAGCTAGGTTTAATTAGAAAAGAACATAATTTAATTATTGAAGGAAATGAGATTGATAAATTAACAGATGATGAATTAGATGAATTAATTGAAAAAGTTGCAATAATTGCAAGAAGTAGCCCTGAACATAAATTAAGGATTGTAAAATCATTACAACGAAAAGATGAAATTGTAGCAATGACTGGCGATGGTGTAAATGATGCACCTGCATTAAAACGAGCTGATATTGGAATTAGCATGGGATTAAATGGTACTGATGTTGCACGCGAGTCTTCTAAAATGGTTTTAGCAGATGATAATTTTAGTAGTATTGTAAAAGCTGTAAAAGAAGGTAGAACAATTTATAGTAATATTAGACGATTTATTTTTTATTTGTTGTCAGTTAACATGACTGAATTGTTACTAATTACTGTATGCATTTTACTTGGTTTAATTCCTCCATTAACTGTATTGATGATTTTATTCATTAATTTAATTACAAGCGTTATCCCATCACTTGCATTAAGTGTTGAACCAATGAATCCAAAAGTTATAAAACAAAGACCAAGAAATCCAAAAGAAAGATTATTATCCTCATATATTGTATTTAAATTATTATCTGTTGTTCCAATTATGTTTTTTGGAACTTTTGCTTTATTTGTGTGGGAAATTAGAGCAAATCCTGAAGCTACAGCATTTGCACAAACACTTGCTTTTGCAACAATTATCATGTTTGAATTAATGCATGCATTAAATGTTAGATCGCTACATTCATCAATATTTAATAAAAACTTTTTTTCAAACCCTTATATATTTTTATCAATTGCAATTTCATTTAGTTTAATGATGTCTGTGATTTATACCAGTATTGGGCAATCTATATTTGGAACTGTGCCTTTGCCATTTAGTTATTGGGTAATTATTTTATTTATTAGTAGCTTAGTTATTATAGTTACAGAAATTGTTAAATTGCTTATTAAAAGTGAAATGAAAGAACAAGCAAACATGAATGGAATTAGGCTTGAAATACATTAATTTTTTTATTTCTATTTATTATGATAACTTTAAAATAGTTTAAAGTAAACATAAAATATTTATATATCAATTAATATTGCATATTTTATGTCAAAAAAAAATTTTTTAATGCTCTCGTTAGATGATGATAAAATAAATAAGGTTGCAAATGTTGTAAGTAATGCATCATGTAAAAAAATTTTAGATTATTTGGCAACGCAAAATGTAGCAACAGAATCTAAAATAAGTGAAGATTTAAAAATTCCAGCATCAACAATTAATTATAATATGAAACAATTAATTAATGCAGGATTAGTTGAAGCTGATGAATATCATTATAGTAAAAAAGGCAGAGAAATTTTGCATTATAAATTAGCAAACAAATACATAATAATTGCTCCAAAAAAAGAGCGTGGATTAAAATCAATTATAAAAAAAATATTACCATCAAGTTTAATTTTAGCATCTGTTGGTTTTTTATATGAAATTTATAACACTTTTAAATATAAATTTTCTAATCAAGCTACAGAATTAGAACCTTTAGCCAAAACAGATACAATGCAAGTTATGGTAAATTCACAAGATTTAACTACTACAGCAAGTTCTTTTACATATGAACCAAGTGTTGGTTTTTGGATAATAATTAGTGCAATTTCGCTAACCATTTTATATGTTTCAATTGAATATTTAAAAAAAAAATAATTTTTTCTTTTTAATTAAAAACCAAAAAATTTATAAATAATTTATTACTACCTAGTAATAATATGTCACAAAAAATTAATAAAATAGTTATTTTTGTTTTTTTATTTATATTTATTCTATTTAGCTTTGGCTGCAGTAGTGAAGATAAAATTTCAAAATCTGAATTTAAAATGCCAGCCGATTTTGAATTTGAAATTTTTGAAGTTGAAAACATTGATGGTCATAAAATGGAGATAACTACAATTAATCATTCAAAAGAATATGATTTATATGAAAAATGGAAAAAAGAACAACAAGATAGAGAAGCAATAGAGCAAATAGAAACTGCTAGGACAAAAGTTAGAAATGACCAAGAATTAAGATTTGAGGAAAAAAGATTAGTTGAATGGTGTAATAATTTAAGGTCTAATTCATGTTTGGATATGAAATGGTTTAGATCATTAGATGAGTGCAGACAACTTGAGGTTGAATGCTTATTATATAACAATGATGAAATTTGTGTGTCATATGATGTAGTTATCAAAGATAGTTTGTATACTTTAGATAAATGTATTAATTAATTTTATAAAATTTTATATCTTTCTTTTGCCTTTTTTTCAATTTCATTAATATTTAAATTAAAATCCTTTTTTGGATACAAAAGATAATTATTAGTTTTTTGTCTTCGCTTCCCAGGAGTTGTTTTTGAATATTCACGTAGAAGTGCAACATAATTTTTATTATCATATTTTGCAATAATATGGTTTTCTTTTGGTTTTTCAGATAAATCATTTATTAAATCGCGAGTTAATTCTTCTAATGTAATATTTGAAAATTCTCCAAATTTACCATATCCTAAAATACGAGTAATACCAGTCATTATTTCTTTTTTATACCGAGTATTGTGACATACAACTAAATATGGTGGTGTTAATGTTGGTCCACCATTATATTTCATAGGTTTTTGTGCAGATTTAATATCTTTCCACAACTCTTCCTGATAATCTCCTCTAAGTCCAAGCATACTTCTACTAAGCATATAATACATCCTAGGTTCAGTCATACATGTTGCAACACAAGAACTCAATTTTGTACGCGAGCCATATGGCGGTTTTATATAAGTTGGTGAATAACTTTTTGTTATATCATTTGAATTAATTTTTTTTGGTGGTTCTTTTCTTAGAATTGGGCTTCGTTTATGAGCAGCTTGTTTTAGTCCAATTACATTTCCTGCAATTTCTGAAAAAAATCCATTATCTAGATTAATTCCATAAGCAAAGCCATCAGGATAGAGAAGTGTTGCATTGTCATGATTCATAGATTTTTTTATTATCTTTCTAAACTCTTTTGTATTCAATTCTTTATAAGTTTCTTTTTCGATTGGATTTTTATCACTATCTTCGTAAATAAATCCGCCTTGCAAAAACATCGCCCCTTTATTATCAAACTCACCTGTTGCTCCTTCTTCATCAATTTTAGGCATTTTATTTTCGAAGTCCAATCATTTTCCATAAACTATCTAGCCGTATATGCATTATTTGCTTCATCAATTCATTGCTTAATAAATCTTTTTTTGTAACCATTAATAATTCCTCCACATAGATAATTTTTAAGAAATTTTACTATTATTTTATTGAATTAATTGATTATTTAAATAGATTTTTATGCTATAGTAGTGAAGAAAATAAAAAAAATTTAAAAGTGTTATATATATTAAAAATTAGAAAGATTTTTAAACTTTAATTATAAAAAAATAAATAAAATGCCTTATCTAAAAGAATTAAAAAAAAATAATGTTAGTTACTATTATTTGTATCATACAATTCGTGACGGGAAAAAGTATAAAAAAGTTAGTAAATACTTAGGAAAAACAAAACCAACATCTAGTGAATTAAAAAAAGAAAAGGAAAAATTTTTATTAAATTTAAAAAATAATAATTATAAAAAAAATTTAAATCAATCAAATTTAATTGTTATTTTACAAAAAATTCAAGAAAAAAAAGGATACTTACCAATAGAAGAATTAGAAAAATTATCAAGAAGTGAAAATATTCCTGGAACCGAGATTTTCTCAGTTGCATCATTTTATTCTCAATTTAAAACAAATAAACCTGCAAAATATTTAATTTCTGTTTGTACTGGAACTGCATGTCATGTTAAAGGTTCACGTATATTAGTTGATTTTATTTGTGATAATTTAGGTATTAAACCAAATGAGGCAACAAAAAACAATTTAATTAAATTAGAAACCGTAAATTGTATTGGTGCATGTGCAAAAGCACCAGCTATAACAATCAATAATAAAGTATATGGTAATGTAACAAATAATAATATTAAAAATAAAATTTCAAAATTAAAATAAAAATGAAACTTAAAGATTTAATTGAAAAAAAAAATGTTAAGAAAACATTAGATGAACTAAATTCAGATAGATTAACTATTGGAATGGCAACTTGTGGTATTTCTGCTGGTGCAAATGAAGTATATGAAGCATTAAAAAAAGCTAAATTAAATATTCCAATAGATATTGTTGGTTGCTCTGGAATGTGTTATAATGAGCCTATTGTGACTGTTAAACAAAATAATAAAAATTCAATATATGGAAAAATAACCATTGAAAATGTTGATAGATTAATCGATGCAATTAAAAAAAATGAAATATTTAAAAGCAATTTCATTTCAGAAAAATTAGAAAATATTGATTTTTATAAAAAACAAGAAAGAATAGTAACTAAAAAAAGTGGTTTTATTAATCCAACAAACATAAATCATTATATAGCATATGGTGGGTTTAGTGGTTTAGTTAATGCGTTTAATTTAGGTCCAAAAAAAACAATACAAGAAGTTTTAGATTCTGGTCTTAGAGGCAGGGGTGGAGCTGGTTTTCCAACTGGAAAAAAATGGTCTTTTATTGCAGATAAAAAATCTAAAAAATTTTTAATTGGAAATGGAGATGAAGGAGACCCTGGAGCTTTTATGAATAGAACTTTAATGGAAAGCGATCCATTTAGTATAATAGAAGGTTTATTAATTGCATCATTTGCAGCAAATGCAACTGAAGGATTTATCTATACACGGGCAGAATATCCTTTAGCTATAAAAATTATGCAAAAAGCAATAGAGATTGCATATAAAAATAATTTACTTGGAAAAAATATTCTTGGAATAAAAGATTTTAATTTTGATTTATCTATTAAAATGGGTGCTGGAGCATTTGTATGTGGTGAAGAAACTGCATTAATAAAATCAATGGAAGGAAAGCGTGGCTCGCCAATTCCAAGACCACCATTTCCTGCACAAAAAGGTTTATTTAGCATGCCAACAAATGTAAATAATGTTGGAACACTAGATCATGTTTCAATTGTTATGAGTGAAGGTGCAGACGAATTTAAAAAAATTGGAACTTTAAAAACAAAAGGTACAAAAGTATTATGTGTTACAGGTGATGTTAAACATACTGGTATTGTTGAAGTTCCAATTGGTATTAAACTTAAAAATATAGTTTATGATATTTGTGGTGGAATTGAAAATGATCAAGATTTTAAAGCCTTATTAACAGGTGGTCCTGCTGGTGGATGCATTCCAAAAAATAAATTAAACACTAAACTTGATTATGAGAATATGTTAGAACTTGGTTCAATCATGGGTTCTGGTGGAATTGTTGTAATATCTGAAAAATCATGTATTGTTGATATTGCAAGATTTTTTATGAATTTTACTGGAGAAGAAAGCTGTGGTAAATGTACTCCTTGTAGGGAAGGAACAAAAAGACTTCTTGAAATGCTTGAATCTATAACAAAAGGTAAAGCTGATTTAGATATTATTTTAAAAATGAAAAATTTAGCTAATTTTATAAAAAATAATTCTTTATGTGGTTTAGGCCAAGCGGCACCAAATCCAGTTTTGTCAACACTAAGATATTTTGAAAAAGAATATATTGAACATATCAAGGATAAAAAATGTAAAGCAGGTGTTTGTAATTCACTTTTAAATTTTAAAATAACTAAAAATTGCATAGGATGTGGCGCTTGTAAAAAAGTATGCCCAAGTGATGCAATTAGTGGTGAATTAAAAAAAAAACATACAATAAATCAAGAAAAATGTATAAAATGTGGTTCATGTTTTAATGTTTGCCCAATTAAAGCTATTACAAAAGAATAATTTTTAGGTTTTAAAATGAAAAAAATAAAATTAACAATTAATGGAAAAGAAATCATTGCAAAAGATGGAGAAATGATTTTAGATGTTGCAAAAAAAAATAAAATTCATATTCCTCATTTATGTTTAGATGAAAGACTTGAGCGAATTGGTGCTTGTAGATTATGCGTTGTTGAAATTAATAATTCAAATAAATTATTTGCATCATGCTGTACTCCTGTGCGCGAGGGAATTATTGTAAATACACATTCACCAAAAGTTTTAGAAGCTAGACGAATTAATTTAGAATTATTATTTGCAAATCATGATTTAAACTGTGTTACATGTGAGCGAAATAGAGATTGTAAATTACAAATGTATGCAGAAGAATTTATGATAAAAGATTTACGATATTTTGGAGAAAAAAGACATGAAGATGTTGACAATTCTAGTGTTTCTATTAGGAGAGATAATAATAAATGTATTTTATGTGAACGATGCATTAGAGTTTGTAATGAGATACAAACTGTTTATGCAATAGGACTTCAAAACCGAGGTTTTAAAACAGTTGTAAAACCACCTTTTGAAAAAAACATGGATCAAAGTAGCTGTGTTAATTGTGGTCAATGTGTAATTTCATGCCCAACTGGTGCATTAACTCAAAAATCTGATATTTCGCATGTAATTGATGCATTAAATTCTGATAAATATTTAATTGTACAAACCGCACCTTCAATTAGAGCAACACTAGGTGAGTGTTTTAATTTAACAAAAAGAACGGTTACTGGAAAAATGGTGACTGCATTAAAAGAAATTGGATTTAACAAAGTCTTTAATACAGATTTTGCAGCTGATATTACAATTGTTGAAGAAGCAACTGAATTTATTAAACGATTCAAAAAGAATGAAAATATGCCAATGATTACAACATGCTGTCCTGCATGGATTAAATTTGGTGAACAATTTTTTTACGATCAATTAAATCATATGTCTTCATGCAGAAGTCCACAAGCAATACTAGCATCTCTTACAAAAACTTATTTTGCAAAAAAAATGAAAATAAATCCAAAAGATATTATTTTGGTAGATATTATGCCATGCACTGCAAAAAAATATGAAATCTTAAGACCTGAATTTTTTGGTGAAGCAGATTATGTTTTAACAACTATAGAACTTGCAAAATTATTAAAGCAATTGGATGTTGATTTTGAAAATTTAGAAGATAGTGAATTTGACAATCCTTTAGGTGAAAGCAGTGGTGCTGCTGCTATTTTTGGAAGAAGCGGTGGTGTTATGGAAGCTGCTCTTAGAACAGCTGCAGATTGGCTTGGTGTTAAAGATTTTAAAAAAATAAACTTTAATAAAATTCATGGTATGAAAACTCTAAAGGAGGCAAAAATAAATTTTGGTAAAAAAACATTAAATGTTTGTGTTGTTCACACTTTAGGTGAAGCAAGAAAAATAATGGAGCAGATTAAAAATAATACTTGCACATATGATTTTATTGAAGTTATGGCATGTTATGGTGGGTGTATTGGTGGTGGTGGACAGCCACATACTAATAAAAAGAAAATTGAAAAACGTATAAAATTATTAAATGATTTAGATTCAAGAAAAAATATACGTTTATCACATAAAAATCCATCTGTAATAAAATTATATAAAGAATATTTGGGCGAATATGGTGGCAAGAAAGCACATAAATTATTACATACCACATATACTAGAAAAGATGTAATATAATTTATGCTACATTTAAATATGCTTTATACCTAAAATTTATTAAATAATTAATTTTTTTATATATTATTATTCTATAAATTAAACAAAAAATGAAAACTGAAAAAATATGCATAGTTATGGTTGGACTTCCTGCTCGAGGTAAATCTATAATTGCAAACAAAATTAAAAATAGTTTAATTAGTTATGGATTAAATGTTAAAATTTTTAATAATGGTGAAGTTAGAAGAAATCGATTAAATAATGGTGCATCACCTGATTTTTTTGATAATAATAATGAAAAAGGAAAAAATATTAGAGAATTAATTGCACAAGAAAATATTAATTCTGCATCATCATTTTTAAATAAAAAAGGCAATATAGCAATACTTGATGCTACAAATTCCACAATTAAAAGACGAGAACTAATTAAAAAAAAAATAAAACATAACACGTTATTCATTGAATGTGTAAATAATAATTTTAAAATATTAAAACTTTCAATAATTAATAAATCTAAAATATCTGATTTTAAAAGTATGGATCAAAAAGATGCAATTAATAGTTTTAAAAAAAGAATTTCTTTTTATGAAAAGTCTTTTGAAAGATTAGATGAAAATAATATGATTAAGATTGATTCATTTTCAAATAAAATAATTAATGAAAAAATAACAGATCATTTTTATTTTTATTCAAGAATAAGAGATATTTTAACATCAGATAATATTACCAATCTTTTTCTTGCAAGACATGGTGAAACTTTATTTAATCAAAAAGGAAAAATTGGAGGAAATTCATCATTAACAAAAAAAGGAAAAGAGCAAGCATTAGAATTATATAATAATCTTAAAAATAAAAAAATAAAATATATATTTACAAGTACTAAAAAACGAAGCATTAATTTTGCAGAATTTTTTCAAAATAAAAAGGATATAAAAATAATTAAATTATCTGAATTTAATGAAATAAATTGTGGGATATTTGATTCAATGACATATAATGATATAAAAAAGAATTATTATAATGAATATAAATCTAGAACAAAAGATAAATATAATTATCAATATATTAATGGTGAAAGTTATAAAGATCTTAAAAAAAGAGTATATTTAGGTTTAAGAAAAGCAATATATTTGTCAGATGGTGGAAATGATATTTTAATAATAGGCCATCAAGCTGTAAATAGAGCAATTTTATCTTGTTTTATGTTTAGAAATGAAGAAGATGTGCCATATATTCATATTCCTCAAGACAGATATTTTCATATAATATCTACACATAATAAAAAAGTAATTGAAGAAATCAAATATAAATAATATCCTTATTATTAAATTAAATTTTTAATTATTATAAATATTCTAATTTTTATAACAATCTTTTTATTTTAAAAAATTTTACTAAATAAAATGAATGAAAATAATTATAATAAAAAAATATTGGTAATACTAGGTCATCCAAATATTGACTCTTTTTGTGGTGAATTATTTAAAAAATATATAAATGGTGCAAAAAAAGCAAATGCAACAGTTAAAACAATTTCTGTTTCAAAATTAAAATTTGATCCAATTTTATGGAAGGGATATAGTGAAATACAGCCACTTGAAAAAGATTTAGTAAATGCTCAAAAATTAATAAAATGGGCAGAACATGTTGTAATTATCTATCCTATATGGTGGCATAGTGTTCCTGCTTTATTTAAAGGTTTTATTGATAGAGTATTTTTACCAGGATTTGCATTTAAATACATAAATGGCATTCCAAGAGGTTTTCTAAAAGGTAAAACTGCAAGATTAATTGTAACTAGTGGCGGCCCTTGGTTTTATTATAAGATTTTTGGAAATATTTCAGTTAAAATGATTAAAAATGGATTATTAAAATTTTGTGGGTTTAATAAAGTAAAAACTACTCTATTTGGTTCTATGACTAATTTATCTAAAGAAAAGGCAAATAAACATTTAAAAAAAGTGTTTTTGTTTGGAAAAAATAAAAAATAAAAAAATTATTTTTCAGACCAAGCAGCAATACCTAAAAATATAAACCATACTATATTTAAAATTGGTATTATTTGAAATATTGACCACCAGCCAGGTTTTCCAACAGCTTCAAAAGTTTTCCACATCCATATTATGAAAAAAACCCAAAATGCCAAAACCATTAAACCACCTAAAAAAGGAATAATCATACCTAAAAGTAATAAGATTGGCCACCAATGCATTTTTGCAGCACTTGATGCAATTAATGATGGACCCACAAGAGGAATCCATGCAAGAGCTGGTGTTTTATAATTTGTTTTTTTACCAATTGCCATAAAAGCAAGAGACATATAAACATATATAGCAATTCCAAAAATACCAAAAAATACAGACATTCCCATAATCATTGCAATTAAATCTGCTTCATTCATTTATTTCACCCCAC
>CAZQHZ010000019.1:0-5035 GCA_964593285.1 uncultured Methanosarcinales archaeon | reverse complement strand
GACATTCCCATAATCATTGCAATTAAATCTGCTTCATTCATTTATTTCACCCCACTAAAAATCTAATTTTTAGACTTAAGTATTTAATGTATATTATTTAATATTTATATATTTTTTTAAAATATATACGCTTTTTTAAAACAAAAGTTTAAAAATAACCTCTATTTACATAATCTAATGAAAAAAAACGAATTTTCATTTAATATTTTAAAGAACAAAATTATTTCTTATAATCCAAATGCCAAATTAGATATAATTGAAAAATCATATAATTATGCAAAAAAATTTCATGAAGGACAAACTAGAGTTTCAGGCGAACCATTTTTCTTGCATGCTTTTGAAACAGCAATGATTTTAACTGATGTAAAATCTGGTTCAACCACAATTTGTGCAGCACTGCTTCATGATGTTGTCGAAGATACTAATGTAACTCTAAAAGATATTGAAAAAGATTTTAACAAAGAAATTGCAATGCTTGTTGAGGGAATGACTAAAATTGATAAAATTAATTTTGGTTCATTAAATGAATATAAAGCTGAAAATATTAGAAAAATGCTTCTTGCAACAACAAAAGATATAAGGATTATTTTAATAAAATTAGCTGATAGATTGCATAATATGAGAACTTTAAATACCCTTAGAGAAGAAAAACAAAAAAGAATTGCAACTGAAACTAAAGATATATTTGCACCGATTGCTCATAAATTAGGGATGTGGCATATAAAAGGCGAACTTGAAGATTTATCTTTGCGGTATTTAGAACCTGAAACTTATGCATTTTTGCGAGCAAAAATTAATGAAAAAAGAAATGAGCGTGAAAAATCAACAAAAGAGATGATTAAAACAATTAAATCTGCTTTAAAGAAATTAAATATTAATGCACAAGTATATGGTAGAGCTAAATATTTTTATAGTATTTACAAAAAAATGATTAAAAAGAAAGTTGATTTTAATGAAATATATGATTTAATTGGAATTAGAATTATTACTAAAACAATTCCAGAATGTTATAGTGCACTTGGTGCAATACACGAATTGTGGAGGCCTTTTCCAAAAAGATTTAAAGATTATATTGCAACACCAAAAGCTAATGGTTATCAGTCATTGCATACTGCTGTTGTTGGAAGTCATGGTAAAATTTTAGAAATTCAAATTAGAACAGAAGATATGCATAAAATTGCTGAAGATGGGATTGCTGCTCATTGGAAATATCAAGGAAGCCAGAGTGATAAAAGATTTGATAAAAAAATATCATGGTTAAAACAATTACTTGAATGGAAACAATCATCAGTTGATGCAAATGAATTTATTGAAGATTTAAAGTTTGATTTATTTGATAAGGAAATTGTTGTTTTTACTCCTAGGGGCGATCCAATAATTTTACCTGAAAATTCAACACCTATAGATTTTGCATATCAAGTTCATTCAAATTTAGGCGATAAATGTTCAAAAGCTTTAGTTAACACAAAATTAATGACGCTTGATACAAAATTAATGCCAGGTGATGTTGTAGAAATAATTACAACAAAAGATGCAAAACCTTCAAGAAATTGGTTAACTTTTATTAAAACTAGTAAGGCTAGAAGTAAAATTCGAAGTAAATTAAAAATTGATCCAATAGATTTAAAAAAACAATCAGTAAATGAAGAATTATCAGATAGTAAAATTCTTGAGAATTTAGAAATTTTAGATAAAAAAATAAATTATCCACTAAAACTTTCAAAATGTTGTTCTCCAAAATTAAATGATGATATTTTAGGTTTATTAACAAAAGATAAAAAAATTACAGTACATAAAAAAGATTGTCCAAATATTCATGCAGTAAAAAATCCAAAAAATATAAAATTAAAATGGAAAAATATATCTAAAAAAAAATACACAACATTAAAAATAAGTGTAAATGATAGAGTTGGTTTGCTTGTAGATATTTTAAAACTCATTTCAAATTTAGATGTAAATATTACTCATATTTTATCTGATACAAATAAAGAACATGCATTAATTACATTAAAAATTGAAACTAGTTCTAATTCTAAAATTAAAGAAACTATTTCAAAAATTAGAGAAATGCCTGAAATAATTGCAGTAAATGAATTAAAATAAATTTAATTATTTGAATATTTTTTTAACAATTTTAATATGGGTAATTCTTTTCGCTCAAACATCATTAGTGATGCACCACCACCACTTGAAACAAAACTAACTTTATCTTGATAATTAAATAATTCAATTGCAGCAGCACTATCTCCACCACCAATAATTGTAATTGCATTATTTTTTGTTGCATCTACAATTGATTCTGAAATTTTTTTTGTTCCATTTGAAAAATTTTCAAATTCAAAAACACCAATAGGCCCATTCCATGTTATTGTTTTTGAATTACTTAGTAAATCACAATATAACTTAATTGTTTTTCTGCCAATATCTAAAGCCATAAAATCATCATCAATATTATCAATATTAACTTCTCTAAAATTGGAATCATTAGAAAAACTATCTGCAATTACACAGTCAATTGGAATAACTAATTTATTATCAAAATCATTTTTAATTAATTCTTTTGCTTTATTTATTTTTTCATAATCTATTTTTGTTTTTCCAATATTTATTCCCATAACATGATTGAATAAAAAACCAAGGGTTCCACCAACAATAATTTTGTCTGCATATTGCATAATATTTTCAATTGAATCTATTTTATCACCTTTTAATCCTCCAATTATTGCTATATACGGCCTTTTTGGATGATTTAGTGCATTATTAATTGTACTAATTTCTCTTTCAACTAAAAAACCAATGCATGATGGAATAAATTTTATAATTGATGACATTGAAGCTTCTTTCTTGCGATGCATATTAGAAAAAGCTTCCATTACAAAAATATCATTTCCTTTAATTAATAATTTTGCAAATTCATCTCGTTTTTCTTCATCTTCATGTTTTTCAAAATCATTAAATCTTAAATTTTCATACATTACAATTTTACTATCTTCATTTTCATTTTTTTCCCAAGAATTTAATTTTTTCACATTAATATTTAAAATTTCAGTTAGTTTTTTTGCAATTACATCTGTTTTTAATTTTTCGTCTCTATTTTTTGGTCGTCCAAAATGTGTAATAATTGTTATTTGTTTTACATTATTTTTAAGTAAATATTTAATTGTTTTAACTGAATCAATTATTCTTTTAGAATTAGTAATTTTTCCATTTGAATCTATTGGAACGTTATAATCTGTTCTAATTAATACTCGTTTATCTTTAAAATCAAAATCTTTTAGTGTTTTAATATTTTCCATTTTAATGAGTTAATATTTTATTTGTTTTTATATTTTTCTTATTTTAATTAATTAGAATTATTTTTAGTCTTTATCTATAGGAATTTTTATAACATATTCAAGACCACTTCCTTGATAGTTATTCATTGTAACGATGCAATTTTGATTTTCAAGAGTTTTTTTAATACTTCTAATTCCAAGGCCAGTTCCATTAGTTTTAGTTGTACAATAATCTTGATTTATTATCTTTTCAAATATATCTTTTGGCATTCCACCATTATTATCTTTATATGTAAACAATAATTTATCATTTTCTTGTTTTGTCGCTAAGTATATATTACATTCATTATCTTTAATTGCTTCTTTTGAATTTCTAAACATATTTTCGAGTGCATGAGATAAGAATGAATCTGGATCTATTTTTACTTTTGGTGAATTTGAATCTAAATACAATTCTATATTTAAATTTTTATCATATTCTAATGTAGATATTTCAGTAACTTTAGATTTAATTAAATCATTTATATCCACACTTTTAAAATTATATATATATTCACCAAGACCTATCTCTTTCATTGGTTTTTCTAGTCTTTTGTAAACTTCAAAAGAACTTTCTAATTCCTTATATCTATTTTCAGGATATATATTAGTGATTAAATCTTTTAGAGAACAAACAAAATTTTTATTTAATAATAATCTTGGGTCATCTTGTAATTTTTCAAGCATTTCTATTGCATTATTTTTAGTTTCACTCGATTTTTTATAAAAATTTAGTTCTCTTTTTTGCTGCATTCCAATAACTGCTAATGGCCCTTTTATATTATGAAGTATTTCTCTTGTATTGATTTGTTTAATTCTTTCTTTTTTATTATAAATTTCTTCCTCAGCAAGATTTACAAAAGATTGAATTGATGCAATATCCATCTCTCGCAAGGGCAGTCCTTTTTCTTTATCAATAATTAATACATAATTTACTTCTTTTGAAAATTTATTAATAATTGGAAATGCAGCTCTATTTTGTATATAAGGATAAAATCTTCCAGTATCATATTCAGTGCTATAATGAACCCCTTCAATAAATTCATTAAAATTAAAAAATTCTTTATTTAATGAAACAATTGGCATTTTATTTTCAAATGCATCTCCTGTAACTGAATCTTCTTCTATTGCAAGATAAATTCCTGTATCAGTATCTCGTGGATTATTTCTTGAGTCATACAATCTTTTTAAAACCTTCTCTTCACTTCTAAGCTTTAAACCTGAAAAAATAATTTTATCTTTAATTTCATTAGAAATCTCACATACCTCATATAATCTAGAATGAACAGTAGATTTATCAATAACCCTAACTTCATTTGTTATGGCTTCAAGGACATCATCTAAGGTTTTATTTGAGTCTTTTACTAATTTATTTATATTTTTAAATGAATTTTTTATTTCTCTATTAAATTTTTGTATAGATTCATATTTTTCTTTATAATCTATTATTTCCATAATAAAATTTACAAAAAGTAAATTTATTTATAAAATTTTCTACGTCTTATTTACTTAAAAGTGAGAAATAAATTTATTAACTAATTTTTTTTTATTTTTTATATTTATAAACTAAAAATAAACTTTTTAAATAGATTAAATTAACTAATTTTAAAATTTTAAAAAAAAATGGTTAAACTACATCAAAAATTTATATGTGTGTTTTTTCTTTTCATAGTTATTTTATTAATCAATGCATGTACTCTTGAAATGGACAAAAAACCAGG
>CAZQHZ010000018.1:0-22727 GCA_964593285.1 uncultured Methanosarcinales archaeon | reverse complement strand
GCAATTACATTTATAAATGTTTTATCTATACTTTTTCTTTATGAAAACAATTATTTTAGCAGGTGGTTCTGGCACAAGACTTTGGCCTTTATCAAGAGAATATTTTCCAAAACAATTTTTAAAATTATCATTTCTAAAAGGAAAAAGTTTATTTCAAAAAACTTTTCTTAGGGCAATTAAAATTTCAGATTTAAAAGACATAATAATTGTAACAAATGAAAAACATAAATTTTTATGTATGGGTCAAATTGAAGAATTAAATATAAATTATCCTGAAAGCAATATACTAATTGAAAAATGTGCTAAAAATACTCTTCCAGCAATTTGTTATGCAATGAAATATGTAACAGAAGATGCAGTTATTCTTCCAGCTGATCATATGATTATTGATGAAGATAAATTTGTTAAAACATTAAAATGTACTAAAAGTCAAAATTTAGTAACCTATGGAATTAAACCAACAAGTGCACATACAGGATATGGTTATATTAAACATGAAAACGGAAAAGTAATTGAATTTAAAGAAAAACCAGATGAAAAAACAGCTAAAAAATATCTAAAACAAGGATATTTATGGAATAGTGGATTTTTCTATTTTCCAAAAAAATCTTTTTTAGATGAATTAAAAAAAAGTTCAAAAGTTTTATATGATTTTACTCTTGGAAGTGAAATTGATTATAATAATTTACCTTCAATTTCTGTTGATTATGGAATTTTAGAGAATGCAAAAAATTTAGAAGTAATCCCTTTAGATATTTCATGGATTGACTTAGGCTCATTTGATAGTATTTTTGAAGCATTTAAAAAAGATGATAATAATAATTTATCAAACACTAAAATTATTGCAATTGATTCAGAAAATAATTTAATAAAATCAGATACAGACAAAGTTATTGGTTTAATTGGAATTTCAGATATAATTTTAGTCGATACAAAAGATGCACTGCTTGTATGTAAAAAAAATAAAAGTCAAGACATTAAAAAAATTATAAAAAAAATTCCTGATGAATTAAAAAATTTTCATAAAACTATTTATAGACCATGGGGTTCATTTACAATTTTAGAAGAAGGAGACAATTATAAAGTAAAACGATTAACTATACTTCCCGGAAAAATATTAAGTTTACAAAAACACTTTAAGAGAAGTGAACATTGGGTTGTAATTAAAGGTAATGCCTATGTTGTCAATGGTGATAAGGAATTAGAGTTAAAAGAAAATGAAGGAACATACATTGAAAAAAACACATTACATAGAATTGGAAACAAAACAAACAAAATTTTAGAAATAATTGAAACACAATCTGGTGATTATTTAGGTGAAGATGATATTTTTAGAATTGAAGATGAATATAAACGAGAATAAATCTTTTAATAAAATTTTAGTTAAAAAAGATTTGTTTTAATTTTCCATGGGATACTTATATTTTAAATTATTTTATAATTTTCCTATTGCAATTAATAATTTTTCATGTCCTTTTATTAAATGTTTAAATTCTTCTAATTCATTAATTATTATTTTTAGTTCATCTTTTGAAAGGTTTGATTTCACCATTTTTAATCCACTCCTTAATTTCATTCAAAGAATAATAATTTTCCCTTATTCCTTGCATAATTCTTGCATTAGATTCAACATTTTTTATTTTAAATTTAGCCTTATTTTCTAATATAAAATATTTTGTTGCAATAAATGCAGTTCTTCTATTTCCACTTGAAAATGCATGAGATTTTATTAATTCTTTCATTAAGACAGCAGCTTTATCATATTAAATCTCCATTATAATCCTTAGAATAATTCAAAGAATTTTTTAATTTTGCATAACTTAATACTTCTGATTTATCAGCTTTTTTAACTTTGATAAATGTTAAAATAAAATGGTTCAATTTAATAATTTTTTCACAGCTTGGATATTTTATTTCATTCATATTTATTTTATTGAATTATATATTTATAAATATTTTGTTTTAATATTTTTTTTGAAATGCTTTCTGTTTTTTAATGATATTAAATAAATTTTATCAAAATCTGTAATAATTTAAAATAAACATTTTGCATATATTCTTTAAAAAATATTATTAACATTAACTTAACAGAAAAACAAAGACAATAAATTCTTATTTTTTTATTTTCAATTTCTCAAATTTACCATTAAATCCAATAATTGGTATTTTTGAAGTATTATATTCTGCTTTTAAAACTTTAGAATTTAAAATTTCATCTGTAAATTTAATGTTACAAACACTTCCAATAAAATCTTTTCCTATAAAAATTTCTTCACTTTTATTATTTAAACTACTAATACCAACAAATTCATCATTAATAAATAATTCAACATCCTCATCATAAATAATCATTAATTCATTATAAGATTTAGTAACATTATAACTAAAATCATCAAGATAAATAAAGCCATTATCTAAAATAACTTCAAAATCATCATTACTAATTAATGTTTGTAAATCATTAAAATCTTCAATTAAAAATTCAAATGACAAACTAAACGAATCAGCAAAATATCTAAAATAAATAGTTTTATCAAAATACAAACAATCATCTATCAACATTATTAAATCACGCGAATTATTAAAATTATCAAATGCATCTAAATTTTCATAATCTAATTTTATATAATCAATCATTTTTGGTTTTTTAATTAAATAAACATCATCACCCTTAATAGATACCTTTAAATTATCAAAAGATGAATTATATACCGCATAAACAAGACCATCTAGCATTCTATAAGAACTAAATAAAGTTTTTTCTCTATCATTTAAATTTTCATTTTCTTCTAAAAAAACAACACCACTAGTATCACCAATAAATCCAACATTAATAACTTCATAAAATGGATTAAAATTTAGATAAATAAAAAATAATAATATAAATAATGGAATAAAAATTGTTAATATATAACTTAATTTAAACCAAAACGATTTATTTTTAGTTTTTTTATAATAACTTTTTCTAAAATATAAAAATAAAATTATTAAAATAAAAAATAAGAGCATAATAAAAAAAGAATAATGATAATATATTGGAATCATTACAATATTTAAAACCAGTAAAATTAAAGTAATAATAAATAATATCTTAACAAACCTTTTAGTAATCATTTTTCATCAGATAAACTTTCAGCAATCTTATCAAAAAAACCTTGGGTATTTTTTTTTCTTTTGTTTTATTATTTTTTTTGTATTTTTTACAACATCTTTTTTTATTTTTTTATCATTTAAATTTTTAATAATTTTTAAGTGACTATTTTTTATATCTTTAATTATTTGCCGATTGTCTTTTTTAATATCATTAATATTTTCTTCAAGCTTTTTAATTTTTAAAATATTTTTTTTATTTTCGCTTTTTATTTCTTTAATAGATTTTTTTAAATTATTATTTTCAAAAGTATCTTGTTTTAATTCAGTTATTTGTTGCTTCAATTCATCTATTTCTTTTATCAAATCATTAGATTTATCATTCTTTAAATTTTCATTCATTCGAATTTCAAAATCAGAAAGTCTAACTTCAAACTCATTTTTAAGTAATTCATTTTCTTCTTTTAATTTAACTATATCAGCATTTAATCCAAATTTTTCCTTTTCTTTTGCTAATTCTTCTTTTACAATTTTACTGCAAATATTTTTAACATCTAAATTAGATTCAAGTAAATCAATACGTTCATTAATATAATTTATATCTTTTTTAACTTTTTTAAATGCATTTTTTATTTGTTCCATAATAATTTTTGAAAACAAGGTCAATTTAAAAATGTTTCCCTTAAGTAGTAACAAAAAATTACAAATAGAAATTTTTAAATAAAAATCCATTTTACAAAAAAAAATGAAATCAAAAATTCCGTTTATTTTAACATTAATTGGCATAATATTAGGTTTTTTTGGATCAATTTTTGGAATAATTCACTATCTCCTTTTTAAGACAATAAATCAAGAATTTGATAATTTTTTTAGTTCTTTTGGATTTAATTTTGAACTTTTATTAAAATTTAATTTAATAACTTCAATTATTGGAATAATTATTTGTTTTATTTTAATATTTTATGTTATAAAATTAAAAAAAAATCCTACAAAAACAGATTATATTATAATAACGTTTTTAGGTGGTTTTGGTATTATTCTTGGAATGGGTATTGGTGGAATTCTTATTTTGATAGGCGGAATTATTGGTATTATTAAAAATAATTAATTTACTTTCTATTTTTTCCAAAACAAATTTAAATAATATTTTATTTATCATAAAAAAATGAGAGAAAAAATCAAACAGTTTATCAAAAATGATAAAAAAACATTATATTTTTCAAATAATTTTAAAACAAATATATTTTATAACTGGACAAAAATAATTTTTCCATTAAAATTATTTTACAATTTTTTTATTATTTTTATCTCAAAATATTTACCGATGAAATTTAAAATTCATTTTTTGCGATTTTTTCTAAAAATGAAAATTAAAAAAAATGTTGGTATTGCACCTTTTTGTTTGTTTGATTATTTTTATCCACAATTAATTACAATTAAAGACAATGTAATTATTGGATTAAATGTTAATATATTAACCCATGAATTTACTCATAAAAAAATTAAATTTGCAAAAACAATTATAGAAGAAAATGCGTTAATTGGAGCATTTACAAATATTAGATGTGGTGTTAGAATTGGAAAAAATTCAATTGTTGCAATGAATAGTTTTGTAAATAAAGACATTCCAGATAATGAAATGTGGGGCGGAATTCCTGCAAAATTTATTAAAAAAATAAAATGAATATAATAAAAAAAGATAATTACTACATTGTACAAAGTAGTAAAAATAAAAAAAAGTATTATCAAGTTGATTTAAAAAATAATGAATGCACTTGCCCACATTATAAAATTAGATTAAAAAAAACTAATGAAAGTTGCAAGCATATAATATCTGTAAAAAGTTTATTATACAACGATTCTAAAGATGATTTTTCTAAAGCAAAAGAATTTGTTGCACAAAATTTTGAAGTTGATATAAATGATTTTTTAAAAAAATTTAGCCTTGGTTTATTAGATGAATTAATAGAAAAAGAAGAATTAATTGAAAATAAAGGAAAAATTAATTTACCTAAATAATTTTAAAATCCTTATCTACTTCATTTAAATCTAAATTATATTCTTCTTTAATGTTTTCAAATCTTTCTAAATCTTCCTTGCAAATAAAAGTTAAACTATATCCGCTCTTGCCACTTCTAGCAGTCCTTCCAATTCGATGAACATAAAATTCTTGTTTTGTTGGAACATCATAATTTATTATACAATCAACATTTTCAATATGAATTCCTCGAGCACAAACATCAGTTGTAACTAAAACATTTATTTTTCCACTTTTAAATAAATTTAAATGATTTTCTCGTTCTTTTTGCTCAAGGTTAGAATTCATCTCTTTTGCATGAATTTTATTTTGCATTAAATGATTAGTTATAGTATAACATTTATTTTTAGTATTACAAAAAACTAATGCTTTTTTTATTTTTTTATTTTTAAAATATTTTACTAATAAATCATTTTTTTCTAAAATTTCACAAAATACTATTTCTTGATTAATTCGTTTTGGAATTTTAATGCCAATTTCCTTAAATTCATAATCTTGAATTTTATTTTCAATAAAATTTTTTACTTTATCAGTAATTGTTGCAGAAGATAAAATTATTTTTGAAATACGACTAACTCTTTTAATTATATATGCACATTCATTAAAAAAACCATTGTCAAACATTTGATCACTTTCATCAAAAACTAAATATTTAACATCTCCAACCTTAATATTTTTTTCATTAATATGCTCAACAATTCTACCAGGAGTTCCAATAAGTATATGGATTTTTTTACTAATTGTTTTATAATCTAAATTTTTATCTCTGCCACCATACAATGCACCAACATTAATTTTTAAAGATTCACAAATTTTTGTTAATTCTTTATATATTTGAATTGATAATTCTCTTGTTGGAGCAATTATTAGCATTTGTATTTTCTCTTTTGTATTAATTTTATTTAAAAAAGGAATAGTATATGCAAGAGTTTTTCCACTTCCTGTTTGAGATGTAAATACTATATTTTTACTCTTTAAAGCTATTGGAATTATTTCTTTTTGAATATCTGTTGGTGTTTTATAATTTAAACTAGACAATATTTTAGTTAATTTATCAGTTATTCCAAGATTATTAAATAAATTATTGCTCATTTTATTTAGATAGTTTAGGTGTGTTATAAATTTATTCTATTTTTAAAGAAATTATCCTGTAATTATTAGATGTATTAAATAAATTAAAATAATGTGACCTAGAACCGATAAAAAAGAATTAAACCAATTATGTTTAATTATTTTACGCCTTAATTTATTAATTTCTTCTTTAAATTCTTTTTTTGAAATAAATTCTTCATTATTTTTTTGCATATTTTTGTTTTAAATTTTTATCATTTATAAATTTTTTTTAATCTAAAGAAAAAATCCAATACAATAGTTTTATATACTACTCTAAATTATCCAACAATATGGGAATTGACAGAAGAAAAAAATTTACTAGTTCAAAAGGCACTGGTGGCTTTCAAAGAAGTAGAGAATCATCAAGTAGACCTAGGACAGGTAATAGAGATTCATCTAAAAGTAGTTTTAGAGGAAAAGATTTTAATGAAAGTCGAGATCGTAGAGGAAAAAGCAGTGGTAAAAGTAATTTTAAAAGTAGAGATAAAGAATTTAAAGATAAATTTAAAGTTACATGTGATGGTTGTGGAAAACAATGCGAGGTTCCATTTAAACCAACAGCAGGTAAACCAGTTTATTGTAGCGAATGCTTTAGAGGAAAACCAAGCAAAAGTGATTCCAATAGATCAAATGGCTCTAAAAATTCAAATGATAATTTAAGTGAAATAAATAAAAAGCTTGATAAAATATTGTCATTATTAGAAAAATAATATTTCTTTTAATTTTTTTATAAAAATATTTTAATAAAATATATACCTATAAAAATTTTAAAAAATTATACTAAGTGAAAAATAATACTTAGAATTATAAAAATAAAATGCCCCGAACGGGATTCGAACCCGTGTCTTCGCCTCGAAAGGGCGAAATGATTGGCCGGACTACACCATCGGGGCATAAATTAATTATTTTATTAGTTTGTTTTTAGAATTTATTTATAAATGTTTTTATTTTTGTTTTTCAATAAAATTTATAAATATCCTATTTTTTTATAGAATTTAAATTGGAATGTGGGTAGTTGCTTACCTGAACCAATAATACAAAATAAAACTGGAGGCAAAAAAATGAGTTTATACAAACATATAAGACAAATTTGGAAAAAACCAAAAGAAAATTTAAAAGAAGTTTACAAAGATAGGTTAATTAAATGGCGTAAAGAGCCAGTAACTGTAAGAATTGATAAACCAACAAGACTTGATAGAGCAAGATCGCTTGGCTATAAAGCAAAACAAGGAATAATTGTTGTAAGGCAAAGAGTTATGCGGGGCTCTCATAAAAGACCTAAAATTAAAGGTGGGAGACGACCTAGAAATTCTGGAATTAGAAAAAATTTATCAATGTCTTATAAATTAATTGCAGAACAGAGAGCTTTTAAAAAATATAAAAACTGTGAAGTTTTAAATTCTTATTATGTTGCAGATGATGGTAAATATTTGTGGTATGAAATAATTTTAGTTGATAAATTACATCCAGCTATAATTTCTGATAAAAATTTAAAATGGTTAAATAACCCTGCAAATAAAAATAGAGTTTTACGAGGATTAACTAGTAGTGCTAAAAAATCTAGAGGACTTAGAAGTAAAGGAATTGGTGCAGAAAAAGTTAGACCAAGTAGAACTGCAAATAAATATTAATTTTTTTTTATTTTTTAAAAAAATTTTCTATTTCAATTTTTGGAGTAAGTGTTGTTTTAATTTTTAAATCGCTAGGAAAACATTTAAAATAATTGCTCCATTTATATCTTTCGTCTAAAAATACAATAATTCCTTTATCTTTCTCATTTCTAATACATCGTCCAGCAGACTGCATAGTTTTGTTAAATGCAGGATATAAATAACCATAATCCCATCCTTTCTTAAACTTTAAGTCATAATAATTTATCAATTCCTTTGTTTTTAAAGTTGGCTGACTTAATGGAAGACCAACAATTACAACGCATTTTAATAAATCTCCAGGTAAGTCTATTCCTTCATAAAAACTTCCACCAACAACTGCAAGTAAAACACTTCCAACTCCACAATATGATTTAAATTTATTTAAAATAGTTGCTTTTTCCTCTTTACTTAAAAGTGAATTTTCAGAAAAAATAGTTTTTTTTGATAAAGTATTAAAATAATTTGAAACTTTTTTTTGCAAAAAATAACTTGGAAAAAATAAAATAGAATTTCCAGGAACACTATTTGTAATATTTGCACATTCATTTGCAATATTTTTAAATTGGTCTTCATTTCTACTTGCATATTTTGTTGTTGTTTTTGGAACTATTAAATTAAGACGATTAGTTTCTGGAAATGGACTTTTGTAAATTTTTTGTAAAGGACTGTTAAAGCCTAAAATATCTGCATACATTTGTGTTGGATTAAGTGTTCCAGACATTAATAAAACACTATAAGCTTCTTTTATTATATCAGTTGATTTAATTGATGGATCAAGACAATTACATGTTAATACAACATTTCGTATATTATTAAATTGCTCAATAGCAATAATTCGTGCAAATCCTTTAGTTGGATTATCATTCCATGATTCTAAAAAATTAGCAATTGAACCAATATAACTATATTTTTGTTTCTCGCGAATTAAATCAGAACTATTTTTTAACTCTAAAATTGCATCACTAAAATCAATTTGTTCATTTATCAGTGAAACAAACAAATTTTTTGTTATAATTTTTTCAGAATTTACATTTAATTCTTTTGATAATCTTTTAATAACATCTTCAATAATATTTATAATCTGTAAAGTTTCTGTTAAATTATTCTTTTCAGCTTCAAGAATTGCTCGTCTTAAAATTGTTGATGTCAATTTAGAAGTATTCGTTTGCATTATTCTATCTATTAAATTATGGCCCTCATCAACTATAATTATACAGTCTTTTAATTTTTTATTGGTTTTATTAAAAAATAATTCACTAATTGTTGGATGAAAAACAAAATAATAGTCTGCAATAATTATATTTGCTTGTGATGCAAGATTCATAGCAATTTCATAAGCGCAAACTTCACGCGCCTTGCAAATATTAATTAATTCACAATTACTAGAAATCAATTTTTTTAATTCATCTACTGCTAATTTTGCCTGCTGAGTAAATTTATGTTTTTCTTTTGTATTATTGTAAAATTTACATTTATTATTTTCTCTAGCATTTTTACAAAATTCAGTAAATTCACCTGAATTTAATTTATCAACATTATCTTGAAGGCACATCCATTTTCGTCCAACTAAATCTGCAATCTTTATTTTAATATTATGTTTTTCATTTATTTGCTTTAGTGTTGCTAAAACAATATCGTGCTGAGTATGCCTAGATGTTAAAAAAATAACTGTTTTATCATTTTTTAATGCAAATAATAATGCAGGTGAAATGGATGCTGCTGTTTTTCCAATACCTGTTGGTGCATGTGCTAAAAAATTATTTTTTTCATTTAAACATGTTGTATAATTTTCAATAAAATCTTTTTGTCCTTTTCGAATTGTATCAAACGGAAATAAATCTAATTCTTTAGCCATATTTTCTTCAAAATCAAAAAAAATTTAAATAGTTTGTTATTCTGTTATTAAAAAAATAGATATTATAAAATATATATTTTTTAATAAAAATTATATAAAGACAAAAAATAAAGGTGACAATTATGAAAAATAAAAAAATATTCAGTGTATTTTTTAGAGAAAAACCAACAATGATTCTTTTAGGACTTAATAATTCTACCAGTGAAGTATATGCTTCCTCACTTGCAAAAAGTATAGATTGTACATATTCACATGTTGTAAAAATATTGCAAGAAATGGAAAATGAAGATTTAGTCATTTTTAATAAAACCGGACGATTAAAACTATTAAAACTTACAAAAAAAGGAAGAGAAGTTGCTTTAGCGATTGAAAAAGTTAGATCACAATTATAATTTATCATAACTAGAAAGCTCTTCTAATGTTTTTTTTAAATTTTTAAAATATTTTCTGCCAGTGAGTGTTTTTTGAAATGGTAATACATTAAATAAACCACGATTACTTAATTTACTTTCATACATTCCAAGAAATGTTTTTAATTCATTGAATTTTTCTTTTATATTAACATCATAATTGTCATGTTTATCATCTAAAATATATGTTTCTTTGGTCAATTTATTTCTATAATTTTTAATAAATACATTTTCACCATTATATTTTTTTTTATTTGTTGAAACATGTTCTATATAATCATCAATTTTTTCAGCTTTTAAAATTGTATCTACATGATTTTGATCTAATTTAGTTTTATGTTGTTCAAAAATTTCATAAATTTTTTTTAAATAAATTGAATTTTTATCTATTTTAATCACCATAAAGAAGTAAAAAGAATTAATTTAAAAATGTTTTGTTTTTATGATTTATTTTGTTTGGCTAAATAAACGCCAAGTCCTTTAGTATCTAAAGAATTAAAATATTTAATATTATCAAAATATGCATGCATAAATGACGTACCTGTTCCATTATTTATATTAGATCTAAGTTCACCACTAAATTTGTACCAATTTATAAAACTAGAACCATTATCCGTTCGCTCTCTATGTTTTAATATAAATCGAAAAAAATTCTTATGCAAAATTTTCCCACTATCACCCACAATAAATTCCAATTTATCTTCATTATAATTAGAACCTAAAATTAATTTTTTATCATCATCAAATTTATTACCATGCTGATAGGCATTTAATAATGCCTCATATAAACCAGTAAAAATATTATGTGAAAAACCAAATTTTTCAACTTTTCTTGAAATTGGCTCAATTATTTTTCTTATGTCTTGTGCATAATTAAAATTATCCAATTTAACATCTATTTTATTAAAATAACTTGGGATTTTTATTTTTGGCTCTAATTTAGATATAATAATATTACCATCCATTCGCTGTTTTGCTAAAACATTATCTAATGAAAAAAAATCATATTCTATATTAAATGCCATATTTTTTAAAAAGAACATAAAACATATATAAAGTTTTTGTTTTTCATAAGTAGTAACAACATTAGCAATATATTTAAAAAAAATAAAACAAATCTAAATATATGATTTTGCCAGATTATGAAAACAGTATCGTAAATTTAATGAGTAGTATTTCAAATGCTTATAATAAAAAACATCCATATAAAAAATTAAAAATATTAGATAATTATCAATTAAAAAAATCAAAAAATATAATTTTACTAGTAATTGATGGACTTGGATATGAATTTTTAAAAAACAATTTTAAAGAAAGTTTTCTAAACAAAAATACAATATCAAAAATAACAAGTGTATTTCCATCAACAACAGCATCTGCAATAACAACTTTTAAAACAGCACTTCCACCAAACCAAACAGCAATAACTGGTTGGTTTATGAATTTAAAAGAGCTTGGAAGTGTATGTGCAATCCTACCTTTCACTCCACGATTTGGTTTTATTCCAATAGATTTATTTAATTACAATATAAAAAATATAATAGATACCAAATCTTTTTTTTCAAAAATTAACTGTAATAAATACATAATTAGTGAAACAAATATTAATAATTCTGCATATAATAATTATTTTAAAAATAATGCAAAACTTGTAAATTACAATACATTAAATGGAATGTTTATGCAAATTAAAAAAACAATTAATAAAGATAAAAATAAAAAATATATATATGCATATTGGAGTTTGTTTGATTCATTAAGTCACCATTTTGGCAGTAATTCAAAAGATGTAAAAAAACATTTTTTAGCTTTAGATAAAAAAATAAAATCATTTACAAATTCAATCAAAAATACAAACACAACACTAATAATTACTGCAGATCATGGTTTTATTGATACAAATAAAAATAAAGTAATTTGGCTTGAAGATTACCCTAAAATAAAAGAATGTTTAACTATGCCATTATGTGGTGAACCTAGAGTTATATATTGTTATGTTAAATCAAATAAAACAAAAGAATTTGAAAAATTAGTAAAAAACAAATTAAATAAATTTTGTAATATCTATAAAAGCAGTGATTTAATTAAAAAAAATTATTTTGGATTATTTATAGAAAATGAAAAACTAATTGATAGAATTGGGGATTATACCTTAATTATGAAAGAAAATTATATTTTAAAAGATAAATTATTAGATGAAAAAAAAGGATTTGAAATTGGAAACCATGGAGGAATTAGCAAAGAAGAGATGTATGTTCCTTTATTTGTAAAAAATTGTTAAAATGGCAAATATATATTTTAAAGAAATTAATTCAATTAATGATGAAGAATTAATAAGCAAATATTCTAAAGAATTAATTGAAACATTAATTAAAAAAGAAAAGATAAAATTAGAAAAAGAAATTCCACTAAAGGTTCATTTTGGAGAAAAAGGCAATAAAACTTTTATTAAACCAACATGTTTTAATGGAATAATTGAATTATTAAATGAAAAAAAAATTAAATCTTCTTATATTGAAACAAATGTATTATATAGAGGAGAGAGAACTAGAAAAAAAGATCATATAAAACTTGCAAAAAAACATGGATTTAATAATCTTTCAATAATTATTGCAGATGGAGAACATGGCGAAGATTATGTTGATATAAAAATTGATAAAAAACATTTTAAAACTTGTAAAATTGGAAAAGAATTTGAAAGATATAGCCAATTTATAGTAATAAGCCACTTTAAAGGACATATTCTAGCAGGTTTTGGTGGTGCAATAAAACAACTTGCAATGGGCTTTGCATCTCGTGGTGGAAAATTAAACCAACATTCAAGTTCAATACCTTTCATAAATCCATTAAAATGTAATAAATGCAAAATTTGTGTAAAAAATTGTAAATATGATGCAATTAAAATAAATAGAATTTTTCCACGAATTGTTAAAAATAAATGTGTAGGCTGTGCTTCATGTATTGCAGTATGCCCATATGGTGCTGTTAAAATAAATTGGACTTCATCAATTAGCCAAAATTTTTATGAAAAAATCGCAGAATATGCATTTGCTGCACAAAAAAATAAAAATAATATTTACATAAATTATGCATTAAATATTACAAAACAATGCGACTGTGTCGGTCGAGAAATGAAGCCGTTTGTTAAAGATTTAGGAATTTTTGTATCAACTGATCCTGTTGCAATCGATAATGCTTGTATTGAAATGCTAAAAAATCGTGAAAATAAAAAATTATTTAAAGGACTACACACAATAAAATATTCACAAGAAATTAATCTTGGAAATAAAGAATATAAATTAATTAAATTATGAGGTATTAAAATGGCAAAAGATAATACATTAAGTATAATAACACACATTTTAGGATATTTTACAAATTGGATTGGTCCATTAATAATTCTTTTAGTAACAAAAGAAAAAGATGTAAAAGAACATGCAAAAAAAGCATTAAACTGGCAAATTAGTTTAATAATATATACTATAATAAGCTTTATTTTAGTTTTTGTTTTAATCGGTTTTCTGCTACTTTTTGCGCTAGCAATCATGAACATTGTATTTTGTATAATGGCTGCTGTTAAAGCAAGTAATAACGAATTATGGGATTATCCTTTAGCAATTCCATTTTTAAAATAAATTTTTTTATTTTTTATCTTATTAAATAATTTATTTTCTTAAAAATTTATTATTAAAACAACAAATAAAAAATTATTTAAAGAAAAAATATATTTAAATAAATATAAAAAAATAATATTTGTAAAAATTATAAATGTGAGGTATTTGTTTAGAAAATGGCAAAAGATAATACATTAAGTATAATAACACACATTTTAGGATATTTTACAAATTGGATTGGTCCATTAATAATTCTTTTAGTAACAAAAGAAAAAGATGTAAAAGAACATGCAAAAAAAGCATTAAACTGGCAAATTAGTTTAATAATATATACTATAATAAGCTTTATTTTAGTTTTTGTTTTAATCGGTTTTCTGCTACTTTTTGCGCTAGCAATCATGAACATTGTATTTTGTATAATGGCTGCTGTTAAAGCAAGTAATAACGAATTATGGGATTATCCTTTAGCAATTCCATTTTTAAAATAAATTTTTTAATATTTTTTTTTCATTTCATAAAAATTTACAAAATCTTCTTTTTTACTTGTAGGTATTTGTCTAAACCCTAAATGTTTATAAAATGAAGTTAAATCATTAATGCAAGTAACCTTAAGCTCATTGCAATTAAATTCTTTAGAGATAAAGGTTGATAAATTTACTAATTCAGATCCAACACCAAGTCTTTGATAATTTTCATTAATAACTAAAGCATCTATAATATATGTTTTATTTTTATAATTATTTTTTTCTAAATTATTATATTTAGAATTTAAAACAAAACCAATTGGAACATCACTATAAGCATAAATTAATGAAATATCCTTTTTATTCAACCTATTTGAAAAAAATTTATGATAATAGCAATTATCAGGTTTAATTTCATCTGGCAAAAACGAATTTAAAAAAAATAAATCACCCAAAACATTTGTATCAACTTTTTTAATTAATTCTAAATTTAAATTTTTTATATAAGAATTAAGATAATTTTTAGATTCATTTATTTTATTTAATAAATTATCCAAATTATTTATATTATCATAATTTATTTTATACATTTTAATCAAATAGGCGAATATTTATTTACTTTTCGTCTCATATAATTTGAAAGCTTTTTATTATCTATATTTAAAAAACCATTTTTTTGATAAAAATTTGCCAAATTCATTTTTTTATAATAATCAGAACATATTAAACCATGGTATTTATATTTTAAACCTTTTGCTATTGCACTTGAGATATTTAAAAGCTTTGGTCCGATGGCTTTTTTTTGATAATTTTCTAATAATTCAATTCTTTCAGTATAATAATCATCTTTTAATCTTTGCGAAGAATTAATTATAAAACCCAACGGTTTTTTGTTTTCAACTAAAATTATTGAAAGATTAGGGTCATTAGTAAAAAAATTTAGATAGTAAGATTTAAAATCCATTCTAAAATCATTTTTTAAATTAAAGTTTTGAATTCTTACTATTTTTTCAATTACATCTTCTTGTATTTTATCATAAACTTTTAAATTTATTTTAGTATTTAGTTTTGAACTCAAATTTTGTTCATAATTAAAAATTAATTTTTCTAATTTTTTATTGAAGTGTGAATTCAATTTATCAATCATGAAAAAAATATATATAAAACTTATATTTAAATATTTTGCTACTTTAAAGTAATAATAAAGTATTTTAAATTATTTCATTCTTTTTTATAATATTTATATTATTTAAATTTTTTTAAAATGAAAGAGCGAATGAAAAAAAAATCTTGGACAAAAGAGGAATTAGATAAATTAGAATATATATTAAAACAAGAAAAAAAACGCGATTTACTAATGAAAAAAAGTTTTCATCACTTTTTTTATTGGACCATGATTTCAATTATCATTATTTTAAATTTTCTTTCATTAATTGTCATACTTCCATTTTTACTGATAGTTGAAAATAATTCTATTTACTTATATGTTGGTTTATTTTCATTATTAATAGGATTTATGGTAAATTATCTTGCATTTATTGCTGATAATTATGATATAAAACACCATATGGTAAATTTATCAATTGCACCTATTTTGTGTATTGTAAATTATTTTTTAGTAACAAATTTATTTAACTTTTTATCCACGCATTTTAATTTTTCTCCAAATTATGATATAAATTTAATTATAACATTTTTTACAATTTGTTTTATTATGCCCTATTTTGTTTCTTTAATTTATAAAAAATTTAAAAAATGAACTAAAAATTCTAAAATTTTATATATTTAATTTGAAAACTAAATTTAAAAAATGGCAAAAAATAATCAAAAAGAAAAAGATATTGGTATAACTGTTAAAAAAAATGAAAATTTTTCAGAATGGTTTTCTCAAGTTGTAAGTAAAGCAGAACTTTCAGATATTAGATATGGTGTGCAGGGATGTATTGTTCATATGCCTTGGGCTATTAGAATCATAAAAAAGATGTATGATAAATTAGAAGAAAAAGTTGAAGATGACGAACATGAACCTTATTTATTTCCAACCTTAATTAAACAAGAAAATTTATTAAAAGAGAAAGAACATGCAGGATTTACTCCTGAAGTCTTTTGGATTACTAAAGCTGGAGATGCAAAATTAGAAGAACCATTAGCACTAAGACCAACTGGTGAGACACAAATTTATCCAATGTATTCATTATGGCTTAGAAATCATAATCAATTACCATTTAAAAGATATCAATCAAGACACACAGTTTTTAGAAATGAAATGACCACTAGGCCATTTCTTAGAGGACGAGAATTTTTATTTTTTGAAACCCATAATATGTATAAAAACCATGAAGATACAATTGTTCAAATTAAAAAAGATCTTGAAATGATGAAAGAAGTTTTTTGGGATGAATGGAAAATTCCATTTAAATTTTTTATAAGGCCAAAATGGGATAAATTTTTAGGTGCAGATAATACCTATGTAACAGATACATTAATGCCTGATGGAAAAAGAAATCAGATGTCATCAACTCATGACCTTGGAATTAATTTTGCAAAAGCCTTTAACATTAAATTTATAGATGAAAATCAAGAAGAAAAATTTGCACATCAAAGTTGCTGGGGACCTGGTATTTGGAGATTAATTGCAAGTATTATTGCAATACATGGTGATGATCAAGGTTTAATTTTACCATTTAGCCTAGCACCATATCAAATAGTAATTGTTCCAATAACATTTTCTAAAAAACCAAAACTAACACAAGAAATTTTAGAAAAAACAAAAGAAATTAAAAAAATACTTAAAAAAACATATAGAGTTTATGTTGATTTAAGAAGTGATAAAAGTCCTGGATTTAAATTTAATGAATGGGAAATGAAAGGTGTTCCAATTAGATTAGAAATTGGTCCAAAAGATTTAGAAAATAATCAAGTAACTGTTTCTAGACGAACTAGTAATGAAAAAATACAAATTAAGTTTGATGAATTAGAAACAAATATAAAAAATTCTGCAGAACTTTTTCAAAAAGAAATTGAAAATAAAGCGACAAATTATTTTAAAGATAACACCAGAAATGCAAATACTCTTGATGAAATTAAAAAAATAATAAAAAGTTTTAGAGGTTTTGTTAAAATTCCTTTCTGCTCTATCATAGATGGAGAAGAATGTGCAAATACAATAAAATCAGAAACTAATGGGGCATATGTTTGCGGAGAAGAATGGCCTACTGCAAAAGAAACTCCAGAAAATTCAATTTGCCCAATATGTAAAAAACCTGCAAAAAAATATGTTTTTATAGCAAAAAGTTACTAATTAATAATTATTTAGATGGTTGTTGTTACTTTAAAATAAAAACATTTAAAAGTAAGTTTTTGTTTCTTTAATTTTTACTAGTATATTTTTTTATTAATAATTAAAATTTTTATGGGTGGTATAAAATGACAACTAAAGAACATGTTTATAAACTATTTGAAGTACATAATAAAAATATCGAAAAGTCTATTAACAATTTAAAAAGTAAAATTTCTGAATTTGAAGATTTTACAGGAATTCCAGATATTATGTATAGATCAGTCGACAATATTATAAGAAATTCCTTTAAAAATGGAAAAAATAATAATTCAAATCCAGAATATATTAAGCAATTAAGAGAACATATTGATTATTTAAAACAACCAAAAATTAGTGATTTAAAATATGATGAAGGTAATAAAAAAATTATTTTAACAGATAATGAAACACAACAAAATTTAGAATTAGTAGATAAAGTTAATGAACAACTAAATAAATATGAAAATTTAAAAATTTCACACAATAGGATAAAAAATGAATTTGATACTTTGTATAATGAATTAGAAGAAGCTAACATAGAAAAAGATGAATTAAGTTCAAAACTAGATGAAACAAAAAGTGATTTAGAAAATTTATTAAATGAAGATTCAATAAAAATAAAACAAGATTCAAGTTCTAATAAATTAATTTCAATTGAATATACAGGAAATAATCAAAATATAAAAAAATCAATTGATTTAATTAATAATGAAATAAATGGATTTTATAATCTAATAGAAGATATTAAATCAGAACACGAAAAATCATTAGATAATGAAATCAACAAGCGTCAAGAATTAGAGGAAATGCTATATAGCAATCAAGATAAAAATATTTCAAATGCACAACTTAGAGCACAAGATTCTCTCAATTATATAGATGAAGATACAAAAAGTTTTATTGATGAAGCAATTAGAAGTTCAAATCCTACACTAATTTTAGATTACATAAGTGATTTAAATGAATCTGCAAAAAATCATGTAAATGAAGCGATATTTAAAGAAAAATTAGTATCAGAAGAAAAAACATACAAAATAAATGAATTAGAAAATATTCTAAAAACAAAAGATGAAGAACTAAAAGAAGAAAAAAGAATTAATAAAAATTATAAATTAGAAATGAATAGATTACAAGATATCGAAGAAAAAGATAAACAAAATCAAATATATATTGAAACTTTAGAAAATAAAATTGTAATTTCACATAAAGCAAAAACTCAAAGTAGAGAAAATGCAAAAGCTTTACAATTTAAAGTTAATCATTTAGAAAATTTATATGAACAAGCAGAAAATAAAGGCAATAAAGTATTTACATTATATAAACGAGCAATTAATTCAATAAAAAGATTAGTAACAAAAAGAGAAAATTTAGAAAAAAAAACATATCTATTAAATGAAGAAAATAATTTAAAAGATTTAAAAATTCAAAGAATGGTTGGTCCTTTTGAGCGTGCAGTAAAAACTGCAGGTGAACTTGAAACCATGAAAAGTGATGTAAAAAAATTACAATTAGAATACAACAGTGCATTAGCTAATTTAAATAATGCACAAAAAATGTTAGAACAAAAAGATGATGATGTTTTAAGATTTAAAAATCAATATCAAAAACAATTACACAAAACAGAATTAAAAGAAATAGAAGCAAAAAAAGCAAATGAAGAAAAAATAAAACTTGAAAAGCAAAATAGAATTCATAAAGCCCAATTAAAAGTAATAGCAGCACAAATTGATGATGAAAAACCATTAATGCTTAAAGCTTGCGATGATGATAAGCAAAAAACTTATGAACTTGAATTAGTAAAAATTTAAGTGCTAATTTTATCATTTTTAATAACTTGTAAAAATGGCTAAAGACAAAGAAGAAAAAATAAATCTAGATGATTTGCTTTATATTGATGCAATAGATTCAGATTTAGCAATTGAAACAAAAAAAAAAATTGAAACAGCTTATGATGATGAAGAAATTGAAAAAATAGTTACAGATGCTACAAATAAAGCAGGTGAATTATTAAAAATAAAAAAAAATAAAAAAAATAATGCTAAAATAAGTTATGTTAAAAATAATGAAAATAAAAAAAAAATCAATAAAATTAATTACTTCTTTTTAGCAGGTGCAGTTTTTCTATCATATGGTGCATTTAATGCATATAACTTAAATAAAGAAACAAAAATAGCCCAAGAAAATATAAGTCATTATGAAACAAATATAGCTAATAATTTAGAAGAAAAAACAAAATATGAAAATATTTCTAATAATCTAACAGAATTAAAAAATTATTTAGGAAACAAAAAAGCATTAAATTTATTAGATGAGACAAAATCAGAAATTTCAGCAAAAATTGATCAATACACTCAAAAAATAGATTATAATAATGAATTAATTGAAAAAGAAATTTCCATGCGAGAAAATTCAATGAATAATTCAAGAAAAAAAACAATTTTTAGTTCAATTGCAACATTAATCTGCCTCTATACTCCACTTTTCTATAAAAATAGAAAAAAAAATCAATTAAAATACAAAAATTAATATAGTTCATCTATTTTACTATCTGTATTGTTAAAAATAATTTTTATAAATAATTAAAAAATGATTGATAAAAATAAAAAACTTGAAAATATATGTCAAAATCAAAAAACATACAGTATTGAAATTCTTGGAAAAATGTATTGTACAAAAGGTGCATATATTGGCACAAAACAATGCATTTATCAAAAAAACTATCAAGAACCTATGTTTCACTGTTTAAATCCAGAATTTAACCAAAAAAAAACATACGTTTTGTTAAATAAATTATAATTTTTTTAAAATAACAAAAAACCATGGTAATATTTAAATATAATTTCTTTTTTTAAAATATTTGGTGGCTTATTTAGTAGATTAAAACAAATTCAGTTTTAATGAACGATAGGTATCCAAAACCTTTACTTATAAATTAAGAAAAGGTTGGAGTTTATAAAAATGGGAAAAAAAGAAACAGTTGAAATTTTAATTGAAGGTGGAAAAGCAACAGCAGCACCACCACTAGGTCCAGCACTAGGTCCAATGGGTGTAAATATCGGACAAGTTGTCGCTGATATAAATAATAAAACTGGAGATTTTAAAGGCATGAAAGTTCCAGTTAAAGTTATTATTGATAAAGATACAAAAGAATATAAAATTAAAATTGGAACACCTCCTGCAACACAATTAATCAAAAAAGAAGCAGGAATACAAAAAGGTTCAAAAAGTCAATTAACTGAAGTTGCAGGTAATATTACTTTTGAACAACTAGCAAAAGTTGCAAAAATGAAGCAAGATTCTCTTCTTGGAAAAAACAAAGCTGCAATGTGTAAAGAAATTTTAGGAACTTGTAGATCAATGGGCGTTACAGTAGATAATTTACCTGCACAAAAAATAATTGAAGCAGTAAATAAAGGAGAATATAGCGATAAATTAAATTAATATTTTTTTTTTAATTTTTCAATTTTTTCATAATTTAAATTTAATTTTTCTAACATATTTATTATTTTTTCTTTAAATTTACCAAGACCTTTAAAGTCAACAGCGACTAAAATTTGTTTGTTTTTTTGATTATTTTCAAAATAATTTGATTTTTGTATCCCTTGAAGTATTAATTCTTCATTTAAAAATTCTAAATTATATTTTGGACAAACATGCCCAATTAAATATTTATCAAAATCTAATAATTTATTAAAATTATTACAATAATGAGGTCCTCCAATACCAAATAAAATTTGTTTTTCAAAATTATTATAAGTAATTGATGTCATTTTAATAATTGTTTTTGCAATAATTAAACCGGCTTTTTTATTTTCCCACTCAAGCTCTGTGCTTCCAACTTCAATAAACATCGATGATTTATAAATAATTGGACCATGATGCGTACATTCAAGTGTTTGATTAAATTCTGGTAAATTATTAATCTTTTCTAAATACTTAAATGCAAAAGCAATTTCATCAATCGCACTATAACCTATAAAATAGTCAATTCCACCATAATTAGCCTTATTAAAATTACCAGGAGTATGAACACAAAAACAAGAATTATTCTTAATTGCTTTATGTTTTGTTGCAAAAATAAAAACATCAAAACCAAAAAAATAATCTAAATAATCACAAAAAATGCTTTCTTTATTTGTTAAAATTAATGTTAAATTATTATAAACATAAATTTCATCAATTAATAAATCATTATAATTAATATCAATATTTTCATATTTTTTAATTTTATTTATATTTTTTATTTTTAAATCCATAATTGTTTTTTTAAAATTAAAATTACTAATAAGATTATTAAATATATTAATCCCAGCAGGATCTTTTTTTGAGATAATTATTCCATAATTTTTCATTTTTTAAAAAAAGAAATAATTTGTTTTTAAAAAATTATTGTTATCATGTACATACATAATTTTAAAGGTCAAAATTTATATGTATATTATTGTGGCCGTATATAGATTGCTCCTTATTAGAACATATTATTAAATTATCATATAAATATTTGAAAATGTTGCATCATAATCATACTAATTTAAATCGTTCAATAACATTATATATAGGTCCATGTTCTGTTAGTGTACTTTTATATAATGTGAAAGAATCAACAACACTTTCTATTTCTTTTTTTTTAAGATTTTTTATATTTTCTTTAAACAAAGAAACATCATTTATTTTTTTAACTCGAATAAGCGTTATATGTGGAAAAAATTCTTTCTTGTCAAAATTGACAAATCCTATTTTTTTTAATTTTTCATCAATTAATTTTTTCAAATTTAATATTTCATCTTTTGGTTCAATCCCACACCAAACAATTTTAATTTGATTATTTTTTTTAAAAAAACCAATTCCTTTAGTATGTACATTAAATTTTTGAAATTTTATACTAGAAAGTTCCTTAATTATCAATTCAGTCTTTGATTTAGATTGTTCTCCCAAATATTTTAAAGTTAAATGAAACCCACTTGAAATTTTTAAAATATCATTATTAACATTTAATTTATTTTGAATTTCAAACAAATACTTTTTCATGTTATTATTAACATCAAATGCAATAAAAAGTCTCATTACTATTTGTCTTAGATTTAATTGTTTAAAAATTTAACGAAAATTTAGCTATTAGAACATCTTTTTTTTAAATTTTCCCAGTCTTTGTTAACTTGATTTTGAATTTTT
>CAZQHZ010000017.1:12758-23186 GCA_964593285.1 uncultured Methanosarcinales archaeon | reverse complement strand
ATTCTAAACAACATTTATCAAATAGTTCACAACATTCCTCACTTGAAATTGGTGAATTTATTAACTCATCACAATTATTTAATGAACTTGCAGAATAACATGCTGTTTTTTTTAATTCAATAGTTAATTCATCTTTTTCATTATAATTATTTAAAATTATAAAAATTAAGCTAATTACAACTAAAATACAAAATGAAATTAAATAAATTAATAACATGTTTTTATTATTGTTTTTTTTAATCATTTAATTCATAACCACTACAACCTTCTAAAGTATCATCATTAAAACAATTTTTCAATGATTCAGTACAACTAATACATGAACTAATTTCGATTAAACCATCATTTTTTCTAATCACAATTGGATAATAACCCAATGAATCATTTAGCGATAAATGACTTATAGTATTATTTCTAAGACCAATTACATGATCATATTCATTAATTGTTATTAATAAAGTATTATTTTCAAAAATATTAAAATTATATTCATAAAGAGATGTTCTAATAGGCATTTTAAATACAGATTCATAACCATTATATGCTCTGTTTGCAATTTCAACTTGAATTTCAAACATATTTGCAATATTATCAGCAGTAGTAATAACATTATCTTTATTTGAAAAAACAATCCTATCACCAAAAATATAAAGAAAAGTACTACTAATAAAAAAAACAAAAGCAATTATAGTAACATATTCTAAACTAATTTGTGCTTTATTTTTTATCATTTTTTAAAAATTCTTTTAATATTAACATAATCTCTATGCGTTTCGTTTGCTTCAAATAATATATATTTTTTACCTTTTATAAAATCATCTTCAGTTAATAAAACATTCATTTTTGCATTTGAATAAAATTCCATTAATGAATTATAACCACTTAATGAAGTATTAAAAAATAATGAATTATTAACAGCAAACATTCCATTTATATTATCTGGAAAATTATATTCAACTTCAATTCGTGCAGGATATCCATAAGCTCTAACTAGTTCAGCATTTTCTACCATATTCATACCTATATTATTAGCTTGATTTATTAGTGCATTATTTGTTGTAATACCTGCATATGATTGAATTATTAATAATGTAACAGAAAAAACTCCAAGAGTAATTCCAATTACCATAACTAATTCAACTGAACTTTGAGATTTTTTTTTAATCATTTTAAAAATACATCAATAACTTCATCAAGCCAACCTTCAGATTTTAAATTTTTTCTAATTTCATCATTACTTTTACCAAAATTTTTATTAACATTTATATAGTTTTCAAGTTTTTCTATACCTGAACCTGGTGCTGGAATTAAACTAACTCTTTTTGTAGAAGAAACATTTTCTTGATTATATAACCCAAGATCTATTGGATCTTCATATTTTTTTCCTTTCTTTTTTTTAGAAAACAAATTTTTAAAATTAAATGAAAATTTTTTCTTTTTATTTGTAGCTTCTTCTCTATTTTCTTTTTTAAATAATTTTATTAAACTAACACCAACAATAATAAAAGAAATTATAATAGCAAATAAAATGAAATGAAATAATTTTATTTTTGGTTCAAATTTTTTCTTATCTTCAATTTCTTGTCCATCTTTAAAAATATCTTTACTTCTATTAGTACTACTTGAATTTTCACTTGCATCAATTGAAGTTTCATTAACGCTAGTATTTGTTGTGTTTGTTATATTTGACAATAATTCTTGACTTAAAATAATTTCATCTTTATTATCCAAAATATTAAAAGACAACAAATCTAAATAAAATTTAAATTCTTTTTTTATTTCTTCATTATTTTTTGAAATATTTAAAAAAATACTAATTGGCTCAATATTTGATAAATTATTTTTTTTAAAACTATATATAAAAAATTCTTTCATACTTGGATTAAACAAATTTGTTTTTTGATTTTCATTTAAATTAATTTTTTCATTTTTATTTGTTGAATTAATAAATATTGATAAATCATCAAATAAATCATTATTTAATTTAATTAATGTTAAATTTACAAACACTAAATCATTAGAAGTGTTAATAAAATTTAATTGTACATTAAACATTTCATCAGATAAACCTTTTAATATTTCATAAGATTTTGTTTTTTCATAAACTTTAAATTCATTTGAACCAATATCAAAACTTAATTTAAAAGTAACATTGAAAAACTCATCGTTATCTAATGATGGTATAAAAATTGGTATTTCTTTATTTATTTTATTATTTACACTTGTTTTTGAATTTAATTTTAAAAATTTATAATTAATTTTATTAAATAAATCAGAAAAAATTTCTACTGATAAATTTTCAATTACAACATCTTCATTATTTTCAATTGAAAAATCTAAATTTACTAAATCACCTCCTCTAATAATTGAAGTTTTTGGATTTTTTAAATCAAAATCAAAAGTTAAGTCATTAAATTGTACTTTAAATTCTTGAATTAATTCATCATTAAAATCAATATTTCTAAATTTATAAGATGCCATAAATTTAATACTTTCTAAACCTATTAAATTTGGGATAAATAAAAGTTTAATTTCTTTTTTTTCTTGTTTATCAATAACGCCTTCTATTTGATAAATGTTTTCTGAAATTTTTATTATATTATCATTATTAGTAATTAAATTTAGACCTTTTGGTAAGACTATTTGAAAATTTTCTAAATCAATTTTATTATTAAGATGTTTATTTTCTAAAACTAATGTTAAATTAAATTTTTTTTTATAATTTACCTTATTTATATTTTCTTTTATTGATATATCTAATGGATATTTTAAAACTAAATTTTCTTCTGATGATAATAACTCAACATCTGAATCAAATGCATTATATATTAATTTTGAACTAGGTAATGTTAAATTATTTGTAGAATACCCAATTATATTATAATTTGCAATTAAAGTTTTTTCTTCATCAACTTTTAAATTAAATTTATGATTTATTTTATTTTGTGCAATATTTGATAATTGCCTATCTAAATTTACATCAGTATAATTATTTAATTTTAAAAAAATTGGTATTTCATCAATAAATTTTATTCCAACTAAATCTTCATTTCCAACATTTTTTATTTTTGTAATTACATTTAATTTACTAAAAAAATCTGGCTCTTTTGGTTTTAGTGATCTAGAAATTTCTAAAGCATTTGTAATTTTTGTTACTAGTAATTTATTTAAATGAATATCATCTTGATTTGTTCTAATACCACTTAAATTATATTTTTTTAAATCATCATCAAAAATTGTTTTAGAATCTTCATTTTGAAATAAAAATGTATCAAAAACTACTGAATCATCTATTGGTAAAATAATTCTTTTAGTAGAATTAACATCATTTAAAATTAATAAATCTTCATCACTAAGTGCTCTAAAAGTATAATTTTCAATTTTTATTTCTTGATTATTTACAACATAATCATCAAATATTTTTTTTGCAAATACACCATTTGAAATTAATAAAAATGAAAAAATTAGTAAAAAAAATAAAAACACACTTTTTTTATATAAATACATCTAAACAACCTCTTTTTTATATTTTATAATAAAATATTTAATATAGAATTATTATTTTATTTTACATTTAAATAATTTACTAAAATTTTTACTAGTTTTTTGTTTTATTTAAAAAAATTTAATCTTCTCTGTCTTAAATTCACAGAATATGATAAAGGATTTAACACCATTCCATCTGAAGCTGTAATTGTTTGAATATTTGTGTTTTTTTGAATAGTTCTTGCTTCACTTAATACATCTTTTTCATGCATTTTTATACCAAATCCTGTAATTATTGCAAGTTTTGGTTTAATTTGTGGTAATAATTTAATAATATCATCAACATTTAAATGGCCATGTGTTTTTTGATCTTGGCTATTTAAACATTTAAAAATCATTAAATCAACTCCTTTAAAATCATCAACTAAAGTTTTAATATAACCAGTATCTGAAGTATAACCTAATGAAAAATTAGGTGTTATTATTTTAAAACCAATAGCCTCTTCATCTACACTATTTGTTCTAGTTGCAATTATTTCAACTTCATTTATCCCAACCCTTTTTTGAGCCTCTAAAATAATATCTCGCTCAAGAAAATTTTTATAATAATCATTAATCATTGAATTCATATTCATAAAACCATTATAAGCACTTTTATTAGTGATTAAAACACCTTTTTTATCTAAACCCCCAAGACTCATTGCAGAAATGATTGAATTAACTTCACCTGCTGAATTTAAAAAATTGTTACTAAGTAAAACTGCAACATTATTTCGTAAATTAACCCCATAATCATATGCTCTAATTAATGCACCAGGGCCTGGATCTATATGTAGCTGAGTATCTGATACATTTATAATAATTCCACCACTAGATCGTAATTGTTTACTAACAACAATATCATCACCGCCCGTTCCAAGAAAAATAATTTTTGACTGCATTTAAATCCCCTCTTTAAATAGATAACAAATATTTGTTAATAAACTTTTCGATTAAATTGCTAATTTTTTTGTTTTTTTATATTTTTTAATTATTTTTTCTTTAAAAGGATAAAATTTCTCTTCACTAATTTTTATATGAATTTGTTCCATTAACCTTTGCATGAATCTTAAATTATGAATCGTTGCAAGTTCATAGCCTGCACCTTCTTTGTATTTTAATAAATGTCTAATAAAAGCCCTTGTATAATTTTTACATGCAAAACAATCACAATCTTTTTCAATTGGAGAAAAATCAACCACATATTTTTTTTGTAATAATTTTAAATATCCATTCATTGTAAATAAATTTCCATGTCTTGCATTTTGTGTTGGAAAAGTACTATCAAAGCAATCTATACCATTTGAAATACTCTCTAGTATATCTACTGGGTTACCAACACCCATTAAATATCTTGGTTTTTCTTTTGGCATTAATTTAGATGTTATTTTTAATGTTTTATACATATTTTCTATAGGTTCACCAATTGCAAGACCACCTTGAGCAATTCCATCAAAATTTAATTTTGAAATAAAATCAATACTTTTTTTTCTAATATCTACATAATTTCCACCCTGAACTATACCAAATAATAATTGCTTATTTTTTTTATCAATTTCATCATGATGTTTTTTACATTCTCTTGCCCATGAATGTGTTCTTAGGGTTTTTGATCTAATTGTTCTCAAATCATCATTATATAAAGGAACTTCATCTAAACACATAGAAACATCAGATGCAATATCGTATTGAATTTGCATTGCTTTTTTTGGAGTTATTTTATGTAGTAATCCATCAAATGGAGATTTAAATAAAGCATATTTACTTGTAGTGTATTTTAATAAATTTGAATTTAAACTTTGAAAACCACCAGAATCTGTAAAAATAAAATTATCCCAATTAATAAATTTATGAATGCCTTTTGCTTTTTTTATATTATTTAATCCATACGTCCAATACATTAATAAAGAATTAGAAATAATACTTTTTGTTTTTGTATTTTTTAGGGTATTTGTATTAATATATTTAACACTACCTTTTGTTGCAACAGGCATAAAAAAAGGAGTTTTAATTTTTTTATTATTTACCTTTAATTCACCAACTCTTGCAAATTTATCTGTATTGATTAATTTAAACATATAAAAAAAGAATTTGTTTGTTATTTTAAATGTTATTAATATAAAAAAATTTAAGCTTTAGTAATATTAATATTACCTTTCTCAACTTTAATAATTATTTCATCATCATCACCTATTTGTGATAAATTTTTAATAACGTTTGGTAGTAGTAATCTATCTGCTCTAAAATCTGCTGAAGTAATTATCTCTTGACATTGTTTATCTTTAACATTGATTCCTAGATCTTTAAATATATCACTTGTATCATTAGATTTGTTTTGCTCTTTGAATTCCTTTGTTTTTTCAAATAAATATTTTGCAATTTTGTCTGCAATATCAACTTTTGTAACTTTAGTAATTCCTTGAAGGCCAGGTGATAAATTAATTTCAATAACCCTTGGTCCTTTAACACCTTCTAAAATATCTACTGCACATACTTCACAATTCATAGTTTTTGCAGTTTTTATAGCTATTTTCCTAGTTAAACTATCTAAAGTTACACTATCGCCTGTTGCACCAGTATGAATATTTGCTCGTTTTTCACCCATTACTGCTTTTCTTTGCATTGCAGAAACAACTTTTTCACCAACAACAATAACTCTTGTATCAGTAGAACCAGTTTCTATATATTCTTGAATTAAAACTGGCTGATTTAATGAAGCAAAAGCATCAAGCATTGAAGATGCAGCTGCATAAGATTCCGCAAACATTACACCTTTACCTTGCGTTCCTTCTGGAAATTTCATAATTATTGGAAAATTAATTTCATCTAAAACAGATTTTGCTGCAAAGATTGATGGTGCCATGTAAGTTATGGGTGTTGGAATTTTTGCAGATTGCAATTTTAATTGTGTTAAAATTTTATTATGACCAACTGTAAAAGAACTCGCTTTTATTGGCATAAAACATTTACCTGCAAGCATTGAAGTTAAAGCCCGAAGAACTATTCCAAATTTATATGAACCTTTTGCATAAATACAATCATAATCCTTTAATGGTTCATTTTCATAAAAAACACCATTTTCACTACCAAGTTTAATTTTAATTTTTTTTAAATCTAATTCATCAACTTCGCTAAAATAGTTTTGCATCCTCTCAAAAGTCCATTTTGAACTAACACTTCCAAGACTAATAATTGCAGCTTTATAAGACATAATTAACACCCTATATATTATTTTTTTGTGGATCTATCAATAAATTAATTCTTGATAAAATATCTCTTCCAATTAAAATTTTATATTTCATTTTTGATCTATCCGCAATAGTAAATTTTCCCTCAATTTTTTTATCTTTAATAATTACATCTACATTAAATACTTGTCGTAATGAATAACCATTTGCAGATTTAACAACTGTTGTTTTAATTGATGGGCCAAGTGATAATTCTTTTGCAAGATTTGAATCTATTGAATTTGAATGAGCACCGGTATCAATTCTTGCTTTAATTTTAACAGCTTCATTTGTAACTTTATTTTTTAATATAACTTCTTCTATTAAACCGATTGTATTTTTTTCATCAATTTTTGATGTCATAATTAACTGATTTAAATTCTAATTTATAAAGATTACTTTTTGTGAAATAATAATTTTATATTATTAAAATTTTTTAGTTATTTTTATACAAAATATTTATTGTGCTTTTTCAGGTTTCATAATTGGAAAAAAAATAACATCTCTAATGCTCCAATAATTTGTAAATAACATTACAAGACGATCAATACCAACACCAATTCCACCAGCTGGTGGCATTGCATATTCTAATGATTCAATAAAATCGTCGTCCATTGGATGAGCTTCATCATTTCCTTTTCGCATTGCTGATTGTTCATTTTTAAAACGATTTTTTTGTTCAATTGGACTTATTAATTCAGACCAACCATCACCAATTTCTTTTCCACCTATATAACACTCAAATCTTTCAACAAATCTATCATCACTTTTATGTATTTTTGCCAAAGGCGATACTTCTTTTGGATAATCAATAATCCATGTTGGCTCAATTAATTTATGACAAACTAATTTATCAAAAATTGCAAAAACCAAACTTCCAAAATTTTCATTACCTTTAATTTGTAAATTATTTTGAATAACAAAATCATTTAATTCTTTTTCATTTAAATTTTCAACATCTAAATCTAAATATTTTTTGATTGCATCAATCATTTTAATTCTTGGCCATTTTTTACTAATATCAATTTCTAAATCATTATAAAAAATTATTTCTTTATCAAACAATTTTTTTGCAATAAATTTATACATCTCTTCTGCTCTATCCATCATAGTATTATAATCAGCATATGCTTCATACCATTCAATCATTGTAAATTCTGGATTGTGTGTTTGATCAACTCCTTCATTTCTAAAATTTCTAGCAATTTCATAAACTCTTTCAAAACCTGCAACCATTAAACGTTTTAAATATAATTCTGGTGCAACACGTAAATACATTGGCATATTATATACATTTATATGCGTTTTAAATGGTTTTGCATTTGTTCCACCATACAATACTTGTAGTACTGGTGTTTCAACTTCTAAAAAATTTTTTGAATTTAAAAATTCTCTTACACAATTAATTATTTTAGTTCTTAATATAAAACGTTCCTTTTCTTTTGGATTCATTATTAAATCAAGATAACGTTTTCTATACTTAATTTCTGCATCTTTTATACCATGATATTTTTCCGGCAAAGGTCTTAATGATTTAGAAAGTATAGTTAAAGATTTAACATAAATTGTTATTTCGCCTTTTTTTGTTCTAAAAATAGTTCCATTAACACCTATAAAATCACCAATATCTAATAATTTGAAAACCTTCCATTCTATGTCTTTTAAGTCATCTTTTCTTACATAAATTTGAATGTTACCTTCTTGATCTTGTAAATTTAAAAATGCAGCTTTTCCCATTTTCCGGCTAGAAATAATTCTACCTGCAATTTTTACTTCATCATTTATTTTTTCTTCATTTTCTAAATGATTATATTTTTCTTTAATTTTTTTTGTTGAACTATTAACATCATAGCTATAAGCATAAGGATTTATTCCAAGCTTTACTAATTCATCATGCTTTCTTCTCATTTCTTTAATTAAAACATTTTCTTCCATCTTAATAATTCAAGTCTTAATTATTATATTTAAATATTTCTAAGAAAAAAACAAAATATTTTCAAATAATTTAAATATAAAAAGAAATAACTAAATTATAAAATTACTATTTAAAAGTTATAATAAGAATTATAATAATTTAATATAGGTGATAAATAATGAATAATCCATTTATTTCAAGAACAATTTCTAAAACAAGTGATTTATCAATTGATGAACAATTATATTTATATAAAAAAACTAAAGAATTAAAAGAAGCATATCTAAAAAATCCAAAAGATAAAAAAACATTAGATAAATTTAGAATAAATGATTTAGATTTTGGAATATATCATTTTTTTTTAGAACCTAGCACTAGAACTAAAGAATCTTTTTGGAATGCATCAGAGTTTCATAGATGTAAAGTTAATAATTTAGATATTGCAAGTTCTTCATTAAAAAAAAAAGAAAGCTATTATGATACTATAAAAACACTTGTAAATTATGATAATAATATTTTTATCATCCGTTCTAAAACTGAAGGTTTATGCACTTATCTTGAAGATAAATTAAAAAAATTTTCAAAAAGAAACAATATATTAAAACCTGCATTCATAAATGGTGGAGATGGAGAACATGAACATCCAACACAAGAAGAACTAGATGAATTTACATTTATGGAACATATGAACGGAAAAAGAGATTATATTCATGTTGCATTAATTGGTGATTTACTACATGGAAGAACAGTTCACTCTAAAGCTAATGGTCTTAAAAGATTTAATGAAGTAAAGGTTGATTTAATTGCACCAAAAATTATTCAAATGCCAAAAACTTATGTTAATATTATGAAACAAAATGGCTTTGAAGTTAATGTTTTTGAAAATTTAAAAGAATATTATAATCAAAAAAATATTGCACCAATACATTATTTTACAAGACTACAGTTAGAAAGAATGGGAGATACAATTTTACAGAGAAAAAATGAATTTGAAGAAGCTGTTACATTTAAAAAAGAATTTTTAAATTTAATTCCAAAAAATACTAAATTTTACCACCCCTTACCTATGAATAAGGAAAACCCAAGCATTCCTGATTTTATTGAAGAAACAAAACTTAATGGATGGGATGTGCAATCACAAAATGGATACTTTTGGAGAATTGCTCTTCTTAGTTCAATTGCAGGAAAAATTGGAAATGATTTTATAGGTGAAAGTATTAAAGAAAAAAATTATATTGAAGATTTTATTTTACCAATTAAGCCTAAAAATTATATAAAAAAAGAAATAAAAGAAGGAATAACACCAATATCAAATGGAATTGTAATTGACCATATTTGCAGAGGAGAAAATACAAAAGATATATGGAAACATTTATCATTAATGCATAATATATTAAAAATATATGACCCTGGATTTATGGGAGTTGGTGAGTCAAATCAAAATAGTGGAATATATAAGGGATTAATGGCAATTCCAAATTATTCTAAATTTAATGAAAAAGATATTAAAAGATTATCTGCAGTATCCCCTGGATGTACTTTAAATATTGTAAAAAATAATAAAGTTATTGAAAAATACAGATTATCAATGCCACCTGTTATTTATGGATTTGAACATACTTGTTGCAAAAATGAAAAATGTATAACTTCAGATGAATTTGAAAAAGTACAACTTGAATTTATTAAAAGCAAAAACAATACTTTTGCTTGTAAGTATTGCGATTATGAGCATTCTTTTAAAGAAATATGGAAATTATAAAA
>CAZQHZ010000017.1:0-12658 GCA_964593285.1 uncultured Methanosarcinales archaeon | reverse complement strand
AAAATAATTTATCTAAAATTTACAAGTTTTTGCATATAAACATTCTTTTTTTAAAATACAATCATTACATTTTGGTTTTTTAGTACAAAAATTTTTTGCATGCAAAACAATTAAAGCATGATATTCATTATAAATTTGAATTTTATTATCATAAGATTCATTAATAAATGAATTTTGAAAAATATTTTGTAAATTTATATATTCAATTGAATCATTACATATACCAATCCTTGAAAATATTCTCTTAGTATATGTATCGATTACAAATGATGGCTTTTTAAAAGCATATAACAAAATAGAATCTGCAGTTTCATCACCAATTCCCCATAAATTTAATAATTGTATTTTTGTTGGAATTTTTTCATTTAAATTAATAAAATATTTTGAAAAAATAATTATTTTTTTTAATTTTTGATTATAATAACCTGCAGGTTTTATTGCATCTAATAATTTAACAGTTTTAATATCATTTAGTTCAATTAATTTTTTTGGGTTTATTGCATTAATTTCATGTAAATTTATAATTGCTTTATTTGCATTTTTCCAAGTAGTATTTTGTGTTAATAATGCTCCAAGACAAATTTCAAAAATTTGTTTTTTATTTTTTGGATAATTATAATCATTTAGATGATAGCCATTTTCTGAATTTTTTAAATTTAACAAAGGCCACCACCCTTGAAAACCATAATTATTTAGCAACAAATAATAAATTTTTTTTATTAAATTTTTTTTATCCATCTTAATTAAATAGTATTTTTTATTATTAATTAGTTAATACTTATATTTATAAAATAGTTTTTCTTTTTATGTTTTATGGGTATATTTAATTGGTTAACAAAAAATAAAGAAAATTCTTTGAATGAAGAAAATATTCAAAATCCTTATTTAAATGAAAATTATGATAATTATTCAAACTATGATGAAAATCCAAATTATAATAATCAATATATGAACAATCCACCTAATCCAAATAATGAAGAATTAAATTACCCAAATAATGACTTTAAGATAAGGGATGTAACAAATAATAATGCAATGAATTATCAAAATAATGAACAAAGTTTAAGGGATTTAAAAATTGAAAAAAATCTTGATATTATTTCAAGTAAAATTGATGCCTTAAAAGCAATGGTTGAAAATATGGATAATAGATTAAAAAATTTAGAAAATTCAAATAATTTAAGACAAAAAGATAATTCTAGACCTTATTGGTATAAATAATTTTATAATAAAATGAAAAGATGTAAATTTAAAATAATTAATAATGAAATATTTAAAAAATATTTATCTTTTTTTATTATTGGTTTTATTATTTTAATAATTGATCAATTATCTAAGTTTTTCATTAGAAAATTAATTGTTGAAAATGAACACATATATTTAATAGATAATTTTTTTTCATTAACACACGTCTACAATACTGGAGCTGCTTTTAGTTTATTTTCAGAAAATAATAATTTATTATTAGTTTTTGGATTAATAATTATTTTTTTTATGATTTATTATGTTAAAAATATAGAAAAAAAATATTTAATAGCCTTATCATTAATTTTTGGAGGAGCATTGTCAAATTTAATTGATAGATTTATTTTTAATGGTGTAGTTGATTTTATAAATTTTAATTTTTGGCCTATTTTTAATTTTGCTGATAGTTTTATAACAATAGGCATAATTATAATGAGTTATATTATACTTAAAGAAGAATTTAAAAAGAAATAAAAATTATTTTTTAGCTTTTTTCTTAGCTACTACTTTTTTAGCTTTTGATGTTTTTTTCTTAGCTACCACTTTTTTAGCTTTTGATGTTTTTTTAGCTTTTTTCGTAGCTACTGCTTTTTTAGCTTTTGATGTTTTTTTCTTTTTTGTTTTTTTTGTAGCTACTGGTTTTTTTATATCTACTGAATCAACAATTATAGTTTTTGGTTTAGTATATTCTTTATTTTCTATTGGTTTACAATCTCTACATTCACTGCAACTTATACTATTTATAGATTTAAATAGACCAATTAAACCAAATAAAACTAAAAAAATGAAAATTAAAAAGTTTTGCTCTTGAAATAAATATAAATAAACCCCGTTTAATACAATTATTGAAAATAAAACTGAAAATAACAAATAACCTATTTTCATTTCATTTTTTATAGAATAAAAACCTATTCCTGCAAATATTAACATCAACATTAATAAATAGAATTCATTAACAAATAATGTTATATTATTTTTGGGAAGCATTAAAATAGTTCCCAAAAAGCTTATCACTACCAATAATAATAATTTAAAATAATTATGATTTTTCATTTTAAAGTGATAGTATTTATTTTAAATATATAAATATTTCTATTATTAAGTAGTATATTTTAAAATTATAAAAAAATAAGTAAGATTAAAAATCTTCAAAATCATCTATTTTTTTCAAATAGCCTTTTTTTCTAAGCCATTGAACTTGAGTTGGTCGATATTTAAAAACAAGATCTCCTTTTTCATCGCCACCAAATTCCCATGGTTTTACTAATACTAAATCTCCTTCTCTAACCCATAAACGTCTTCTAAGCCTACCTGGGATTCTACAAATTCTTGTTTTTCCATCAGAACATCTAATTGAATTTCTAGAACCACCTAATCTTTGAACTAATATACCAAATGATTCATCATCTCTTGGTAATTTTACTCTACTTATTTCTTCTTCAACTTTTTTTTGTTTTTCTAATTCTTCTTTTTTTTTACTCATGTATAACAAAGGTTTTTATAATTAATTATTAAATGTTTTGATTATTTTTTTATATTAATTGAAATAAAAAAAATTTATAAAAAACAATAAACATTAAATATAAACTTTATTTCTTTTAAATTTATGGATAATTTAGAAAAAGTTAGAAAAGAAATTTATTTATTTGGTTTAGAAAATGCTATAAAATTCAATGGCAAAGCAAATCCTAATGCATTAATTGGTAAGATTATTTCACAAAACCCAAAAATAAAAAAAGATATGGCCTTAGTTAAAAAAGAAATTAATGAAATAATTACAAAAATTAATTCTAAATCACTAGATGAACAAAAAAAAGAATTTGAAAATTTAGATACTAAAATCATCAATGATAAAAAAAATGATAAAGATAGAGATATTTTTGCATTTTTAAATTTAGATAATGAAAAAGAAGTAATTACCGCATTTCCACCAGGACCTGAAAAATATCCACATATTGGTCATGCAAAAGCATTATTATTAAATTATTTGCTAGCTAAAAAATATAATGGTAAATTTATTTTAAGGTTTGAAGACACTAATCCTAATTTAGTTTTAGAAAAGTTTTATGATATTATGATTGAAAATTTTAAATGGCTTGATGTTAATTTTGATGAATTACTATATGCATCTGATTACATGGATAAATTTTATGAATATGCAATTAATTTAATTAAATCAAATAATGCTTACATGTGTAATTGTAATTTAGAAACAATTAGAAATAATAGAATGTCTGGAATTTCTTGTAAATGTAGAACTAATGATTTTAATACAAATTTAAATTTGTGGAATAAATTTCATAGCATGCCAGAAAATGAATATGTTTTAAGATTAAAAATTGATTTATTGCATAAAAATTCTACAATGCGCGATCCTACAATTTTTAGGGTAATTGATAAAAAACATCCAAGAATTGATAAAAAATATAGAGTTTGGCCAAATTATGATTTTCAAAATGCTATTATGGATAGTATTAGTAATGTTACCATTAGACTTAGAAGTAAAGAATTTGAAATGAGAGGTGAATTACAAAATTATATCCAAAAAATTCTTGGATTAAAAATTACAAAAACTTATGAATTTGCAAGATTTAACATGAAAGGTGTTTTATCTAGTGGCAGAATTATTAGAGAGAAAGTTTTAAAGAAAGAATTAATTGGATGGGACGATCCATCGCTTACAACAATTGTTGCTCTGCGAAGACGAGGATTTACAAAAGATGCTATTAAAAATTTTGTTATAAGTACTGGTATTACTAAATCTGAATCAACACTAACATGGGATGATTTAATTATGCACAATAAAAGAATTTTAGATAAAAGTGCTAAAAGATATTTTTTTATTGAAGATTATATCAAAATTGAAATTATAAATACTAAAAGCAAAGAAGTTAAATTAAAAACCCATCCTGAATTAGAAGTTCATGATAGAATTTTTAATATTGATTCAAATTTTTATGTTTCAAAAAAAGACATTGCTAAGATGGATGAAAATAGTATATATAGATTGATGGATTGTATTAATTTTGTTAAAAAAAATGGAAAGTATTATTTTCATTCAGATGATTTTGAATCTTTTAAAAATTCAAATTTAAATAAAAAAATTATTCATTGGCTGAGTTTTAATGATAAAGTTATCGAATGTGAAATTTTAATGCCAGATAAACGAAAAGTTATTGGAATTTGTGAAAATAATTTAATTGATTTACCAAAAGATTCAATAATTCAGTTTGAAAGATTTGGTTTTTGTAGATTAGATGAAATTGAAAATAATAAACGATTTTTTTGGTTTACACATTGAAATTTAATTTATTTATAAATAAAAACATAAATTTTAAAAAAGAAATACAATTCCACTGAATAATTAACACAAAAAAAGTAAAAAAATTAAATAAGAATTAAAATGGGAAGAATTAAAACACAACTGATAAAAAGAGTAACTTTTCAAATATATGATAAACACAACGAAAAGTTAACTAAAGACTTTTATGAAAATAAAAATATTATTAAAGACTTAACTATAATTCCTTCAAAAAAAATACTTAATGTTGTTTGTGGGTATTTAACAAGATTAATGAAGGAAAGAAAGGCAATTTGATATTTTTTGTAAAAATTTTTAGAATAATGGAGGAATGTAAAAAATGACAAAAGATAACATGATTTATGTTGGAAATAAACCTTTTATGAACTATGTAACAAGCGTAGTTATGCAATTTACAACAAAAAACGCTGAATCAGTTATAATTAAGGCACGAGGAAAATTCATCTCACGTGCAGTAGATATCAGTGAAGTTGCATTAAAAAGATTTCTAAAAGATCAAATCAAAATTGACAACATCAAAATAGATTCAGAAGAATTTGAAAACAAAGAAGGGAAACAAGTTAGAGTAAGTACAATTGAAATTACACTTGCTAAACTTTAAAAATGGTTTTTTTTTATATTTTATTATTAATTACAATAATTAGTATATCAATTTTTAGTTATTTTAAATTTTTAAAAAAAAAAGAAAAAATTGAATATATATGGGTTGGGCCTGGAAAAGATCCTTTTAAAAATATGAAGTAACATTTTAAAAGATTCTAAAATTAATATTTTTTAACTATTTAGTTACATAAAAGTACTTAGTAACTACCAAAAAGTTTATATAGAAGTTGACTATTAAAAAATAATAAAATTGAAAATCTTAAATAGAAGTATGAGGTGTGGTTAAATGATTAAAAATTTTAAAACATTAGTTGCTTTATTTGTTCTATCTTTATTTATTTTAAGTGGTTGCACAATTTTTACTGATAATAAAAATGATGAAATTTGCATCCCTAAAGATAAATTAGATGAAGTTAATTTAACAATAGATGAATTAATTGAAAAAGCATTAAAAGAACTACAAGAAATAAATGAAACAATTATTGAAAATGAAACAATAGTTAATGAAACTATTATTGATGATGAAGAACCAACAAATGAAACACTTGTTGGTGATGATGTAGACGAACATGGATGTATTCCTTCAGCGGGATATGTTTGGTGTGAATCTTTAGGTGAATGTATTAGACCTTGGGAAACTGATTGTCCTGAAACAATTATTGATGATGAAGATAAGGAAGAATTAGAAGATACAATCGAAACAAAAACATTTACTGCAGGAGAATTAATAAATGTTAAACCAGTTGTAACAGAAGGTGCAAAAGATGTTGTATTTACATTCTCATATCCTTTAGATGATAATGGAGAATGGCAAACTACTGATGATGATGTTGGCGAATATATTGTTAATATAACTGCAACAAATGCTGTTGGAAGTGTTACAAAACAATTAAAACTTGTCGTATTAAAAGGTAATATGCCTCCAGTTATTTCAAACCTTGAATCACAAACAATTCATGCAGGAGAAATAATTACATTAAATTTTGATGTCACAGACCCTGATGGAGATGATGTAATCGTTACATACTCTGGATTTATGAATGAATCTACCAAAACAACCACTAATAATGATGTTGGAGTACATAATGTTACTGTTACTGCATCTGATGGTGAACTTGAAACATCACAAACCATTCAAATAACAGTTTTAGAACCAAGAAATCCTCCAGTTATTGAAGATATTTCCTCAATTCAAGTAACTGAAGGAGAAAAAGTTGTTGCTGATGTTGAAGCTTATAGTGATGATGATGATAGAGATGTAGCATTAACTTTTTCAGCACCACTAGATAATAATGGAGAATGGCAAACACAAATTGGAGATGCTGGAACTTATAGTATTACTGTTACTGCATCTGATGGTGAACTTGAAACTACAAAGACATTTTCAGTTGTAGTTGAAAATGTTAATAGAGCTCCAGTTATAACACATCCAGACGAATTAGAATTTACTGTAATTAAAGGTGAAACAAAAACAATTACACTAAATCCTGAAGTTACAGACCCTGATGGAGATGAAGTAACTGTTACATATTCAGGATTTATGACAACAAATACCACAACAATTGATGAAAATGATGAAGGAAGCCACACAGTAACTATTACAGCTTCAGATGAACTAACACAAGTATCTAGTGATGTAACAATAATAATTGAAGTAGATGCACCACCTGAATTTGTATTTGAATAATTTTTTTCTTTTTTTCTTTATATTTTATATAAAAAATTAAAATTTATATATTAATTAATTTTCCAGTTATTTATGAGAACTACAAAAGAATTAAAAAAATATATTAAAGATAAAGCTTCAAAAAATCCTGACAAATTTTATGCAACATCTATTTTAAAAAGAGATGGATTTATTAGAAAACAATGTAAAAATTGTAATATTTATTTTTGGAGTGTTAATAAAAATCAAGATGTATGTGGAGATTCTATTTGTAATGGTGGATTTAACTTTTTTGAAAATAATCCTGCAAAAGAAAAATTAAGTTATGTTAAGGTTTGGCAAAAATTTTCTAAAATGTTTGAAGATTTTGGATATACAAAAATTAAAAGATATCCAACTGTTGCAAGATGGAATCCAACAATGGAATTTACTATTGCATCAATTGCTGCATTTCAGCCATATGTTATTTCTGGAGAAGTGAAAGCTCCTGCTAAAAAGTTAGTTATACCTCAATTTTGCGTTAGATTTTCAGATATTGAAAATATTGGAATAACTGCAGGCCATAATACTGGTTTTGTAATGATTGGCCAGCACATGTTTGTTTTAAAACAAGAATGGTCACAAGAAAAAGCTTTTAGTGATATTAAAAAATGGTTAAATAAGGGACTTGGTATTTGTGATGAAGAATTAACATTTCATGAAGATGCATGGGCTGGCGGTGGAAATGCTGGACCTTGCATGGAATATTTTTCTCGCGGTCTTGAACTTGGAAATCAAGTTTATATGTTATATGAACAAACACCAAATGATGAATTAATTGACTTAAAACTAAAAGTTTTAGATATGGGTATGGGAATGGAGAGAAATGCTTGGTTTAGTCAAAGTACATCAACACAGCATCAAGCAATATATCCAGAAGCTATTGAATATTTATTAAAAAAAACAAATCAAAAAATAGATGAAGATTTTATGAAAAAATTTGTTCCACATTCTGGTAAATTAAATTTAGATGAGATTGATGATATTGATAAAGCATGGCAAGATGTTTCAAATATTTTAGAGATTAAAGTTAGTGAATTAAAAAATAAAATATTACCATTATCTGCAATTTTTTCAATAGCAGACCATACAAGAACTCTTTTATTTACATTAAATGATGGAGCACTACCATCTAATGTTGGTGGTGGATATAATTTAAGAATACTCCTAAGGAGATGTTTTTCATTTATTGATAAATATAATTATGATATTAATTTAATTGATGTAATTAAAATACATGCACAAACACTAAATGAAATATTTCCTGAACTTGAAAATAATTTAGAAAATATAAAAAAAATAATTGATGTTGAAAAAGAAAAATATAATGCAACGAAAGAAAAAACTAAACAAATTGTATCTTCAATTATAAAAAAAGATATAACAGAAAAAACATTATTAGAGTTATATGACTCAAATGGAATATCACCTGAATTAATAATAAATGAAGCAAAAAAATATAATATTGATATAAAAATGCCAACTAACTTTTTTGGAAAAGTCTCAGAACTTCATGAAAAAAAAGAACAAATTCATTCAACAAAAAATACAAAAACATTTGATATTCAAAATATTAAAGAAACAAAAGCAAATTATTTTGATGATTATAGAATTAGTGAATTTGAAGCTAAAGTTTTATGGATTAAAGATAATTTTGTTATATTAGATAAAACTTTATTTTATCCAACTTCTGGTGGACAAATAAATGATTTTGGAAAAATAAATGAAATTGATGTAATAAATGTAATAAAACAAGGTGCATATATAATACATGAATTAAAAACAACTCCTAATTTTAAAGTAAATGATATTGTTTTTGGAAAAATTGATGAATGCAGAAGAAAACAATTATCACAGCATCATACTGCTGCACACATAATAAATGCAGCTGCAAGGTTTATTTTAGGAAAACATGTAAATCAAGCAGGAGCTAAAAAAACAATAAAAAAAGCACATCTTGATTTAACACATTATAAATCTATTAGTGATGATGAAATTAAAAAAATAGAAGATAAAGCAAATGAAATTGTATCAAAAGATATTATTATTAAAAAAGGATTTTATGAAAGACGCGAAGCTGAAGATAAATTTGGAATGGATATTTATCAAGGTGGTGCTGTTCCTGGAAAAGAATTAAGAATTGTTGAAATTCCAGGAATTGATGTTGAAGCATGTGGTGGAACCCATTTAAATTCTACAAAAGAAGTTGGCTTAATTAAAATAGAAAAGACAACAAAAATTCAAGATGGAATAATTAGATTAATTTTTACAGCAGGAGATGCATGCAATTTAACATGCAATTATCAAGAAGAATTGATAACAAAAATATCAAAATTATTAAATGTTAAAAAAGAACTAATACCAAAAAGATCAGAAGAGATATTTACATTATGGAAAAAATGTAAAAAAGCAAAATCAAAAAATAAAGTATTAACAAAAGAAGAATTAGAATTAAAATCTAATGAAATTTCTAATTGTGATATTTTAAATGAAACTTCTAAAATATTAAAAACACAGCCAGAACATATCGAAAAAACACTAAAAAGGTTTTTAAATGATATAGAAGAATATAAAAAAAATAATTAATTATTTTTTTGATTCAATATCCCAATAATTATTTATTTTCTTTGTATAATTAATAATATCATTTATATTTTCATTCCATAAAATAATTGAATTATCAATAAATTCTTTTTCTTTTATTTTATCCTTACTCAAACCAATTATAACATTTTGGCTACAGTATGCCATAAATTTTTTTATTAATTTTAACAAATTTTGTTTTTCTTCTTCATTAAAAACAGAGCATTCACTATTACTAATCATTGAAGATGGATTTGGCATAACCCATTCATGAAATTGACTAATCCATGAATAAAAAGTATCACGAATTCTATGACAAATAAACCTTGATAAACTTAAACTTACAAATTTAGTTTGTAAAATATAATCCTTTAAAAAAAATATTTTATCTAATTCATCTAATGTTGAATTAAAGTTTAATTCTTTTTTTGTTTTTTCAAATTCTATTTCAAATTTTTTTAATAATTTTTCTTGATCCATTTTAATTTAACAAAATAAATTTATTTATTAATTTATCTAATGTAAATGATGTAATATTTCTCTTGTGTTTTCAATTAAAAATTTTAATTCATTATTAACAAAATCATAATCTTCTTGTTTTATTTCAATAGATTTAATAAAATTTGTTTTTAGTTTTTTTATTAAAAAACCATTAAATAAAAAAACAGTATAGTCTTTTTTAAATAATACACTAAAACTTCCTTTTTTCTTTTTAATATCTATAAGTAATGTTTGAACTTTTGGATTTATATAATTTAAAATATCATTTTGGTTTTCAATTTTTTTACCATTATAGGTAAATGCAAATGATTTATTAAACTCAATTGATGAAGTTTTAATATTTTTTTTTGAAAAAAAATTAATAAATTTTGAAAAAAAACCATTTGGATATAATAAAAATTCATTATTTAATTGTTTATGATTTTTTAATATAAAAAAATGAGTATTGTAAGTTTTACTACTTTTATTTTTTCCATGACCTGAAGAATGTGTATAACTAAAAACCCCTTGATAAAAATCATAATCAAGACCATTATGTTTAAATTTTCCCCAAAATTGATCTTCAACATATTGTCTCTCATTTCCTTTATTAAATATTTCAGGAATATCTCTTCTTAAAATATTCCATTTAAATGAAGAATTATATGGATCATAAAACCAACCATAATCTTTTGCAATTTTATTTTTTATTAAATCTTTAATTATTGTTTTATAATTTAAGTATATAATAAAAAATATTATTGATAGAATAAATAACAAAAAAATAAATGTAAAACATATAAAAATACACAATAAAATTGAAAGTATAATTAATACTAAAAATAATCCTAATACATATCTTGGTTTATTTGGATTATTTTTTAATTTTTCATACTTTTTTTCTAATTTATCACAATTTTGTTTAACAACTACAGCATAATATCCATTAACAGGATCCCATGGACTATTTTCATTATTTTCAACATTAGTTTGATTTAAACTATTTACTTTATCTAATAATTTATCAAAAAAAACCAAATTAGATAAAAAATATAAAATTAAAATATATAAAATTAACTATTTTTAACATTAAAGTTTAAAAGATTTATAATAATGAATTTTTTATAATTATAAATAAATTTTCTGAAAGTTTAATAATTATTAATTTTATCATAAATTAAAAATTAAGCCAAGTTTTTAATATATAAAGATAAATAGTAAAAAAGTAAATTACATCAAAAATAAAGTTATTATGATTTAAAAAATAAATCAGATGCTATTAATTTTTTAATCAATAAATTTGAAGAATTATTAGAACCAAAACTTAAATCAGAAAATGTCCAAAAACTAAACAAGATTAAAAAACAAAAAAGAATTAAATTTAATAATATTGATGTACTTTGAAAACATATAAAAAATGCGTGAATTTGAGATTAAGTTAGATCTTGAAAAAAAATTAATCAAATAATTTTATACATTAAATATGAATATTAAAATAAAAAAAATCTATTTTATTAATTGTTTATTTCGTATGTTTGTTACAATCTTCACATATGCCATAAAAATTAGTATTAACTGTTTCTATTTTCATTTCTTTAATTTTTTTTGCTATCTTTAATGAATATTCGGTGAGTTCAGTTGATTTAAAATCAATTATTTTACTACAATTTTTGCAAATAATATGATGATGTGGCTTAAGATTTGGTTCAAATCTTGATACTCCTTTTATATTTAGTTCCAGTATTATTCGTTTCTTACAAAGAAACTTTAGATTTTGGTATATGGTTGCTTTGCTGATTCTTGAAAGTTTTTTTCTAACTGCGTTAAAAACTTCATCAGCAGTTGGATGATTATAATTGTCTTTAAGAAAATTCAATATTTCTATTCGTTGATTGGTGTATGTTATTTTTTCCATTGGCAATACTTATAATTATCTAATATTTAATGTTTACTAAAAAAAAAAAAAAATAGTGCATGATCTATTCAGACAAATTGGGTTTTTTCCTAAAATTCTTTTGATGCACAATTCAACGAAGATGAACGGAATTCTATTTTTTTAATATTCAATTTGTCTTTCAACAATTCGTAAAATACTGTACAGAACCATTCACAAGTTGAGGGACCTTTACTCACAGACACCCTGCTTTCAGGAAATGATTTTACAAGCTCATGGTTGAGAGCTTTTGCAGGCTTGCCAAATCTATTTGTTGTACCTTTCATGCCTGTTTTCTCATATCCTTGCAAAACTAAATCAAGCAAAGGATCACCTTCTTGAAAAATAGTTCCATGATGGAAGTTATCGGCTACTGCCCATGCTAATTTTTGTGCCTCTTTTACTGGATAGGCATAATTGTGTTCATCTAACTCCCCTTCAATTTCGATCGTAAGCAATCCTGAATGTCCATGAAGATAGCTTGCCTCTCCAGGATAATTCATAAATCTGTGTGCGTACTGAAAATCCAGTTTCACTATTGAACGATATTTCTTATTTGTCATTTTATTTTCCTCCTTAATTACTATATTTCTTATTTAATACTAATTATTAGATAATACTAATTATTACTTAAATGTTTTGTTTTTTAATTATCTTATATTATAAAATTGTTCCTTTCTAGAATAAAATCATTTTTACAAAGTAAAATAAAATATGTGCATAGCACTTGGATTTCCTCTTTTTGTTTCTTTTTTTAAAAGAAAGGAAAATAGAAATTTTATTGGAT
>CAZQHZ010000016.1:22100-25760 GCA_964593285.1 uncultured Methanosarcinales archaeon | reverse complement strand
GTAATTAATAAACTTTCAATAAAAAAAGAAGATGCACAATTATATGCTAATCTTAAAAAAGATAGACACGTTGCAAGTTATTTTACAAATACATTATTTTCAAAAAAATTGATAGAAAAATATAAGTAATTTTTTTAATAAACAAAACAGAATATATAATAAAAATTTAAAGTAATTTTAATCGTCCAGGTTTAATTTCAAAAGCTTCCCCATCCATTAACAAATTATTAATAACATTTTCAGTAGTTTCTCTATCAAGACCAACCTTTTCAATAATCGCTTCAATCTCAGCACCATCATCATCCTTATCTAATTCTTTTATTACATTTAATACCAAATCAAATGAATTTAATTTAACATCATCTTTTTCTTCTTGATTAATGCTTTTTTCTTCTTCTTCTTTTTTTATAGTTTCAACTTTTTTTTCATCATCATAACTATTAAGTTCAATTTTTCTAAGTTCTATCCATTTTTCTTTATCTTTTTCTATTTTTTTAATAATTTCAGGTAAAATATAAAATTCATTTGAAAATTCTCTAGGCCTTCCAATAATTAATAAAATATCACCTAATTTAATATCTGTTTTAAATTCTTCAAAACTTCTAATAGTAATATTATCGCTTCCATCATCAAAAAGAAATGAATTTCCACCTTCAGTTGTAACTTCAGATACAACGCTTCCTAAAACATTAATTCTAGAAACCTTTTTGCCACTAACAGTTTCAACATAATTAGGTTCCCATTCTTCATCTATCTTAATATATTTACCTTCTTTAATTTCTTTAATCTTAACTTTTTTTGCAGTTTCTCTTTTAATTGTTTTTTTCTCATCCATTTTTAAATTTTTGAAATAAACCCACGTTTAGGCTCATACAAATCTCCTGATAATCTTAATTTTTGAATAACTTCTTCAACATCATCTTCACTAATATTTTGTTCAGCAGCCAATTCAATAATATCTTGCACTGCAACAATTTTATCTTCACTTTTAGATTCTAAAGTTTTGATAATCTCTTTAATTATAAAAATTTTGTTTCTTTCAGATGATGGAATTCCTGAACTAATTCTATCAATATCAATTTTTCCAGTTTCAGGATCAAGTCCAACTTGTTCAAGACAATAATGTAGTAGTGCAATTGCTCTTTTTGCATCTTGTTTTGTAACCTTTTCTGATAATCTAACTTTTGCTGAAGCTTCAGAAACCCTAACTAATGCTTCAAGTTGTCTTGCTGTTATTGGTATTGTATTATTTTGATTTTCTTCATTTTGTGGGTTTCGCATCTTCACATAATATTCTTGCAATTTTGATATTGCATCTCTTGATAATATTGGTTTAATCTTTTGTCTACAATAAACAATATATTTTCGTAATAATTTTGTTGGAATTATTTTATCATCTTTTTTATCTTCATCTTTTGTTTTTAACAAATTTTTTCTATGTTTATTTAATATAAATCCTGCAAGTTTACCATCTTTTTCTTCATTTGGTAAATCCTTAATTGCAAAGATTAAATCAAATCTGTTAATTAATGTTGGTGGCAAATTTATTTGTTTTGATATTGTTTCATATTGATCAAATCTTCCAAATTTAGGGTTAGCTGCTGCAAGTACTGTAGTTTCACATCTAAGGGTTGCTTGAATATTAGCTTTTGAGATACTAATTGTTTGCTGTTCTAATCCTTCATGCATAGCACTTCTATCTTCTTTTGTCATTTTGTCTAACTCATCAATCATTAAAATTCCTTTGTTTGCTAAAACTAAAGCTCCAGCTTCAAGACTCCAGCCTGATAGAAATTCATCTTTAACAACACTTGCAGTAAGCCCAGCACCACTAGTTCCTTTTCCAGAAACATATCTAGATTTAGGTGCAACAATTGATGCTCTTTTTAGTAATTGTGACTTACCAGCACCAGGGTCACCAATAAGTAAAACATGAAGGTCTCCTCTTGTTGAAACGCCATCTTTACTTGTTTTTCTACTACCCCCGCAAAATTGTAAAACAATAGCTTCTTTAATTTTATTATGGCCAAAAATATCTGGAGCAATTGATTCAGAAAGTTTTGCTAAAATATTTTTTTGTGCTCCAAGTTCTTTTATTTCAAGCTCTTCTTCAGGAGTAATATCAATATTTGAGTAATCTTCTTCTAGTCCTTCAACATTATTTGCATCAATCATTAAATCAAATTTTGTAGATTGCCCACCTGTTCGTAAAATTATTGGAACTTCTTTTATTGTTCCATAAATTCTAATACTACTTCCAGGGTTAGTTTTTTTTTCAGACATAGGGCTTACTAAATCTCCTTTAAGTAAAACCTTCATTCTTTTTGGTTGCTCTCCACCTTCTAAATCTTTTGTTGCTTCCTCTAAAATTATACCCTGAGCATCAATTAATTCTTTATTTAATAATCTAAATTTTCCTTTTCTACCACAGCCACATCTAGTTGGCTCTTTAAATTTTTGATCAAGCTGTAATACATTAATTACATTTCCACAACTTGGACATTCAAATTTTGCACTAGTAACTTGTGGTCTAACATCAGATTTTTGTCTAACGGTTCCTTCAATCATTAAAAATTTTCCAATATGTTTTGCCCTAATGTCTCTAACCATAATTTTTTGTTCAAAAGGCAAATTTGTTATTCTAATTTTAATGTCTTTTACATCAAATGGTAATTCTATATTATTTACAGCAATTTCTGCAGCTTTTATAACTTCTTCTGGCATTTCAAGAATTAAATCTGCAATTTCTGGATTGAAAATTGCAAGTTCATTAAAATCAATAATTAAAGGTAAACCTCCTTCTCTTGAAATTTTCATTAATTCTTTTTCATAGAACTCTTTAATAAAATCTTCAAAAATTTTTATTTGCATGCCAACTTCCATTTTAAGATAGTTATAATAAGTATATTATTAAAAAAAGTTAAAAAAAAATTATTTAGTTTTTATTTTGTTTAAATTTTCAATTAAAATATCCATTGCAATATGAACTTCATCTTCACTTTTTGTACCAGTACAAACAATTTTTCCATTTGAAAACAATAAAAATGTAGCTTTTGCACTTGGTAACTTATATACTAATCCAGGAAATTGTTCTGGTTCATATTCTGTATTTTCAAGTTTCATTGCAAGCATATTTAAATTTAAATCCATTCCAATGCTTCCAGATGCAACAATATTTTGAATTTTAATAACTGGTTTTATTGTGATTTTAATACCAATTTTTTCAAGACTTTTAATTATTTTAACAATAGATTCTTCAACTTTAGCCATTGTTCTAGCACCAGTACATACAACCTTTCCACTTGAAAAAATTAATGCAGATGTTTTTGGCTCTTTTATTCTAATAACTAATCCTGGAAATTGTTCTGGATTATATTCTGTATTACTAAGTGTTGCAGCCATTTTTTCTAATGGTATATCATGTTCTAGAGAAGTTGAAACAACAATATTTACAACTTGTACTTCTTTTTTATTATTATTGTTATTTTTTTTATTCATTTTTAAAGCACCCCCAATGCTAATAAATTCATTTATAAATCTTTTAAAAACACACCTTATTTATAAATACTTTTATTTTTAAATGGAATGTTTTTAATATAGATTTTTTTATTATAAAGACCCCTTCATTTCCACTGGAAAAAATTAAAATAAATAGAAAAA
>CAZQHZ010000016.1:0-22000 GCA_964593285.1 uncultured Methanosarcinales archaeon | reverse complement strand
AAAAAAAACACCAAAATATTAAATATAAAAGCAATTTTTAATAAAAACATGCAAAAAACTTACATAATTAGATTTTCTGAAATAATGCTTAAAGGTAAAAATAGAAATTATTTTGAAAAAAAATTAAAAGACAACATTGTACTTTCATTAAAATCAAACAATGTTTTTGATTATAAAATAAAAAAGCTTCCTGGTAGAATTTTTATTTTAACAAATAAAAACTGTGATTTTTTAAGATATGTTTTTGGCATTCATTCAATTTCTTTTTCTTATAAAACAGATATTTCATTAGATTCAATAAAAAAAGTAGTTGATAAATTGTTAATTAAGTTAAAATTTAATACATTTAGAGTTACAACAAAAAAAGCAGATAAAAAAATCAAAGAAAGTTCATATTTTTATAGTTCAAAAATAGGGGAACATGTTTTTTTAAATTATAATAAAAAAGTTGACTTAAAAGATTATGATTTAAATATAACTATAGAAATTTTTGACAATTCAGCTTATATTTTTACAAATTCTATCTCTAGTATAATGGGTCTTCCAATTTCAACAAATGGCAATATTTTAGTTATAAAAGATACAATAAAATATAAAAACAATTTTGATGAATTAGCTGCTTTTTTTTTAATGAAACGAGGTTGTAAAATTTATTTTGCAGTAAATAATGAACAAGAAAAAAACAATTTTTTGTTTTTAAAAAAATTTGAGCAAGGAAAAAAATTTCATTATGTAAATATAAAATATATAGATAATGATTTTTTAACAAAATATAAAATAACTGCACTAAGTTTAGGACTAACTTCAAAAGATTATATTGACTTTATAAATAATTTAAATTTTAGTAATAAATTATTAAACAATTTAATTATTTTATCACCACTCCATTCTTTTAATGAAAAACAAATAAAAGAAAAAACAGAAGAATTAATTAATTTTTAATAAAAAAAAACAAATTAATTTAAATTAGCTTTTCTTTTCATAAATTTATGTATACAGATTTTTTATTGCCAAATAATAATGAAGAAGAATTAATTCAATTTTCAGGAAAATTAAATTTAAAAAATTTATGTTTTTTGTATGATTTAGATAGTTTTTTAATTAAAACAAAAGATAAAAAAGTTTTAAAAAAAGCAAAAGACAATAAAATAAATTTAGATTTTGGAATAATTGCAAATTTTAATAATTTAGATAAAGCAAAAAAATTATCAAAAATTGTATTTATAAACCCTGGTGAAAATTTAAGAACAATTATTGAGAAAAAAAAACCAACTGCAATTTTTAATGTTGAAAATGAAACAATAAATGATTCAATGCATTATAAAAATTCAGGATTAAATCATATTTTAGCAAAAATAATGCATCAAAATAACATTTATTTAGTATTTTCTTTTTCACATATTTTAAAATCAAAAAATAAAGAAAAATTAATTGGTAAAATTATGCAAAATATAAAACTTGCACAAAAATATAATGTTAATACAATAATTGCATCATTTGCAACTAATATATTTGAGATGAGAAATCCAAAAGATTTAATTGCTTTTTTTAATACTATAAAAATGGATCAAAAAAAGTCAAAAGAAAGTTTATCTTTCTTTAAAGAAAAATAAGAACTTTTTTAAATTTCTTTTATTTCTATCTAAAAATTATGAATTTAACAGAATTAAAATCTTATTTTATTGCATCAGCTATTTTAATGGCTTTTATTTTTTTAGTTTCATTTATTTCTTATTATATTAAAGAGAATATTCTAATAGAAGATGGGTGTGGTTGTTCTGTTTCAATGCCTTTAATAATTATTAGTTTATCAACACTTGGTGTTTTTGTTGGTTCAATCACTTTCTTTTTTTTAAATAAATTAATGATTAAAGAAAAAAAAGAAATAAAGCAAAATATTATGAAAACCTTGGATTTTTTTGATAAAGATGAGAAAAAAATATTAATTGAAATAATTAAAAACAAAGGAAATATTTCACAATCTTTATTAGTTAAAAATTCTAATTTAGATAAAGTTAAAGTTTTTAGAATTTTATCAAAATTAGAAGAAAAAAATTTCATAAAAAAGGAAAAAAATGGTATCTCAAATAAGATTATTTTAGATGAAAATATTTATGAAATTTACAAAGACAATTTTTAAATTTTTCTTTAGTTTCAAAATATGAAACAAACATTTATAAATTGTTTCATTTTCTATAACAGTACAATGTTTAATAAAAAATTAATAAAAGCAATGTTTTTCATGCTATTATTTAGTGTGATGTTTCAAGTAGCATTAGCAGACAATACTTATGAAGATGTAACTATACATTTTTTTGAACAAAGAGGGTGTCCTGATTGTGCAAGATTTAAAGATTTTTTAGATAATAATATCCTTAAAGAATATCCAAATATTAATATTATTTCTTATTCTATAATGGATTCTGAAAATCAAGATAAATTTTATCAAATGATGGATGAGAGAAATGTTGATGATTTTAGAATGATTGTTCCAACAGTTTTTATTGGTGATAATTATTTTCAAAATTTTTATAATGATGATAAAGATTTAGTAAGAAGAGCAATTGAAGGTGAAAATGTTGTAAACGAAATTTTAGCTGTTAGAGGAGAACACATAATACAAATACCTTTTTTTGGAGAAACAAATATTGGTAATTTATCTATTCCTTTATTAGCATTAATCATTGGGCTTTTAGATGGTTTAAATGTTTGCTCAATTGGTGCATTAATTTTAATAATTACTATTGCTATTGGAGCATTTAATTCAAGATTTAAAATGTTTTTTTATGGTGGTATTTTTATTTTAACAACTGCAGTAGTTTATGGTGTTTTAGTTTTTGCATGGACTACCTTTTCAAGAGTTATTGAAGCACATATTAGTTTTTTAAGCTTAATAATTGGTTTTTTTGCACTAGCTGGAGGAATATATTTTTTTAAAAAATTTATTGACTTTTATAAATATGGCCCAGGGTGTGAGTTTAGTGGAAATAAATTTTTAGTTAAAGCGACACAAAAAGTAAAACATACATTTAATGATACAAAAGCTGGGTTTTTTGCATTAACTTTTGCAGTTATTATTTTTGCAGGAATTGTAACAATTATTGAACTTCCATGTTCAATTGCATTACCTATGGTTTATGGAGCTATATTAGCAGATCATGGTTTATCAACACTTAGTTATATTTCATATATTATTTTATATCTATTTTTTTATATGTTTATACAAATTGCAATATTTGTTGGTGCAGTTATAACAAAAGATGTTTGGTTTGCAAATTCAAAATTTATTACATGGATTTATCTTGCAGGTTCAGTGGTTTTATTTGCACTTGCATATTATTACATAATTAAGTTTTTTTAGAGGTGATTTTAAATGACAAAAAAAGTTATAGTATATACATCTCCTGTATGTATGGAATGTGAAAAAGCAAAAAAATTTTTTAAAGATAAAAATATTGAATTTGAAGAAATAGATACTTTTGAAAATCCAAAAAAAGCAAAGGAATTATTTGAAAAAACAAAAGTTAGAAGAATTCCAATGATTCAAATTGATGATGAAATTTTAGCAGGATTTGATGAAAAAAAAATAAATGAAGTATTAGAAAAATAAATGGTGAAAAATATGAATATTAAATATAAAATGTTATTTGTTTTGGTTTTATTTGCTTTATTTTTTAGTGGGTGTAATAATAGTTTAAATAATGACACTGACCAGAATGATAATCAAAATAAAACCGATGAAGATGAAATTACAATGCTTGAATTTAATCAATGTTTAGCAGAAAATGGCATTACTATTTATGGAAGTAAATTTTGTCCTGCATGTAGTGCTTTAGTTGAAACACTAGGTGGACTTGAAAATGCAGAACCAGTTTATGTTGAATGCAGTGAAGAACAAGAAAGATGCAATGAAGAGACAAAAACTAATTATATTCCAGAAATACATATAAATGGAAACATTTATGAAGGTAAAAGAACTCTTGAAGCATTAGCTAAAGCTACAAACTGTACTATGCCATAAAATATATAAAAGTAAATTTTCAAAATGGAAAATAAAAAATTTTTAATTGTATTTTTTTTAATTTCATTAGCTTTATTTGGTTGTAATAGTCAAACAAATAAAACAGATGATGAAACTTTAGAAGATAAATACACTTTTAGGACATATGATAGTCAAAATAGATTAATTATATATTTTTTTTGGCAGGAAAGCTGCTCTGCATCAAATATTTTAAAACCAATTTTAGAAGAAATTGAAAATTCAAATTCTAATGTTCTTTTATTTAAATATGAAATAAATAATAAAGACAATAAAGATTTTTTTAATAATATATCAAATATATTAAATTTTAATCCTGCATCAACACCAATTACAATTATTGGAAATAAAACTTGGGTTGGTTATAATGAAGGGATTAAAGATCAAATAACAAATCAAATTATTGAATGTATTGACAATGACTGTTAAAAAATTATTTTTACTAATAACTATATTTTTATTTATAATTTCTTGTTCTAGTGATAAAAATATTATTGATAATCAAAAAATTAATTTGACATTAGGGTATTGTCCGACTATGAAACCATATGTTGATGAATTTATTAATATAAATAATGAAGAAAAAATTGTTGATAATATTGAATTAATTCCATTAGATACAACAGCTTCTGCTTTAAAACAATTAAATCAAAATAATTTAGATTTAGTAATTGTTGGAAGAACTGCATTAGATACAGAATTAATAAATAAAAATGAAATAAAATTAAAAAAAAGTTACACTTTAATTTATCAAACAAAGCAATTCATTGATTATAGTGTATTAAATAATTTAACAATTCATACATATTTACCAAAAGAAATAGTAAAAAATTATTTTTTAGAAGAAAATATTGTTTTTTATGATTCCTTAGAAGAAATATCAAAAAATGAAATAATTTTTATTGATTGGGATGATTTTACAGACGATATGCAATTATTAATTCCAATACATAATAATCAAAAAATAATCAATTTTAGGATTCCAATAATTTATTATAATAATGAAAAAGAAGATAAAATAAACGAATTAGCAAATTTATATTTTGAAAAAATTTAAATTTTAGCAAAACCTTTTTTAAATATTTTTATTGTATTTTCTTTTGGAATTAAACATATACTTCTATGGTAATTTCCTAAAACATCAATAATTTTATATTTAATATTGTTTTTTTCTAATTCTATTTTTGTATTTTTAAAAACATGTCCACTTGTTGATGAACCACCAACAATATAATATTTTGAATCAAAAAGTTTGTAATTTTTTTTAATTTCTAAATATTTATCAATTATTTCATTTGCAAAATTGTATTTACCTATATTTGTTATATGTTCAACAATATGTGATAATCCACCCATTTTTAATTCACTAGAAAATAAAATTAAACTAATACAACTACCAAGATATGTTGCTTGCTCATAATTTCCAAAAGAAATTTCTCCTTGGTGTATAATATTTTTACATTTATATAATTTATTTATGTATTCAATTTTTATTTTCAAAATTAATAAAATAATTAATTTAAAAGATAAATTGAAAAATTTAATATTAATGCAAAACTAACCCATAATAAATAAGGAATTAACAAATATGTTGCAATTTTTGAAATTTTATTAAAATAAAACATTGTTAAAAAAATAAAAATCCACAAAAAAATTATTTCAATAAATGCAAAAAAAGGTGATTTTAAACCAAAAAAAATTATTGACCACATTGCATTTAAAATTAATTGAATAAAAAAAATAATTATTGCAAGTTTTTTAGTTTTTGTATTTATTTTTTTACTCCACACACTATATAAAGAAATTCCAATTAAAAAATATAAAATAATCCATACTGGACCAAATATAAATCCTGGTGGATTAAAAAAAGGTTTATTTAATGTTTCATACCATGTTGCAATTGTATTTACTGTAAAAATAGAACCAATAACACCTGCTAATTGACAGATAATAATTGAAATAATTAATTTTATTATATTTATTAATTTCATTTAGTATTTTATAGGAACAAATATCTGTTATAAAAATGTTTGTAAAGATGTTATCAAAAAATTTAAAAATGATTTTTTTTTTTTACAACAAAGGTGATAAAAATGAATAAAAAATTAATGCTTATTTTATGTATGGTTGCTGTATTATTTCTTAGTGCATGTAATCAAGGACCTGCATATGAAGATCAATTAGATGATTTAGGTGAAACTGATCAACAAGTTGAGCAACCAGTTGTTGATGATCAACCTACTACAGATGATAATGTGGTTGTAGATAATCAACCTACTACTGATGATCAATTAGTAAACTAAAAAAGTTTTACACAAAACTTAAATATAAAATGTTTTTTCAGAAATATAAAGGTGATAAATATGAACAAAAAATTAATGCTTATTTTATGTATGGTTGCTGTGTTATTTGTTAGTGCATGTAATCAAGGACCTGCATATGAAGATCAATTAGATGATTTAGATGAAAACGATCAACAAAACGATCAACAAGTTGAGCAACCAGTTGTTGATGATCAACCTACTACAGATGATCAAATTGTTGTAGATGACCAACAAGTTGAGCAACCAGCACAAGAAGAATTACCAGAAGTTGTTGCAACTGTTAATGGAGATGAAATTTTAGGAGAAACTGTTTCATCACTGCAAACACAAATGCAAATGCAAGGAATGGAACTTTCAGTTGAAGATGCAGTTAACCAATTAGTTACACAACAACTATTAATTCAAGAAGCTGATGATCGTGGATATTCTGCAAGCAAAGAAGATGTAGAAGCATTGTTTTTAGAACAAGGGTTAAGTATTGAGGAGTTAAAAGAAATGGTTGCAACACAAGGATTAGATTATGATGAATTCATTGAAGAACAAAAGGGCGAAGCAAAATATATGTTATTAATTGAAGAAGAAAAACAAGATATTGAAATTAGTGATGAAGAAGCAATGAATTTTTATGAAGAAAATCAAGAAATGATGGGTAATGAATCATTTGAAGTTATCAGTGAAGACATTAAAGAACATCTAGCAGCGCAAAAAGCTAATCAATTATTATTTGAATTAGCAGACGAATTAAGTCAAACTGCAGAAATAGAAATTTTTTATTAATTTTTTAATTATTTTTTTTAATATTATTCTATTAATTTGGTTTTAAATTCTATTGAATTTCAAATATTATTATGTTCATAATTTTCTATTAATTCATATTTTTTTTGTTGTATTTAAATTTTCAAATAATTTTTTTGAAAATTTAGGATTAATAATATTGTTTTTGTCTCCATGAAAAATAATTATGTTGTTTTTATAATTTTTTAGCCTTTTAATATTATCATAATTTTCTTTTAATTAGATTGATGCAGGATATATTTTATATGTATCTTGTGCTACATTTTTTAAAATAGAAAAAAGTGAAATAATCTACCTTTCTAATTTTCCCATGATAAATTGAAGCACCACTACCAATATCTTCGCCATATACAAAAAATTTATCATATCTTTTTTAAAAATAAATAGATTAATATTTTCTACATCTTTTAGTATTAATTTTGAAAGTTTTTTATTATCATTAGAATACCTTGCATATTCAAAAAAAATTAGATTATTATTTGTTTTTTCAAAATTTTTTTTAAAATTCATCGATTCACACATAGAATCATAATTTCCGTGGTAATATACTAATACATTAATTATTAATACTTTCTTTAAAATAAAATCTGATATTATTATATATTTTTTTTCATAATCTAAAAAGTATTTACAATCATGAAAATTTTGATTTGTTGGAAAATAAATTAACAATTTTTGCTAAAAAAATAAAAACACACTTAATAAAAAGTAAACTATTAAAGCAAAACATATTTTATAATTTGATTGTTAAAAAATATTTTAATAATTTATATGTGAATAAATAACATATAAAATTTTTTATTAATAATGCATAAAAATAATGTGTATTTTAATTTTAAAATTAAATTTTCTAATTGATTATATATTTCAAAAAATAGCAAAAACAAAAAACTTTATATACTAGTTAATATATAAAATATGTAAGTATACTTTTTAGTATATTATTAATTACTAATAAATGTTGAAAATTATTATAAAATGAAATTTGAATTTTTTGGTGGAGCAAATGAAGTTGGAAGAAGTTGTATTAAAGTAGATGGCAGATTTTTACTTGATTCTGGCCTTAAAATAACTGAGGAAGGAAGTGAATACCCATTAATTCATGATTGCATAGATATTGAGGCAGTTTTTTTAAGTCATGCTCATTTAGATCATACAGGAGCATTACCTTTACTAAATAAAAAAGGATTATCATGTCCTATATTTTGTAATTTAATGACTAAGGAGACTTCTAAAATTTTATTAAAAGACTCTTATAAAATTGAGTTAATTAATAAACAATTTCCAATTTATACAAAAGAAAATTTATATTCAATCTTAGGATATATGAATATAATAAAAAATGAAAATATATATGATTTTAAAGATATAAAATTTAGTTTTCACTATTCTGCACACATTCCAGGTTCAGCGTATGTCTTTTTAGAAATAAATGACAAAAAAATATTATATACAGGAGATTTTAATACATTAGATACAAAACTATTAAAAGCTTCAAAACCAAATTTTTCTAATATAGATTATATGATATGTGAAACAACATATGGAGATAGAAACCATCCTAATAGAAAAGAAGAAGAAAAGAAATTTTTAGATAAAATTTCTAAAACACTAAAGAATGGTGGAAATGTTTTAATTCCTGCATTTGCAGTTGGACGAGCTCAAGAAATTATTCTTATTTTGGCATCTAGAAATTTTAAAGTACCAATCTATTTAGATGGAATGGCAAAAAAAGTTTCAAATTTATATAAAAATAAATCAGAATATATTTCTAATCATGAAAAATATTGTAAATCTTTAAGTAATGTAAAATATGTTAAATCATGGAAAGAGCGAGAACAAATAGCTAAAACTCAATCAATAATAATTACAACATCAGGAATGCTTGATGGAGGACCTGTTATTGATTATTTAAAATATTTTTTTCACAATTCTAAAAATTCAATATTACTAACAGGCTATCAAGGTGATGGAACTAATGGTAAATTATTAGTTGATGAAGGAAGAGTATTTATTGATGGAAACAGAATAAAAGTACAGTGTAATTTAGAAAAATTTGATTTTAGTGCTCATGCAGGCAAAAATGAAATTATAGAATTAATAAAAAAAGCAAATCCTAAAAATTTATTTTTACAACATGGCGACAGAGAAGCATTAAAATCAATAGAAGATGAATTTAAAGATAAATGTAATGTTATTATTCCAAACAATGGTGACTTTTATGATTTGTAAATTATATAAAAAAAGGTGAAAATATGGATTCAAAAATTAATCAAATTATTGAAACAATGCCTGAAAATGAATTATATAAATTACGGGCAGAAATATCAAATGGTGCAATTAATCTAAAAAAGCAATTAGATAAAAAAATAAAATTATTAGAAAATTCAAAAACAGGCTATTGTATTACTTGTGGAAAAGATGTATCAAGCCATCCAACATCATTTACATTAATTTTTGGTGAAAATGAATTTAGAAAAAAAGCAATATTTTGTGAAATAGATTGCTTACAATATTTTTTATCAGAAATTAAACAAATAAAAAATAATTATCAAGCAAAAGGTGATTTTAATGGTATATAAACCAATTATAAAAGCTTACATGAAAAGAAAAGAAAAATTACAATATTTAATTGATACACGAGAATTAAAAGAAGAAAGAGTATTGAAAATTAGTGGTGCAATTGATGAAATAAATTTTTTTATTAATTTTTTAAATGAATATCAAAAAAATTTAAATATTAACAATAATGATAATGATTTAATAAACAATATTAAAAAATTAAAAGGAATTAATAATTTTAATTAAGTGAAATAAAATGGAAAACCAACAAAGAACAAATGATGAAATTGAAAAAGATTGGCGAGAATTTATAAAACTTAGAAAAAGTAGATTAGAAAAGAAAAACTAAATTTTATTTTTTAATTTATTTTATTTCATAAAATTTAAATATAAAAGAGGTTTTAATATAATAAAATGGAAAAAAAAGAGGGAAAAGAAAAAAAAGAAAGTTTTTTTGATATTTTATTAAAAACTTTTAGTAGTGGATTTTTATATGATTTATTTAAGAATTTTTTTGATAATTTGTTTGAATCTATTAGTAAAACAATTGAGCGATTAATTACTAACGTTGTAAAAATTGTTGCAAGTTTTATCTTTTTTTTATTTGGAATTATTTTAGTATTAATTTCATTCATTATTTTATTGCACAAAAATAGTATTTTGGCTTATGAGTGGTCTATATTAATACTTGGTAATATAATGCTTGTTTGTTCATTAGTTTTAAAATCAAAAATTGAAAAAAATAAAAAAGGAGAGTGAAAAAAATGGTTACTAAAAAAAAAGTAGTTAAAAAAAAACAAGTTAAAAAAAGTGTACCTATAAAAAAAGCAAAAAAAGCAGTAAATAAAGCAAAAACAACAATTAAACAAAGAGCAACAAATGTAAAAGATGTAGCAACAAAAGAGATGGATAAATTAAAAAAACAATTAATTACAGCAGAAAAAAAAGCTGAAACTTATGCAAAAAAACATCCAGAAAAAGCAGCTTTAATTGCAGCTGGAGTTGGTGCTGCTATTGGTGCTGCTGTTACTGCAACAATTAATAAAATAGTAAAAAAGAAAAAATAAAAAATGACACATACAGTAAATGATTTAAGAATTGAAAAAATAGAGAAACGTCTTGATTTAATTGAAGAAAAAATAGCATATTTTGATTCATACATTAAATCAGACATTAAAAGTAGTCTGCAAGACAAAGACCTTTTAAGAAAAATCAAAGACGAAATTAATTTTATTGATGGAAAAGTTGAGCGTAAAAAATAATTTTTTTTTATTTTTAATTCAAAAAATATATAAACTATTTATTTAATTAAATTCTGATGATAAAAGATAATTTTAATAAATTTATTGAAAGAATAAGTCCCATTTTATTAAAACCAACTTCTAATTCAATTACAATTAGCTTATCAAAAAGATTTATGTTATTTAAATTAGTTGAAAATATAAGTTTAAGAATCGAAAATGATTTGCATTTAAATTTTATTTCATTATTAAAATATTATAAGGTTTTTGGTAAAATTTTAGAAGGAGATATAAAAGAATTTTATAAAGATAGAAACAAAAGGTATTTTAAAGATTTTTTTTTAGATGTTAAAATATGGGAGCAAATAAAAGAAGATTTAGAACATGTTTATTTAATAAACAATAATATTAATGTTACGATTACAAAACATGGGATAATTGTATATAATAATTATAAAAAAAATCAATTTAATATTCTATTATTAACAATTCATTCAGGAACATATATACCTAATAATGTTGAAAAAAAAATGTATCTTTCTTCAACTAATCGAAAAAAAGAAGAAGATATTGATACAAATAAATTATATTCTAAACTTGTTTTAAATCAGGGTGGTGTTTGGATTGATAATAAATGTTCTAGATTTTATTGTGATTTAAATAGAAATATTAGTAATTGTATTTATGAAAACAAGCAAAACCAAAACAACAATTTAAATAAAATATGGAAAGAAGATTTAACAACAAAAGAAATTAATGAAATACATTCATTTTATTCAAGTTTTTATTCATTATTAACAAGGCTTTTAGATGTTTTTAATTTTAATATTATTTTTGATGCACATTCCATGAGACATGAACCTAAAAGACCTGATTTTTCACTTGGAACACATTTTATTCCAAAATTTTATCTGCCTATTGTAAAAAGTATTAAAAAAAGAATTATTTCTTTAGGTTATAGAAAAGTTGGAATTAATAGACCTTATGGTGGTGGTTTTATATTAAAGTGGCTTTCAAGTAAATATCCTTTTTTATTCATATTTTCAATGGAAATTAATAAAAAAATTTACATGTCAAAAAATAGATTAAGAACATACAAAACAAAAACCGAAAAAATATCAAATGATTTAGTAAAAATTTTTGATATAGTTGAAGAAAAAGGATTTAGGATTAATAAAAATTAATCTCTAACATCATCAAAAATATTTTTTGTCCTAACTAAATCTTTTCTAAATTTATTTGAAAAATAAATTGCTGCTTCTTTTGCTACACTTTGGTTTATTTTATTTTTAAAACCTTTTTTTTTAAAATAATCTATAATTTCATCAGATGTTGTTTTTCTATTATCTATTATTTCTTTTATTGGTAAAAGCAAAGGATGATAATTTTTATTTGTCATATCTTTTGCTAAATTATAAAAATTTTTAACATATGTATATACATCATTATCTTCTAAACCATAATATGCTGCTTTTTTTTGTAATCTTAAAATTTCAGAAAATGAAGGTATAAAAATCATATTATTTTCTATTTTAAATGATTCTTTAATTGAAATATCTAATGGAACAACAATTTTAAATCTTTGTTGTATTTCTCTTAATGAAAATTTTAATAAGGTTGATGCTCCAAATATTGTAGATAAATAATTCATATCATATCCTCTATATTCAAGTGTTCCAAGTGGATTAATTTTTACTGGAGACCAATTGTATGATAATATTTTTTCTGATTTTATATGTTTATTAACATCATATCCTGCTTTTTTAACTAATATTTTCCATTTTTGAAATCTTCTTTTTTGAACTGTATTTAAATCCCTAACTGTAGTTTTATATTGCTGGAGTCCACCAAATAATCTATGTTTTGAATATGTTCCATCTTTAAATTTTAAAAATTTTCCACCTCTATATATTATAACTCTAGAATTTTTTGCAAATAATTTATTATCAAAATATGGGGAACTTTGAGTTAATGTAGTAAGCACAGGATCTATTGCAGTCATAAAATTAAAACTATCAACTAATGTTTTATTAATTTTAGAATAATTCATCTCTTTAATTATTTTGTTTTTTTTATCAAAAATTCCTCTTGGCAAGGCATAATGTTGATGGCATCCACAGCAGTATCCTGCATATTTAAATCTATTTTCTCCTAAAACTTTTTTTTTAATATTATAATTAATTTTATTTCGAAAAACAACATTATTATTTCCAAAATATGTTCCAAAAGGATATAGATATTTATCCTCACCATAAGCAATTTCCTGTAAAAGTATGTGGTTATCTACCATTGATTCAGATGTCATTTTTAGCCTTTTTGCAGGTAGACAACTTAATTCAATCATGCTTTTTGCACATTCTTTTTGTATTGGTAATTTTTTTGCTTTTGCTTTTTTAATTAAAATTTCAGAATTATCAATACTTCCATCATTATTTAAAACAAATTGTTCTGTTTCATAGCCAGATGTTGATCTTTTTAATGGTTTTTTTGTTTTATTTTCATTTAAAAAAATTCTGGTTAATTTATTTTTATTAATTTCAACCATTATTTAGTTAAATATTTTAGTGTTTATAAATATTAATATTTTTTATTTTAAAAAAATTTATAAATATTCATTAATTAATAAAAACATTTTTATATAGCTTTCTTAATAATTTTATTTATGTATAATTATAATAAGAATAATTTTTTTAAATTCAAAAAAAAAGCTGGAATTAGGTTATCTTTATGGACTATTATTGAAATAATTTTAATATCATTAATCACTATTGCTCTTTTTAATTTTATTAGTGATGTAAAAGATAATTCATCTTTTAAAAGAGAAGCATTATCAAAAGATATTTCTTTTATTGTAAATACAATTCAATCAATACCTGGTGATTTATTTTTTTCTTACTCAAAAACAATTTTAAATGATTTTGAAATTTCATTTACTGATAATAAAGTTTTAATTAATAATATAGATGAAAAAACAAGAATTAGTTCATATCCTTATTTTAATAATAAAAAAATAATAAAAAATTTTGAAGATATAAAAAATTCAAATGTAGTCACATTTAAAAAAACAAAAAACAATTTTAATATTGGAGCAAATTTAAATTTGTTTGATTTAGATATAGTATGTAATAATGCGAATGAAAAATTTTTATCTGAATTTAAATATGTTGATATAGTTAATATAAAAAATTCAAAAAAAATAGTTGATTTATTTTTAACAGATTTTAAATATATTAATTTAAATAATTATCGTTTACAAAAAAGTAGTATAGATGATGTAAATAATAAATATGGAAATTTAAATAAAAATTTCATTAATATTTTATTTGCAATTGATTTAGTTGAAAAAAATAACATTGATGATATTGATTTAACAATTTATTATTTTAATTTAGATGATAAAAATCAAGGATTAATATGTAATTTTCAAAAAGAAATTTTAGATTTAAATTATTTTACTGATGTAAAAATTCTTCCAGGAAATAATGAATTTTATTTTAGTGGTAATATTGGTTCATCTTATGATTTTTCATTTGTAATTAAAATTATTATTCCAAAAGATTTATTTAACGATGAAGAATTTATTAATAAATTTGAAACAGAATTTTCAAGAACGTTATTAAATTCTTTTTCAACTTATGAAAAATAAAAAATGCAAATAAAAAAAATTATTAAAAAAAAAAGAGCAGAAACCACATTTAAAACAATTATGTTTGTTTTTGTACGGTTATTTATGTTAAGTTTTTTATTTATTGCATTTGTTGTTGTTGTAAATAAGTATATTTTTTTTGATATAGATACAATTGAACTTGAAGCTAATAATTTAATTTATTTAACTTTTTTAAATTTAGATGGTCCATCATATTTTGATAATTCAATTAATAGAAACTATCCATTTACAATAAATGCTTCTTTTTTTTTAATTAATAATGAAAATATTTTAGATGAATTATTTGATTTAGGAAACGATAATAATTTAAAAATGGCTACAATGAAAATTTCTTTATTAAATAAAAATAAAAAAAGATATCAATTCAATAATAAACAATTATCAAATTCAATTTATTTAAATAAAAATTTATTTGATACATATTTACCTATTGCTAATATGAATTTTATGCAATCAAAAAGAAATAAAAATGAAGATTTTGGCCCAGGAAGCATATTTAAAAAAAATAAAATTTATTATGTTAATATTTATGAAGATGGTAATATAAATCAAGGTTTTATTAATATAACAGTTTTAATTCCAAGAAGTTAGATTTTAAAATGAAATTAAAAAATAAAAATTTTATAAAAAATAAAAAAGCATTTTTTGCAGAAGTTACAATAGATGTGTTTGCAATTTTAGCTATTTTTATAATTTTTATAATCTTTATAATTGTTTTTTCTATTTCAAATGATAAAATTGTTTCTAAAATAGATGTTGCTACAAATAATTATGATTGTAATATTATTTTAACTCAAATATTAAAAACACCAATTGAAGTTGATGGTTATAAAACAGATTTTGCAACCTATATTGCATTTGCATATTATGATGAAAATTATATTGAAGATTTAGAAAATCAGCTAAATGATTTAATTTTATTTATACAAAAAGAATCAAATTATGAAAAAGTAGTATTATATTCTGATAATTTAGAACTTAACGATGCTTATTTAGTTAATCCACACGATAAAAAAGGATATGATTGTATAATAAATATTCCTACTTTAAAAAATGATGAATTAATAAAAATATACGGGTTGCTTGTGAAAAATGATTAATTTAAAAAAACACAAAAAAGGATGGGTATTTCCTGTATTTTTAGTTATAATAACTTTAGTTGCTTTTAGCTCATTGTTAGTTATTTTTTCTTCAAATATAAATTCTTTTGAAGATAGTGTTGGAAAGTTTCAAATTATTATTTTAAATACAACATTTAATGCACAAGATGCTCTATTTTATTTAGATAAAAGTGTTGAGTTTAGTTATGTTGAATCATTAATTCAATTATCAAAATATGGGGGATATAAAAATGATTCAAAATGTGGTAAGGCCTTAGGATTTGTTTTGTGGAACTGTGAAAAATTTAAAACACATGGTTCATTTCCACAAAAAAAAGATTTGGAAAATTCATTGAATTATTATTTTATTTTAAAATTAAATTCATATTTAGAAAAATATAATTATGCTCAATTTCAAAAATTTAATTATCATTTATATATAAATGAAGAAAACGAATTAGAAGGGCATTCATTTACACCTTTAACTTTTTCTTCAGCAGACGATTATTTAATAAATTATGATTCAGTTCAAACAAGAATTAGCGAATTTGACGAAAACAATGCTAACAAAATATTTTATGAAACAGCATACAATTTTGCAAAAATTTTTAATGGTTTAACTTATCAATTAGGTGGTATTAGTCCATATAGTTATCAAGAAGTTTTAAATTTACAAAAACAAAATAATCCTATATTTAGAGGAATACAAATTCCAACAGAAATAAATCCAGGGTTTGATTGTTCAGGGTTTGTTTGGTGGAATTTAAGACACATTGGTATAAATATTGAAAGAACAACTGCTGAAATGTATTATTTAAAATATGCAAAAGAGTATGGCGAAGTAATTTGTGATTCTAATACTAATAAAAAATGTACAAAAGAAATTATTGAAAAAAATGCAAAAAATGGTGATATATTATTTATTGATCCATGCCATGATAATTTAAATAGAAAAATTTGTCATATTGGAATATATAAAGAGAATAGTGAAATAATGCATAGCAGAGGAAGTAAAGGTTTAGTTATTGAAAAAATACCCTCATTTTATTGGCCAGGAGCAAAACATGAAATTGTTGCAGTTTATAGATATGATTTTTTAGAAATGAAACAAGACATGCCATTAATTTCAGCAGAAGACGAGGAAGCTAAATATGAAAACATAAAACAATCAAATATAAAAAAAGATGATTTAGCATTTGATTATTCAACTGATTATTCATATTTTAATTATTTAATTGATACAAATTTTAAAACAAAAATCAATTATGATTTTAATTTTTATACAAAACTTAGAAAGCAAAGTATTGAGTTAATAGATAATTGTAAATTAAATGAAGGAATTGAAAATTGTGTTGATGAAAAAATAATAACTTTTAATAATGAAAATATAACATGGTCTAGAAAATGTAATGCTAATAATGAGCATTTATTTTATGAGTTATATGATAAAATTAAAAGATGTTTATTAACAACTGATGATGATTGTTATTGCAATATAAGTTTACAAGACATTGATTTTTTAAATAATGAAAAAATTGATTTTGAAATAATAAATTATGATGAAAATAATAAAAAAAACATTTCTTTTGTTGATTTAAATAATAATTTAAATGAAATAATTTTAAAAGAATATAATTTGTATTATTTTGATTCAAATGATGAATTTGACATAAAAGAGGAAAATAAATACTCATTAAGTTTTAATGAAGAAGGAATTTTTAAAAAAGTTATTAATTTTTTTACAAAAAATAAAGATTTAAATTTTGTTAGTGATTCAATCTATATATTTAAAAAAGAAGATAAATTTATTTTAGCAGATATTAATTATATGGAACAATTAGAAGAAAATGATTTAAATCAATGTGAAATTCCATTTAAAAATCAATTTAGATTTTGTGTTGAAAACAAAAATCATAAATTTCCTAATTTAAATAAAATTGATAATACCATAAATTTTAAACCGCTTGTATATAATTTTGCTTTAAATTTTTTTAATGAACAAAAAAACTAAAAATGAAAGAAATATTTAATAAATTTAATTATATTGATTTAAATTCAAAGAATTTAATATTGTTTGATACTTGTTTTTTTATAGATATTATTAAAAAAGACAAGCATAGTACTATTAAAAATATTAATTTTTCTATGACTTCATTTAATATAGAAGAATTAATCCATGTAACTCATAGTATTAAACATAATTTAAAACATAAAGTCAGAGATTTTTTTAAAGAAAAACAAATTGATATTTTAAATATAGATGTAAGTTTAGGACAAATAAAAAAACAAAGGGATTTTATTAACAACATAGATGAAAATTTATTAAAACACATTCACGATCCAAGCGATGCAGTTTTAGTTGCATCTGCAATCAAAACAAATTCAGTTATTTTAACAAAAGACAAACATCACTTATTTACTAGTGAACTTGAAAATTTTATTAGTAAATATAATATAAAAATTTTTAAAGAAGTAAAAGACATTATTAATTGATAATTTTATTAAAAAATGAAAGTTATAAAAAAAGATTTAAAAAAAGGTTTTGCTAAAATTCAAATTAGTTCTGAAGAAGATTTATGGTTTTTAAGTCATATTATCGATATTAATGATAAAATTAAGTCAGTAACTTATAGAAAGATTAAAGTTGGAAATGATGAATCTAGTAAATCTGTTAAGAAAAAATTTGTATTAAAAATAAATGTTGAAAAAATTGAATTTCATAAATATTCTAGTGCTCTTAGAATTTCTGGGAAAATAATAGAAGCCCCAGAAGATATTTCACTAGGTTCATATCATACAATTAATCTTGAAGTAAATACCATTTTTTCAATTGAAAAAGAAAAATTTTACGATTATCAGTTAAAAAAATTAAAAGAAGCAGAAACTGAAAAAAAGTTAGGAATTTTAATTTGTGTTTTTGATCGAGAAGAATGTATTTTTGCTTTAATGAAAAATTATGGTTTTGAAATTTTAACAGAATTTAAAGGCGAGATGCAAAAAAAATATGTTGATGAAAAAATAGATAACAAAAAATATTATAAAAATATAATTGAAGTATTAAAAGATTATTCGACAAAATATAATATTAATAAAATCGTTGTTGCAAGTCCTTCTTTTTTTAAAGATTATTTATTAAATGAAATAAAAGATGATTATTTAAAAAAAAAGATTATTTCAGCTAATTGTAACAATACAGGAATTCAAGGAATTAATGAAGTATTAAGACGTCCAGAAATTATTACTGCTTTATCTGAAGATAGAATAGTAAATGAAACAAAAGCGGTTGAGGAATTGTTAACAGAAATAAAAAAAGAAAAAAATTATGTATATGGATTTAATGAAACAAAAAAAGCAGTTGATTTAGGTGCAGTAAAAGAATTATTGGTTACAGATAATTTGATAAAAAAAACACGAGAAGATAATACTTTTTCTAAATTAGACAATATTTTAAAAACAACAGAATCAATAAATGCAAAAATAAGAATTATTAGTTCTGATCATGAAGCTGGTAAAAAGCTTGAGGGACTTGGTGGAATTGGTGCAATTTTAAGATATAAGGTTTAATTTAATTTTAAAATTACGAAATTGCATTATTCTTATAAATATTTAATCACTCAAAAAAGGTTATAATATCAAAAAATTTATAAATTATTAGGTATACAAAGAAAATAATGCCAAAAAAATGTATAATATGTTCTGAAGATGCCGAATATAATATAAAAGGTACAAATGATTATTATTGTAAAGATTGTGCTATTGAGCATTTTGGAGATCTATCAATGTTAGTTGAAGTTGAGAAAATAGCAAAAAAAATTAAAGACATGGTAGATAATAAAAAAAAAGCTCCACAAGAAGAAGAAATTGAAAAAGAATTAAATTCTAAATAAGATTTATTCATTAATTGTTATTAATATTTGTGCGTGCGGTATTTTTTCAATAAAAAGAATATTTTTTTCATCTATCAAATTTAGTTCTTTTATAAGATTTATTGATTTTATTCCAGCAGCATTAACTATATATGACTTTTTTATTAACTCTTTTATTTCATCATCAGGCATAACAAGGCCATTATAAAAATCACAATTTAAATCTAAAACAACAGAATTTTCAATATATTTTTTCCCAAAAATATCCTTATCACATAATGCAAGCATTAATCTATTATTTGTAATATGTTTTTTTACAAGAATCATTTGATTATCCTAACAGATTGTTTAGATCCACATGCAAGACATTTTTTAAATAAAAATTTGTCTTCTTTTATTAATTTAGTATCTGGTTTTTGGCATTCTTTACATAAAACAAATTCTTCAACATATTTTTCTAATTTTTCATTTAATCTAGATGCAGGAATTTTTGTTCCAAAAATAACACCATTTTTTACTAAATTTCCAGGGGTTGCAAGTTCTTTTAAAACATATTTTAATAAATGTTCAACCGGTCTATTTAAAAGCTGTGCAATTTGATGAAAATTTGTAACAATTGTCTTATTTCCTTGTAAATGGCCTCTAACCTTTGGTATTTCAAATCTTTCAACTAGTTTTGATTTTTCAGGTAATTTTTCATAAGCCGTATCTAATAATTTTTCATAATCCATTTTCACTCTATTTTATAACTTTTTATTCTTATTATTATTCTTGAATTAAATATTTATTTATAAATGTTTTTAAGAATATATTAATTTTAATATTTTTTTAGCAATAATCTTTTATAATTTAATAAAATTCTATTTAAAATGAAAGCAATATCATTAATTAGTACAGGAATAGACAGCCCAGTTGCTTCTTATTTATTAAAAAAACAAGGGTTTGAAATTATATATCTACATTTAAAAATAAAAAATGAGGGCGATGAAATAATAAAAGATTTAATAAAAAAAATTGATAAAGATGCAAAAATAATTATTAATGATTTTTTTTTAAAACTTGAAAAAATAAAACAAAAGGTAGATGATAAATATACTTGTATTTTATGCAAAAGAGCAATGTTAAAAGAAGCAGAAAAAATTGGAAAAAAACATAATGTTGATTGTATAATTACTGGTGAAAATTTAGGACAAGTTGCATCTCAAACTTTATCTAACATGACAGTTATTTCTTCAAACATAAATTTACCAATATTGCGGCCATTACTTTGTTTTGAAAAAGATGAAATTATCAATATTGCAAGAAAAATTAATACTTTTAATGATTCAACAAAAGATACTACAAAATGTCCCTTTGTTCCAATAAATCCAGTTACAAAATCAAAAAAACATATTATTGAAATTTTAGAAAAAAAGTATTGTTATGATAAATTATAAATAATTACAAAAAATTTATAAATAATTTTAAATATTAAAAATTATGGATAAAAAAACAATATTAATAACAGGAGGTGCAGGATTTATTGGAAGCCATTTAACGAAAAAATTATTAAATCAAGGCCATACTGTTTTATGTGTTGATAATTTTTTTACAGGACGAAAAGATAATATTTTAGAATTTTTAAAAAATCCAAATTTTGAATTAATAAGGCATGATGTTACTAGACCATTATTTATTGAATGTGATGAAATATATAATTTAGCATGTCCAGCATCTCCTCCACATTACCAATATAATGCTGTAAAAACAATTAAATGTTCAACTATTGGAATGATTAATATTTTAGGTTTAGCAAAACGAACTAAAGCAAAAATTCTTCATGCTTCAACTTCTGAAATATATGGCGATCCATTACTCCATCCACAAAAAGAAGATTATTTTGGTAATGTTAATCCAATTGGCATTAGAAGTTGCTATGATGAAGGAAAGCGTGTTGCAGAATGTTTATGTATGGACTATAATAGAATGCAAAATGTTAATATAAAAATTGTTAGAATTTTTAACACGTATGGTCCTAATATGGATCCAAATGATGGACGTGTTGTTAGTAATTTTATTATGCAAGCATTACAAAATAAAAATATAACAATTTATGGCACAGGCATGCAAACAAGGTCTTTTCAATATGTTGATGATTTAATTGATGGAATGATTAAAATGATGAATTCCAAAGATTTTAAAGGTCCAGTCAATTTAGGAAATCCAGATGAATTTAAAATAATTGAACTTGCAGAAAAAATAATTAAATTAACAAATTCAAATTCAAAAATCATTTATGAAAAACTTCCAGGAGATGATCCAAAACAAAGAAAACCAGATATCAATCTTGCAAAAGAAAAATTATCATGGAAACCTTTAATAGAATTAAATGAAGGGTTAAAAAAAACAATACCATATTTTAAAAAT
>CAZQHZ010000015.1:0-32658 GCA_964593285.1 uncultured Methanosarcinales archaeon | reverse complement strand
AAACAAAAAATTTATAAAATTCAATATTTTAAAAAATTTATGTTTGATTTTAATATATTAATAACAAATAAAATTTTTATTAGTTGTTTTCTTATTTTAGCTATTAGCCAAACTATAAAAACATTTGTTAAATTTTTTCAATTAAAAAAATTTGATTTTAAAATTTTTTTTGAAACAGGTGGCATGCCAAGTAGCCATTCTGCAATAGCTTTTGGATTATTCTTTTCATTATTTTTATATGAAGGCATAACAACAATTACCATAATTGTATTTTTTTTAGCACTTTTAATAATTAGAGATTCTTTTGGACTTCGAAGAGAAGTTGGAATGCATGCAAAAATATTAAATAAATTAAAAAACAAAAATAAAATTAAAACAGATCTCAAATTTAATGAATTTACAGGCCATTCATTAATTCAAGTTATAAGTGGAATTGTATTAGCTTTTATTATTTGTTTAATTGTTTATTTTATTTAAAACTACTACTAAGTGGTTACAAACAGAAACATTTATATAGTAGTTCTTTAAAATGATAATTTATGAAAAAAAAATTAGCTCAAGAATTAAATGAATATATATTCGAACAAGGATCTGGTTTTGGACCATCATTGGCATGCCTTTTAAATACTTATTTTAAACACAAAAAAGTTATTCACCCTGAAAATGAAGAAATAATCAAAAGTAGACTAAAAGGTTATAAACAAATATATGAAAATTTTATCATTCCTAAATTTTCTAATATAATAGAAGGAATAACTTCTAATTCCAACATAAATTTTCCAAAGACAAAAAAACAAATATCAAACCAATTTATGTTAAGATCGTTTGAAGATGTAAGAAAAAAAGTTAGAAATTCATACGATAAACAATATTCTTTAGATAATATTACTTTAAATGCAATGAATTCAAATCAACCAATGCCTACTAAAAATGATTATATTAATTTTTATTTCAACAATCAATTAAATCATATATTTTCCTATAGATTTAAATTAAATAAAAAAATAGATGGTAAAATAAAAAACATAATTCGTTCAATAAAACATAAATATCTTACAGAAAAATTAGGTGAAAATTTTTATGAAGATGAATCAACATCAAAAATAAAAGATTATGAAAAACAAATATATCGTACTATTGATAAATTTATAGTTGAGGTTTGTAAAGATACAAATCATTACTGGAATAATTATTCAAATTATCATAAAAAATATAATGAAAAAATAAATAAACTAATGCTTGCAGATATTTTAGGATTTTCTATTGTAGAATTAGACCAAAAAAAAGCAGAAGAAAACATTAACAATATTTGTTATAAATTAAGTAATGGTTCTTTAAATTTAAAAGGTTTTTATATAATTGATCATAGATGTGATGATCATAGAGAAAGATTAAATTATTTAAAACCAGGAGGGGTTCACATTACATTAGTAGATAAAGGATTATCAAATTATCCTTTAGAGTTACATTATTTAGACCATAAAAGCAAAGTTTATGATATGTTTGGACCAAATGCACATTTTTTATATGATCAAAAAGGTAAAATTAAAACTTTATCAAAAGAGATATTAGATAAAAACATCTCATAAAAATTTTTCATATAATTATATAATAAATTTTTACAAAAAAATAAAGTAAATTCATTCTATAAAATATTTTTAACAGAACTATTTTTAAAATAATAAAAAGATTAAAAAATAAAAAAATTAAATATCTTTTAAACCTTCTTCAGTTACAAAGAAACTACATTCACCATCAGGCAAATTTGGGCTATCTATTAATTTTGCAACCCTGCAACCTTTTTTACCTTTTCTAAGATATATCCTAAAAGTTGATGCATGCGCAACAATATGTCCACCAATTGCAGCAGTTGGATCTCCAAAAAATTGATCTGGCTTTGACATAACTTGATTTGTAACATACACCATTAAATTATGTTGATCTGCTAATTTCAATAAAGTATGCATATGCCTATTTAATTTTTGTTGCCTATCTGCAAGTGTACCACGACCAATAAATTCAGCTCTAAAATGTGCAGTTAATGAATCCACAATAACTATTTTTACATTTAATTTTTTATTTTTTATCAAATCCTCAACTTTTTCTGCAAGAAGCATCTGATGATCTGAGTTATATGCTCGTGCAACCTTTATTTTTTTTAAAACATCATCAGGATTTAATCCAGCTCCTACAGCAAATTGCTTTATTCGCTCAGGCCTAAATGTATTTTCAGTATCAATGTAAACCGCAATTGGATCTTTTTCATCAGCTAATTTTTGTATATTTACTGAAAGAAGATGCGCAATTTGTGTTTTTCCACCACCAAATTCTGAAAAAATTTCAGTAATTGAGCTAGTTTCAAATCCACCACCCATTAAATTATCAAAACTTTCACAAAAAGTTTTTATTTTTTCAACTTTTTCCCGTTTTTTAAGTATCTCATCTGCATCTTCAAAGCCCATATCTAAAGAATCTCGTGCAGAATTAATCATTTTTCTTGCAACACTCTCCGTAATACCTGTTGCATCAACAACCTCACCAGGACTTGCAACCGCAATGGAAACTAAATCACTATATCCTGAAGCTGTTAATTTATCTGCAGTTGCAGCTCCAACCCCTGGTAAATCTAACAACGTTTTTTCTTTTACTTTTTTCTTAGAAGATTTTGTTTCAACAATTTCATTAACATTATCTTCATTTAAATTTTCATATTCTATGTTATCTAAATTTTCAGATTTATCTAATTCATCTATATTATTTTTCATTTTACTTTCTATCATTCTAAAACACCTCGGATTATTTAATCTTTTCTTTTATTATATTTTTTATCAACATTTTTTTGAAAAAATTTAATAAAAATATAAAAAAAAATACTAAATAACAGAAAAAAACTGTTATTTTAGTAATTTTTATGGCAAAATTTCCATTAATTTCATCAATTTTCTGGACTAATTACAGAATTCAAAACAAGAAATTCATAAGCCTTATTTAAAACAATTAATGCCTTTGGTAAATCTTGCACCCTTAAATAATGTGTATTTTGCCATTTACCATCTTTAGCTTTAAACACTCGATCTAAATTAATGGTATTAAATGAAGCACTACCATCATTTGTTTGGTTTTCCCAAAGTGTTGCTTTAATAGCACCAGCTTTAAAGCTTTTTATTGGCATATTTTTTTCCAATTTATATATGTTTTTTTGTTCTTGCATTTTACATGCACCTCCTTTGCTTATCGCATTTTATTTCAACCAAGACATTTTATCTTAGTAGGATTTATCTAGTTTGTTTGGCCAAAACAACTATGTCATATAGTATGCAGTAATCCTTTATAAGTTTCACAAGCAAATGTCCAGTGGATTATTTTTATTTTCAAGAGAAAAAAACTATGACCAGTGATTTTAAAAAAATTTATAGAAATTTATTTACTTAAATGCAACATTAATTTATAACTTTATTATTCAATCTATAATCATTAATAATTTATATTAATTAACTAAATTAAGAATTTCTTTTTTTTATTAATTTAATTAAAATAAATAAGTAAAAGATAAATAAATAAATAAATAATTTTTAAAAATAAATAAATAAATAAATAAAATACTATTTAATATACATAATAATTTTGTTTAACTTATTATTTTTAACATTAACTATTTTTAATTTAAATTTTTTAAATTCAATATTTTCTTTATTTTTTGGAATTCTGCTCAATTTATTCATAATATATCCAGAAATTGTAACATATTCTTTTGCAAAAAAATATTTTCTTCCAATTCCTTTATTTATTTCTCCAAGTGTTGCTTCACCATCAATTTCATATGTTTTTGGTTTTATTTTTTTTATTTTTATTTTAACCAAGTCGGTTTCATCATAAATCTCTCCAACAATCTCTTCTAAAATATCTTCTAAAGTCACAATTCCAGTAACATCACCATATTCATTTATTGCAACAGCAATATGTGTTTTCAATTTTTTAAATTCATTTAAAAGTGAATCTGCTTTTTTTGTTTCTGGAACAAAAAATACTTCTCTTGCAATTTTTTCTATTTTTTTATCAAAATTGCCCCGAGCAATCTCTACTAACACATCTTTAGTATATAAAATACCAACAATCTTATCTTTTTCTTTTTTATAAACCGGTATTCTTGAATGACCACACTTTATTATTTTTGTAATAACATCTTTTATTTTTTTATCAGAATTTATAGAAATTACATTAATTTTTGGAACCATTATATGATTAATTTGAATATCATTCATTTTAAATATATTATCAATCATTTCTTTTTCATCTTTTTCAATGCTTCCAATTTCTTCGCCAATACTAATAAATGATTTAATTTCTTCTTCTGTTATAGCAAGAGTTTTACCATCACCAAAACTTTTTGTTAAACTTTTTGTAAATTTATTTGAAACCCAAATTAATGGTTTAAATAATTTAGTTAGACTATATATAAATGGTGAAGTAAATGAACAAATAGCTGGTGCATTTGACAATGCAATTGTTTTTGGTGTAATTTCACCAAAAAACAAAATTACCATAGTCATAATTCCTGTTGCAATTCCAACACCATAATTTCCAAAATAATTAATACATAAAGCTGTTGCAATAGCAGATGCAGCAATATTTACTAAATTATTTCCAATTAATAAAGTACTTATTAATTTTTGTGGCTCTTGTTTTAATCTATTAACTAATTCAGCATTTTTAACTTTATTTTGAATCATTGTTTTTAATTTAGCTCTATCAAGACTTAAAAATGCTGTTTCTATTCCTGAAAATAATGCAGAAAAAAATATCAATATTGATAATAAAATAATAAATATAGAATCCATTTCAAATTCCCTGTATCATCCTAAATTTTTTATAAATCTTCAATTGAATAATCACATTTAATAGTTTTCTATTTATTTTAAGATATTTAATAACTTAAACTATGATTATAATTAAAATTTATAAATTTTTTTATTAGTTTTTTTATTTTTAAAATTTTTATAACAAAAGATTTATATAAAATAAATAAATTTTAATTTAGCTTATGGAAAAAAATAACGAATTTAATGAAAAATTAAAAAATGAAAAATTTGATGAAATTTATGGTCAATTTAAAGTTAAAAGAGAAATCAAATCTGCTCTTTTAATGAAAAGACATATAGCAATTTTTGGACAACCTGGAATTGGAAAAACAACACTTGCAAAAAATATTGCAAAAATATTACCAACAATTACAGTAAATGATTGTGGTTATAACTGTCTTCCAAACGAGCCTATTTGTCCAAAATGTAAAACAAATTCAGATATTAAAAAAAAAGAAATTACTGGAATTCAAAGATTTATAAGAGTTCAAGGATCACCTGATTTAACTGTTGAAGATTTAATTGGTGATATTGATCCAATTAAAGCAATAGAATTTGGACCTACAAGTAAAGAAGCATTTACCCCTGGAAAAATTTTTAAAGCAAACCAAGGAATTTTATTTTTTGATGAAATAAATAGATGTCCAGAAAAATTACAAAACGCATTACTACAAGTTTTAGAAGAGCGAAAAGCAACAATTTCAAATTATGAGATTGATTTTAAAACAGATTTTATTTTAATTGCAACAATGAATCCAAAAGATATAAACACAGAAAGATTATCTGATGTACTACTTGATAGATTTGATGTAATATACATGGATTATCCAGAAGATTTAGAAACTGAAAAGAAAATAATTACAATTTATGGAAAAAACTTTGTTACAGTAAGTGATGACATTAAAAATATAATTGTTGGTTTTGTTAGAAAAATTAGAGAAAATGATAAATTAGAAAAAGTTCCAAGTGTTCGAGCAACCCTTGGTTTATATGAAAGAGCACAATCTAATGCATTTTTAAATAATCGAAATAAAGTTATTTTAAATGATGTAAAAGAATCAATAAATTCAGTTATAACTCATCGTATAAGATTAAAACCAAGTGTAAAATATTTAAAAAATGCATCTTCTTTTATTAAAGAAGAATTTGAAAAATTTACTGAAGATACATCAGTATCTTCATCATCTGACTTTGATTCAAAAGGCGATGACCCCTAATACCAACTACTCTACAACAAAATTAAAAGAACAAGAAAAAGCAGAAGAATTGAGTGGAAAACTACAGTTTCAAAATGTTGATGATAAACTAATGCATTCTGTTATTGAAAATGATAAAGAAACTATCGATGATGGTAAATTATTAAATGAAGCAATCAATAATAATATTTCTGGTTTTAATGCTGATTTAATGTTTGAAAATCTAGTCAATAATTATAACCTTGCAAAACAAATCTATGGGCCTAAGTTAATTAAAGCAATTAGTGGATTTAATGATGACTATATTGAAAAAAACATTCACGTTCCAGAGTTTCAAAATGAATTAAAAAAAAAGATGAATGAAAAAATTAAAAAATTAAAAAAAGATAAATTGCTAAATAAAGATTATTCTCTATCTGATAAAGGAATTGAACTAACTGCACTAATAAGTTTGGTTGAAGAAATTGATAAAATTGAATCAATTGGTAATTTAGGCAATAAATTCAATAAAAAACCAATGGTTTATGGCGAAAAGATGGATATTAAAAATTATAAAAGAGGAAATAATTATAAAGATATTTCTATTAGAAGATCAATAAAAACTGCAATTAAAAGAGGTCATAAAAATATTCAATTAAATGATTTAAAAGTATTTGAAAGGCAGTCCAAAGGAAAAATATATATAATTTATGCACTAGATTCATCTGCTTCAATGAAAGGAGATAAAATTGATAAATGTAAAAAAGCAGGTGTTGCTTTAGCTTATAAAGCTATAAATGAAAAAGATGAAGTTGGATTAATTATTTTTGGAAAAGAAATACAAAAAGAAATTCCTCCAACAAATGATTTTTCATTGCTATTAAAAGAAATGATTTCAATAAAAGCTTATAGTGAAACAGACATTTCAAAAACAATCAATAAAGCAATTGAATTATTTCATGATAAAAATGCAACAAATCATTTAGTAATAATTAGTGACGCACTTGTAACTTCGGGCAATAAACCTAAAGAAGATACAATTAAAGCTGCATCAAAAGCTGCACAACTAAAAATAACCATTTCTTTTATTGGGATAAATCTTGATAAAAAAGGTGAAGAATTAGCAAAAGAAATAACAGAAATTGCTAATGGAAAACTATATTCTCTAAAAGATAATGATGACATTGATATGGTAATATTAGAAGATTATTACAGCAGATAAAATCACATTATAAAAAGAAAAAAATTATCAAGTAACAAATAGTTAATCATCAAGTAAAAGCATATCTATATTTTTAAATTGCTTATATTTATTTTTTTCATTGATTTTTCTAGCGTTTTTAAATTCTTGGCTAGTTGGCTGTCTTCTAAATCCATCAACAAAGCCACATTTATTACATTGTCCACCTTGTGGCACTTTATTATCACAAAAATCGCATTTTTTTAATCCCATATTAAAAAAGAGTAAATTAATCAAATATAAACTTTACGATTTTTAAAATTATTTTTCAACAACTAATACAGGATTTATTTGATTTAAAAATTCTTTTGCATATTCTAAAATAAATTGATTGAGAATAATATTTGTTTTTACTAATTCATTATATTTATTCTCATAATTTTTATGATAATTTTCAATTAAACCATCAAGTAAACCAATTGTTATTTTTGTTTGATTAATAAATCCTTGAGTATAATCAACTATTTTTTTAAATTCAACTTCATTAGAAAAACCATTTTGATATACATTAAAAAAATCAATCAATTTTAAAGAATTTTCTAAATTTAATTCTTCTTTTTTTCTATAATTTACATGTGTATAAAATTTATTTTTTTCTTTTTCTATTGATGAAAATAGTTTTTCTTTCTTTTTAATTTGATTTAAATATCCATCAAAAATAAACTCAGAGACATGAGGTTTTTCTATATAATTATCAATTGAGTTAATAGCAGTTTTGTATGTATTATTAATTTCAAATAAATTGCTACCATCATAATGTGCATCTTGTAAAATATTATCTACTGATTTTTTTAAATCGAATAAAAATTTATTTTCTAATGTATCATCTTTTGATTTTGACAATAATTTTTCACGATTAATATTAATTTTTGTATTTATACTTTCATCTAAATAACTAACATCATTACTATCACTATTATAATTTTCATCTTTTTTAAAATCACAATTTGACATAAATAATAGTGATGTTGAAATAAATCCAATTTTTAATAAATCTGATAAATTTTTACTCATTTTACTTAGAATAATAAACAAATTTAAAAATTTTATCACTTTTGAGTTTAAAAAATAATAAATTTACTTTTTTTCAAAAATAAACAAGCTAACATTAATTATTTTAATTTTTGATTTATGAATTTTAAAAGTGTTTTTTAATGGATAATTAAAATCTAATTTTTCGCTTATAATAAAACCATTAGAATTTGCTAATTTTTCAATAAAATCAAAAGTAATGGTTTTATGTAAACTATAAACAATGTTTGAAGTATCAAAAGCTTTTAACAAAAATTTTTTATCACTATGTTTTTGTTTAGTTCCAAAAGGTGGATTTTGAACAACAACATCTACAAATTTATTAAATGAATCTATATCACCATTTATAATTTCATAACTATTTTTTTTAATTTTAAAATTAAATTCTTTTTCTAAAAATAAAATATTTTCTTTTAAAACTAATAATGTATTTTCATCAATATCAACAAAATAAACTTTTTTCGCACCCAAAATTAATGAACCAATACCTAAAATTCCAGCACCACATCCAAAATCTGCAATAACTTTTTCTTGAATTTGTTTTTTCATATAAATAATCCATAACATATTTGATGCAATTTCAGAATCAGTAGAATATTGCTCTAGTTTAATATTTGGATTATTAAAAGTTTTTAATTTAGATAAAATTATTGCTAATGTAGATTTTGAAATATTCATAAGTGTAGTAATATTTATTAATTTAAATAATTTAGTTTTAAATTAACACAAAAAATTTAACAAACTTTTTATAAACACAAAAAAATTATCAATAAATATATTATTTTAAAATCAAAAAACATTAAAAATTAAATAACACTTATTAAATTTCTACAAAAGATAAAAAATGGAAGAATTAAAAATTCAAAAAGATAAAATTCCAGAAAAACCAGGCTGTTATATTTTTAAAGATAAAAATAATAAAATTATTTATATAGGAAAAGCAAAAAATCTAAAAAATAGAATTTCTAGTTATTTTAGTAAAAACGAATTTGATAATAAAACAAAAAGTTTAATTAAAAATATAAAAATAATTGATTTTATCATAACATACAATGAAATTGAAGCGTTTATACTTGAAAATACATTAATAAAAAAACATAAACCAAAATATAACATCGATTTAAAAGATTCTAAAAGATATGGATTTATAAAACTAACAAATGAAAAATTTCAAAGATTAATTGTTGCAAGGAAAATTGATAATTCTGGCGAATTTTTTGGCCCATTTATTTTAAGTAATGATAGAAATAATATTTTATATACATTACAAAAAATTTTTAAAATTAGAACGTGCAGAAAAATGCCAAAAAAAGAATGTCTTAGATACCATATTAATTTGTGCAGTGCACCTTGCATAAATGCAATATCAAAAGAAGAATATGATAAAAATATAAAAAAAGCAAAAGACATTTTACTTTCAAAAACTAGTGATGTAATAAAAAAATTAGAAAAAGAAATGAAAAAAAATTCAAATGAAAACAAATTTGAAAAAGCACTAGAAATTAAAAAAATAATTGATTCAATTAATGTATTAAATGAAAAACAAATTTTAGAAAAAAAAAGAAATTATGACGAAGATGTTATTAATTTTATAATAATAGATAATAAAGTAAAGTTAATAATTTTTAATATTTATAGAGGAACACTTGATAATAAAATTGAATTTGAATTTGATTATAAGAAAAATTTTTTAGATGAATTTATTGTACAATACTATTCAGAAAATAAAGTTCCAAAAAAAATAATTATTCCAGAAAAAACAGATAAAACACTAAAAGATTTTTTAACAAACATAAAAAAAAGCAATGTTGAACTAATTATCCCAAAAAAAGGAATTAAAAAAGAATTATTAGAACTTGCCAAGAAAAATTTAGAAATTACATATCTTAACAATAAATTAATTTTAAATGAAATGATGAAAAAACTAAATTTAAAACAATATCCAAAAGTTATTGAATGTTTTGATATATCGCATTTATCTGGTTCTTTGACTGTTGCATCAATGGTATCATTTGTTGATGGAATTATAAATAAAAAAGATTATAGAAGATTTAAAATTAAATCAATAACTAAAATTGATGATTTTGCAGCAATTGCTGAGGTTATTAAAAGAAGATATACTAGATTGATAAATGAAGATAAAAAAATGCCCAATTTAATAATTATTGATGGTGGAAAGGGACAATTATCTTCTGCAGTTACTGAATTAAATAAACTAAATTTAAACATACCAATTATTTCAATCGCAAAAAAACAAGAAGAAATATTCATAAAAGATAAAAAAGACTCAATAAAATTAGATGATAAAGATAAAGTATTATTATTAATTAGAAGAATTAGGGATGAAGCACATAGATTTGCAATAAATTACAATAAGCTTTTACGTAAAAAAGAATTACTAAAATAAATTCATTATCATCTTTTTTCAAAAAATATATTTTAAAATAAATAATTTTAAATTAATTATAATTTTGCGTTTTAACATACATCATATTTTCCAATTCTTTTTTTATGTTTTGGGCCTTTTTTGGCATTGGATTGTTTATCAAAAGTAAATAAAATGTTGAATCTTCTTTATTTTTATACTCTTTTAAATGGTTTATTTGTCTTTTAACTTCTGGAATTAATTTATATTCTAAATCTGCTTTATCTTTTACATGTATTTTCTTATCTTTTTTTAAAACATTCATTGAAGCAAAATAACAAGAAAGCATTTTTAAATAATCATTTGTGTTTATTTTATCATAATTAATACTAAATGTCCCATTAGGTTTGTTGATTTTATATTTTGCTATATGCTTCAATGCTTTTTGGCATAAATTTTCAGCTTTGTTATAATTATTCATAAAAATCACCTATTTTATTTATTAGAAACATAACCAATATTTAAATTTATCTGTTTTTATTACTAATTAGTCACAACAGTTTTATTGTTTTAATAGAACTTTTTTTAAATATTTTGAAGTGTAGCTTTTTTTATTTTTTATCAACTCTTCAGGGGTTCCTGTGGCTATAATTTCCCCACCAAATTCCCCTCCTTCAGGACCAATATCAATAATGTAATCAGCTGATTTTATAACATCCAAATTATGCTCAATTACAATAACAGTATTTTTTTTATCAGTTAAATCATTTAAAACCTTAATTAATTTTTTTACATCATGAAAATGAAGCCCGGTTGTTGGCTCATCTAGTAAATATAATGTTTTTCCAGTTGAACGCTTTGATAATTCTCGTGTAATTTTTATTCTTTGAGCTTCACCACCAGATAATGTAGTTGAACTTTGACCTAATTTAACATAACCAAGACCAACTCGCTTTAGTGTTTCTAATTTTTTTTTTAATCTAGGAATATTTACAAAAAATTCATAAGCTTCATCAACACTCATATTTAATACATCAGAAATATTTTTATTTTTAAATTTAATTTCTAGTGTTTCTTTGTTATATCGTTTTCCTTTACATTCTTCACATTCTACATAAACATCAGGTAAAAAATTCATCTCAATTTTAATAACACCATCACCATGGCAATTTTCACATCTACCACCAGGAACATTAAATGAAAATCTACCTTGTTTGTATCCTTTTAATTTTGCATCTTTTGTTTGTGAAAATAAGGATCTAATTTCATCAAAAACTTTAGTATACGTTGCAGGATTACTTCTTGGTGTTTTACCAATAGGGCTTTGATCAATAATTATTACCTTATCAATATTTGAATCAAATAAAATCTCTTTATGTTTCCCCGGAATTTCTTTAGAATTATGTAATTTTTTCATCATAGCTTTATATAATATTTCATAAATCAATGTAGATTTACCAGATCCAGATACACCAGTAATTAAGCACAAGGTTGATAGTGGTATTTTAACATCTATATTTTTTAAATTGTTTTCACTTGCACCAATTATTTTAATAAATTCATTTGATTTTCGTCGTGTTTTTGGAATATCTATTTTTAATTCTGAATTTAAATATTTTGCAGTTAAAGAGTTTTTATTTTTTCGAATTTCACTAGGAGTTCCAGTTGCAACAATTTCTCCACCATTAACTCCTGCATATGGGCCTATATCTATTACAAAATCAGATGCAAGAATTGTATCTTCATCATGTTCAACTACAATAACACTATTTTCTTGATCTCTTAAATTTTTTAGGGTATCAATTAATTTTTGATTATCCCGCTGATGAAGGCCAATTGATGGCTCATCTAATACATATAAAACTCCAGTTAAACTAGATCCAATTTGTGTTGCAAGTCTTATTCTTTGTGCTTCACCACCAGATAAAGTTGATGCACTTCTCGATAGTGTTAAATAATCCAATCCAACTTTTTTTAAAAAATCAAGCCTTGAATTAATTTCTTTTAAAACTTGCTTTGCAATTTTTTCTTTTGTTTTAGATAATTTTAATTTTAAAAAAAATTTAATTGAATTTAATATTGATAAATTAGTAACATCAATTATTGACATATTATCTATTTTAACAGCTAATGCTTTTTCATTTAATCTTTTTCCATTACACCTAGGACATTTTAAAACTCTCATAAATTTTTCCAACTCATTTCGTCTATAATCAGATTCAGTTTGTTGATATAATCTTTCAGATTGAGGAATTAATCCTTCCCAAGTATTAACAGAATTCCAACTTGTATTACTATTTCTACTATTATATGTAAATTTAATCTCTTTATCTGAACCATACATTAATATGTCAAATTGTTCTTTTGTTAAATCTTTTATTGGTGTTAATATTGAAAAACCAAAATTTTTTGCAATATTTCCAATCATCTGCCCGCGCCATCCATCAATAGCATTTCTATAAATCATAATCGCACCATCAGCAATTGATTTATTTTTATCTGGAATTATTAAATCTGGATCAAATTCCATCTTTATTCCAAGTCCATGACATACTTCGCATGCACCAAATGGACTATTAAATGAAAACATTCTAGGTTGTAATTCTTCAAATGAAAAATTACAGATAGGACATGCAAAATTTTGAGAATATAATTTTTCACTACCTTTTTTCTCTTTTATTATCACTAAGCCTTTTGATTTTTTTAATGCAAGTTCTAAGCTTTCAATCAATCTTGATTCATCACTTGTATTTAATTCATCAATTAAAATATCAATATCATGTTTTTTATATCTTTCAAGAGGGATTTTTTCATTAGTTGAATACTCTTTGTTATTAACTCTAACAGTCATAAATCCATCCTTTTGTATATCTTCAATTAATTTTTCATATGTTCCTTTTTTTTGTCTAACTATTGGTGCATAAACAATTATGTCTGTATTTTTTTTAATTGATTCTTTAATTTTTTCAGGTGAATTAGATTCTATTTTGATATTATGCAGAGGGCAATATGCATCACCAACCCTTGCAAATAATAATCTTAAATAATCATATATTTCAGTAACAGTACCAACAGTACTCCTAGGATTTTTTGATGTAGTTTTTTGGTCTATTGAAATTGCAGGAGATAAACCTTCAATTGAATCAACATCTGGTTTATTCATTAAGCCCAAAAATTGTCTTGCATAAGAAGATAATGATTCAACATATCTTCGCTGTCCTTCAGCATATATTGTGTCAAATGCAAGTGTTGATTTTCCAGAGCCAGAAAGGCCAGTAATTACAACTAACTTATTCCTTGGAATCTCAACATTAATATTTTTTAAATTATGTTCACGTGCCCTTTTTATAATTAGATTTTTCATAGCAAATTGTAAAATTAATAATCATTTATATTTTTGATGTTTTTTTGATTAAATGTTTTAGTAGATATGAAAATATTAAAATAATTCATTTGTTTTCTTTATTTAAAATGGTAAATTATATCGATTCATTAAATGAAAACATGATAAATACAATTAAAGAATATGGTGTTAATAATGAATTAATTTTTAATGCAATGAGAAAACACAAAAGACATTTATTTTTAGATAATGACATTGATTTAAAATTAGCCTATTCAGATAATGCTCTTTTAATTTCTAATAATCAAACAATTTCTCAGCCCTACACTGTTGCATTAATGCTTAATTTACTAGATTTAAAAAAAGGCGATAATGTTTTAGAAATTGGCACAGGGTCAATGTGGAATGCTGTTTTAATTAAAGAAATTGTTAAAAATGGCAAAGTTACAACAATTGAATATGAAAAAAATTCAATTGATAAATTAAAAAAATTAATTAAAGATAAAAATTTTGATATTGAGTTAGTACATGGCGATGGTGCTTTTGGTTATAAAAAGAATGCACCTTATGATAAAATTATTGTAACGTGCGCAATAAAAGAAATATTTACTGAATTAATTAATCAATTAAATGACTTTGGAATAATTGTTGCACCGGTTGGTAAAAATTTTCAAAAAATGACTAAATTAATAAAAAAAGATGATAAAATTAATATTGAAAATCATGGTTTTTTTAATTTTATATTAATGAAAGGAGAAAAAGGATTTGATTAATATTTATGTATTTTTCCAATAACCTGCTTTATCTGAACCAACTCTGACTATCTTTCCTGTATGTTTTAGTTTTTCAATGTTTTTTTCAAAGTTAAATCCTACCATCTTAATTTTTCTTTTTAGTCATATCTTTAAGTTTTAAAAAACGATCAAAATCATTTTCAAATAATCTATCTTGAACAACTCTATATTTTTCAAATTGGGTTTCTGCATATAATTTTGCTTGTTCATGACTAATTTTTCCTTTATCCATTAATAGTTTTTGTCCATTAAACTCTATAAATGAATCTAATCGTTTTATCCAATCTTCCATAGTCATAGGAATATTTCTTTCTGCTTGCATTTCTGCATAATCTAAATACATAGTTACAAGTCTTTCTAAAAAACGTATTTCTTTATTAGTTAAATAATTCTTTGCAATAGCTACATCAAATTTTTGAATTTTACCTAAAGGAGCATCATTCCAAGTGGTTAAACCCATATTTTTTTTATTTGCATTTGCTCTTTTATATATTAATTCTGGTGCAGTATGTCTATGAACTGCATAATGAAGTTTATTTTGTACTATTTTAAAAAATTTGATTGTAGTTTGTGCCATTGGGTCATAATCAACACTTGTTGCATATATATCAGTAACTTTTTGATAAAACATTCTTTCACTTGCTCTTATCTCTCTGATTTTTTGTAACTGACGATTAAAGAATTCTTTATCAAATTGATTGGCTTGTTTAAAACGATCTTCATCCATAGTCCAACCTTGAATAGTGTAATCTTTTACTATTTGTCTTGCCCATTTACGAAATTGAACTGCTCTTTCGTTTTCAATTTTAAATCCTATAGAAATAATTGCTTGTAAGTTGTAGTGTTCTTGTTCTCTTTTGACTTTCCTAGTTCCTTCTTTTTGAACTATTAAGAATTTCTTAATAGTTGCAATATCTAGTTCATGATTTTCAATTAGTGTTTTTATATGTTGATTGATTGCAGGAATTGAGACGCCATATAATTCTGCTATCATTTTTTGAGTCATCCATATATTTTCATCTTCATATCTCATTTCAATTGATGTTTTTTGGTTGCCCGTAGATGCTACAAATGTCAAATATTTCCCAGTTGATGATTTAATTGAAATATCTTTATTATTTTTCATTTTTAATACCTTTTTATAAAATCTATATCGATTTGTTTTTACATTATCTGCAATTTCTCTTAACATTTTGCTTTGAAAGTTGTAAGCAAATACTATTTTTCTTCATTTTCATCTAACCTTGACTTTTTTATCATGGAATAATTTCATTTTCATTTAATATAGGTAATATTAATACATATTTAAATACTTCACTTATACTTGTCCAGTGTGGTTAAAATTTTTTCTGTTTTTTTTGAATTAATTAAAAAAGATTTATACTATTAGAGAAATGCTAGATTATGATTTAGCTAAATTTTATAAAATTGAAACTATAGATTTAAATAAATCTGTAAAACGAAATAATAAAAGATTTCCAGATAATTATTGCTTTGAATTAAATAATGAAGAATTTAAAAATCGGAGGTGCCAATTTGTTACCTCAAGTTTGGGTTTTAGAAGATATTTACATTATGTATTTACAGAGCAAGGAGTTTTAATGCTTTCTTGATTATTAAATAATGATGTTGTAAATAATACAAACATAATGAAAGCTTTTATTTATTTGTTATTTTCCAATAACCTGCTTTATCTGAACCAACTCTTTTTAATATTCCTTTTTCTTTTAATTTGCGCTACATTCATTTTATCAGTTCTTCAGTTTTATTTATGAATTCAAAGACCTTGTCTTCATATTCTTTTATTTTTTGTTCATTAAATTTTATATCTGTTTGATAGCTTGCATCGTGCCTATCGTCTTTTAATCTTGTATAAAGTTCTGCATCTTCTTTGTTGATAGAAAGCTCGTTTAACAATTCAACTTCTTGTTTTGTGATTTTGTATTCTTTGATTAGTATAAGTATTGTTGCATAATGATTTTTTGAAGTATAATTTTTATTTGTTATTAATGCTAAAGCTGAATGATATAGTGAATAATATAAAGTTACAATAAGCCAATCGTTAAATTTATTGTATTTTTTGTTGAGGTTATAAAATTCAAGATTATGCCTTGCTTTTTTTATATGTGATTTTACTAGTTCTTTGTTTTGCTTAATAATTTTTATTTGTTTTTTATTTATGAAAAACTTTAATTCTTTTTTAAGATATTTTTCATCTTCAAATAATCTTTTAATATCCATCTAAAAGTACCTCGTAAAAATTTTGTTCCTTGTATATTGGAAATCCTGTTTTTCTTGCCTGAATTATTACATCATCTTTATTTTGTTTAAATTGTGAAGTTGTTGCTTGAAATAAAGATATTGGATATTTTGAAGTGATTTCTGCTTCTTTTTTATTTTTTGAAAGGTTTTGCTTTTTGTTTGATATAATTAATAAGTCAATATCGCTATCTTTTATTTCTTCACCTCTTGATGCTGAACCAAAAAGGATTATAGTGTATATTTCTTCGGGGAGGTGTTTTAAAAAATTGTTCAAGGGAGTTTTAATATTAGATTTTAATTTATTAAATTTAGTTATTGCTATTTCAGAAAATTTTAATGCAAACAGCTTTTTATCGTTTATCTTGTAGAAGGTATTTGATTTTGTTTTTTCTTCTTCTATAATGTTTGATTTTTTTAATTTTTCTATTGAGTTTTGAAGTGAACTATGAGATAGTTTTGAATGCTCTTTAATCTGATTATAATAGAGCTTTGGCTCTTGTAATTCAAAAAATACTTTGTAAATTTTATCTTCTGCTTTCATTTTAGTGTTGATATATTAGCTAGTTTTTAAAGTTTACCATTTTTTGGTAAGATTTTACCATTTTTTGGTATATTGATACTTTAATCTAATCCTGCCAGTTAATAATTGTTTTGTTTTCTAAGGTTTTTTGAATATTAATTTTTTTAGCATAATATTATTAGTAATAAACAATTAATAAACTTTTCTTTAAAAAATTGAAAGATTTTTAATAATTCTAAAAAACAAATAATCAACACACTTTTTTAGATATTTAAATTTCAAAAGAAGCCTATATTGAACCAATATTTCAAGCAATCTAAATCTAATATAGTATTTTTGAAATGACGCTAAAACAATTGAAGAAGCAAAAAGAAACACTTTATGTCTAAATCTAATAAATAGTTTACAAATCTATAAATAAATAGAAAAGATATTAACCTAAATTCATTTAACCTTGTCTTTTAATTTATTTATTTTATCCCTAAGCATAATTGCTTTTTCAAAATCTAACTTTTCTGCAGCAACTTTCATATCTTCTTCTAATTCAATTAATAAATTTGGGATTTGTCCTTTTGGTATATTTTTAACATCTTTTATTTCAACTTGTTTTTCTTTTATTGGTTTAATTATTGTTTTGGGTTTTATATTATGTTTTTGATTAAATTCAATTTGAAGTAATCGTCGTCTATTAGTTTCATTAATTGCTTTTTTCATAGAATCAGTTATTTTATCTGCATATAAAACTACCTTTGAATCTAAATTTCTAGCAGCTCTTCCAATTATTTGAATCAAACTTTTATAATCTCGTAAAAACCCTTCCTTATCAGCATCAAGTATTCCAATAAAACCAACTTCAGGAATATCAAGGCCTTCTCTGAGTAAATTTATTCCAACTAAACAATCAAATTTTCCAAGTCTTAATTCACGAATAATTTCACTTCTCTCTAAAGTGTCAATTTCAGAATGTAAATATCTTGTTTTAATTCCTTCATTTCCAAGATAATCAGTTAATTCTTCTGCTAATTTTTTTGTTAATGTTGTAAGTAAAATTCTATTTTTCTTTTTAATTGTATTTTTAATTTCTTTTTTAATATCAATAATTTGATTCTTTGTTGGTTTTATTATAACTTTTGGATCAACTAATCCTGTTGGTCTAATAATTTGCTCAACTATTTGTGATGATTTATTTAATTCATACTCGCCAGGAGTTGCTGAAACAAAAATTGTATTTTTCATATATTTTTCAAATTCATTAAATTTTAATGGTCTATTATCAAAGGCACTTGGAAGCCTAAAACCATAATCAACAAGATTTTTCTTCCTTGAATAATCTCCTTTATACATAGCATTTAATTGAGGCAATGTTTGATGGCTTTCATCAATTATCATTAAAAAATCATCACCAAAATAATCAAGTAGTACATATGGTTTTTCTCCTTTTTTTCTAAAATCAAAATGCCTTGAATAATTTTCAATTCCTTTGCAGTGCCCTGTTTCATTTAAAATCTCAATATCATACATCGTTTTTTGTTTTAATCTATGTTTTTCAATTAGATCTAATTTAGGCAAAGTTTCATGTAATTCTTTTTTTATAGAATTTATTGCTTTTTTTAATTGACTATGTTCAGTTACAAAATGCTTTGCAGGATATACATAAAAATAATCTAGTTCATTAGTTATCTTACCACTTGTTTTTTCAACATCATAAATCTTTAAAATTTTATCATTACTCATTTCAATTCTAATAATATCATCATAATACCCAGGAATAAAATCAATAATATTTCCTCTAACTCTAAATCTTCCTTTCATTAATTCTGTATCATTTCGCTCAAACTGAATATTAATTAATTTCATTAAAATATCTTGTCTTTTAATTTTCATATTTTTTTTAATTTCAAAACCTAAATTTTTAAAATTTTCAGGATTTCCAAGACCATAAATACAAGAAACACTAGCAACAACAATTACATCGTTTCTAGATAAAATAGATGCAGTTGATGAAAGCCTCATCTGTTCTATTTTAGGATTTATTTGTGCATCTTTTTCAATATATTGATCTTTTTGTGGAAGATAACTTTCAGGTTGATAATAATCATAATATGAAACAAAATATTCAATCCTATTTTCTGGAAAAAAATCTTTAAACTCATTATAAAGCTGTGCTGCAAGTGTTTTATTATGTGCAATAATTAAAGTTGGTTTATTTATTTCTTTTATGATATTAGCCATAGTAAAAGTTTTTCCAGAGCCTGTAGCTCCAAGTAATGTTTGAAACCTTTGTTTTTTTTTTAACCCGTTTAATAGTTTGTTAATAGCATCAGGCTGACTTCCTTTTGGAGAAAAATTAAATTTTGGAATGAATTTTTCTTTTTTTCCCATCAATTTAAAGAATTTTAAATTAAATATAAAGTTTATGAAAAAATAAATACTTTAATTAGAAATTATTAAAAAAATAAAATGACAATTACAATCCTAAATCATTAACAAATCTATTAAATGCAAAATATTTTACCAAAAATTCATCACCCTTTTCTAAAACAACATAATATTTTTTTCCTTTTTTATCTTTAATTTCATCAATCAATTTTGATTCTAAAAGCTCCTTAATATATTCTTTAAATAACAAAGAAGATAAATTTGAAGAAGATAAAAGCCTTGTTGGTTTAATTTTACCATTATTATTTTTAATCGCTTGTAATATATCTTTAATAACATCTAAGCGTTCCCTTTTTTTCATTTTAAAAATCCTTTAAAATTTTATAAACAATATAATAAATAATAAATAAAGCAAAAAGATTTATTGCATATGTATAATATCTCAAGAAAGGAAGTTGATCAAGAAGATATTGAGTTGAAAAATTAATACTCCATGAAATTAATAATAAAAACATTGCAATAAAATAAAATTTACTATATTTTGCTCTTTTCTTTAAATAATTAAAAAAACAAATAATTGTATTTAATAAAAAGATTATAATATTTAAGATATACATTAAAAAAAAAGTATGATAATAATAATCAATTAATGAAACCATAAAAAAAATTAGAATAAATAAAGTCCATAAAATAAATTCATAATTTTTTATATGTTTATATATAAAACTCATTAAAAAATAAAATCCTGGAAGTAAAAAGAAAAATTCAAATAAAATTAATATATATCCATTATATAATATTAATTCAAATAAATAATATTCTTTAAAATTATTTGATAAAAAATAAATAAACCTAAAAGAAAATGCAATTGCAAAAAATAAAAACGCATTATAAAAATATTTTAAACCAATATGTTTACTAAAAAAATATGCTTTTTTAATTTTAATATAAATTAATAAACAAATAAAAATAATTAATGCTGTATAAAAAAACTCAAGATATGGAAATTTTTCAATAAAATTTAGTATAAACATATTTTTTAGGGATTTTAATGATTATATAAAAATTTTTATTAAATCAAAACAAAATATAGAACATTATTTCATTTTATTTAAATATAAGTTAAATAAATAAAATAACATTAACAAAATAGGTGATAAATATGTTTGATTTAAATTTTACTTTTTTAGGAATTTCCTCAATAATGTTAGGTATTTTTTTGATTTCAATAATTATTTGGATTTATGCATTAATTAATTGCATAACTTCAAAAAAAGAAACAGATGAAAAAATAATTTGGGTTTTAATAATTATTTTTTTAAATATAATTGGAGCAATAATATATTTAATTTTTAATGCAAATGATACAAAAATTATATCAAAAACCAAAGATGGAGAAGTAAAAAGATTATATAGATCAAGAAAAGACAGTATTATTGGTGGTGTATGTGGCGGTCTTGCAAATTATTTTAAAATAGACCCAGTTATTGTAAGATTAATATTTGTAATATTATTTTTTATAAGAGGCAGTGGTCTTTTATTTTATATAATCGCATGGATTATAATTCCACTTGAGCCAAAAAATGTAGAAAATAAAAAAATAGAAGAAAAAAATAAAACAAAACTAAAAACTAAAAAAACAAAAAACAAAAGCTTAACTATCCTAATAATTTTATTAATTGTATTTTTTTCAATAGCTATTTTTTTTTCATTATTTTTTTTAACACTTGGATTTATAAATCATAAATTTACAGATTATAATGCAGTAAATAAAAAAATAATTGATAAAGTAAGTATAAATGATGATAAAATAAAGGTTGGAAATTTTGATATTAGCAAAAATGAAATAGTTTATGATAGGTTTAATAGAGTAAAAGATAGTTTAAAAAATTTAATACTTAATGATTATAATTATGTTTCAAACAATGGCTCTAATTTAATTTATTTAGGAGTTACTGCATATGATAAAAGTGAATGTCAAAAACATATTGGTAGAGAAATTTATTTTAAAGATAATTGCTATAAATTAACCTATCAATTTGATATAAATAGTAAAAAATTACCAAATAATGTAAATAAATTTCAAGTTGAAGGTTTATTTGTTGATTATGAATTACTAAATATTAATTATATAGAAATTTTTAAACATGAAAACTAAAAATTTATTTTTTCAATAATTATTGAATAAATTTTATAAATAAAACAAATTACCAATTTTTTATGGATAAAGATAAAAAAATATTAATTACAAGTGCATTAGTTTATTCAAATGGAAGTTTACATTTAGGACATTTACTTGAGTATATTCAAACAGACATTTTTGTTAGATATTTAAAATTAAAAGAAAAAAATGTTGTCTATTTTTGTGCAGATGATGCTCATGGAACACCAATTGAAATTAATGCAAGAAAACAAAACATAACACCAATTGAATTAGTTGAAAAATCTTATAAAGAACACATTAAAGATTTTAAAAAATATTTAATTGAATTTGATGAATACTATATTACTGAATCTAAAGAAAATAAACAATATGCAGACGAATTATTTAAAATTGCAAAAAGCAAAGAATTGATTTACAAAAAAGAAATTACGCAATTATTTTGTGATAATTGCAATAGATTTTTACCAGATAGATATGTTAAAGGAATCTGCTCAAAATGTAACGCAAGTGAACAATATGGAGATATATGTGAAAAATGTGGAAATACTCATAAGCCAACTGAATTATTAGAACCAAAATGTGCATTATGTGAAAGTATTCCAAAAGAAAAAAAAACACAGCATTATTTTTTTAAGTTAAGTGCATTTTCAAAGCAACTAAAAGAATGGCTTAATTCTAATAAAAATTTACAACCAGAAATTATTAACTCTGTTAAAAAATGGATAGATGAAGGTCTTGAAGACTGGGATATTTCAAGAGATAGCCCATATTTTGGATTTAAAATATTAAATGAAGACAATCTTTATTATTATGTTTGGTGGGATGCACCAATTGGCTATATTTCAACAACAGAAAAATATTGTAATGATAATAATTTAGGTGATGCTAAATTAAATTACTGGCAAAATAACAATACAGACATAATCCATTTTATTGGCAAAGATATCATTTATTTTCATTTCTTATTTTGGCCTGCAATGTTAATTACAGCAGAATACAACTTACCAAAAGATATTGTTGTTCATGGTTTTATTACAATAAATAATCAAAAAATGAGTAAAAGTAAAAACACATTCATTACTGCAAAAGAATTTGCAAAAAACAATTCTCCTGAGCATTTAAGATTTTATTTTTCAAGAATGCTTTCAAAAAAAGTTAGTGATGTTGATTATAATAAAGAAAGTTTTATTTCAAAAATAAACAATGAGTTAATTGCAAACATCAGCAATTTTTGCTATAGATCGCTTAGTTTTTCATATAATAATTTTGATGGAAAATTAAATAATAATATAACTAAGAATACTAAATTAAATGAAAAAATAAAAGAATTAAAAATAGAAATTAAAAAATTAACTAATGAAATAAATAATTCTTATGAAGAAATAAATTTTAAAAAAGCAACAGAGAAAATGTTATTAATTAGCGATATTGGAAACAAATTTTTCCAATCAAATAAACCATGGGATTTAATAAAAGAAGATAAAAAAGAAACAGAAAATGTTTTATTTTTCTGTCTTGAACTTGTAAAAATCTTAGCAATAACAATAAAACCAATACTACCTAAATTTTCAAAAAAAATTGAAAATATACTAAATTTAGAAGAATTATTATGGAAAAATATTGATTTTGAAAATGAAAAATTTATTGTAAATAAACCTGAAATTTTAATAAAAAAAATAGAAAAAGATAATAAAGAAAAATTACAAGTAAATGAAAAAAACGAAAAATTACCACTAAATTTAGTTGTTGGAAAAATAATTAATGCAAAAGAACATGAAAATGCAGAAAAACTTTTAATCTTAAAAATTGATATTGGAGAAGAAAAAAGACAAGTTGTTGCAGGTTTAAAAGAATATTATAAGCCTGAAGAATTAATAAATAAAAAGATAATTTTAGTTAAAAATTTAGATTATGCGAAAATTAGAGACATTGAGAGCCAAGGCATGGTTCTTGCAGCAGATGATAAAAAAAATGTTAAAATAATTGAATTAAAAAATAGTGAAATTGGCGATAAAATTTTTTTAAATTCAATAGATGAATTAAATGAAGAAAAAATTAATTTTAAAAAATTTTCAAAAGAAAAAATAATTGTAAAAGACAAAAAAATATTTTATAAAAATGATTTTTTAAAAACAAAAAATGAAATAATAAATATAGATATGGAAGACAATTCTAAAATCAGATGATTTTTGTCACTTGATAATACTAATAAATAGAAACATTTATAAATTCTTTCTTATTTCTTAACTACCATAAGGTGGTTAATTTGTGGAAAAGTTTTGTTGGAATAATAATTTTGGTTTTTATTATGGGTTGGTTTTCTAATGATCTTTATGCTGAAATTAAACCAACAATCACAACACATAGTATTTTTGAACAAGCAAATAACAACAAAATATTAAATCCAACTAATAATTTAAATAATCCAAAAGACAAACCTTCTCCAAAAGATTGGATAAAGAAAAATCAAATTAAAGTACATAATGATAAAATTATACTCGAAATTGAAAATGCAAAATGGTCTAGTTTTGCAGATACAAAATCAATGGATCCAGTACTTGATTCAACAGCTCATGGCTTACACATTATTCCAAAAAAACAAGAAGATATAAATATTGGAGATATTGTTGCATATGAATCAAAATTTACAGAAGGAACAATTCTTCATAGAGTAATTGAAATAAAGGCAGATAATGAAGGTTTATATTATATTTTAAAAGGGGATAATAATGAATTAGCTGATCCAGAAAAAGTTAGATTTTCTCAAATTAAAAGAATCTTAGTTGCTATAATTTATTAATTAAAAATTCTAAAATATAAATGCGATGGCCGGGATTTGAACCCAGATTACCACCGTGGCAGGGTAGTGTCCTACCATTAGACTACCATCGCAAAGCAATTTTTTTATCAAAAAAAATGGGTCCGACCGGACTCGAACCGGTGATCAATGCCTTGTAAGGGCACTGTCATAGCCACTAGACCACGGACCCGTTAAATAATTTATATAAAGAAAAAATAAACCATTTATAAAGCTTTTGAAAATCAAACAAAAATAATTATTTTTGTAATGATTCAACAGATGCAGTTTGTTTTGATCTATATATTTCTGCAAATGATGGTGTTACAACTAAATAATCATCTCCAAATCCTGCAATATCTCCTTCAACCGCATCACAAGTTTTTTTAATTTTATTAATAGCTCGCTTTAATTCTACAATATCTTTATCTTTTAATGGTTTGATATTAACTAATCCAATAGTATATCCATCTCTTAGTGAATCAAGAATTTGTTTAACATCTGAAAAATCATCTAAAACATATGTTCTAACAATAATTTTACTTTTAGTATCTCTACCAGGATTTGTATCTAATTCAAGATACTCTTCTTCAGAATCTTCAAAATCCAAATCATCTTTTGAAAATTTTTCTTTTAATTGATTAAAAAACTTTTTCATTTTAAATATCCTCCTACAATTTATAAATAATAAATATTACCCCTAAAATAACCTTTTATAAATAGGCTATTATTATTAGATAAAAACAAATAATAGTTATATATAAATCTTTTGTTTTTTAAAAAAAAATATTGTCTAAATTTTAATTAAAACATTATTTTTAATTATTTTATCGAAATAAAAAAATAAAAAAGATTATAATTTCTACAAATTAGACATTAGTATACAAAAAAGAACAAAATTTAAATACATAAGTTAATTAACTAAAATAATTTGGGGGTGTTTTTCATGGTAATTTTATTTGATAAATTTAATTTGCCAAATGACATTTATGAAATCATTTTTGCAACAAAACAACAAAAAATAGTCGCAAAATTATTAATAAAAGAAATTAAAAAAAATAACAATGAATTAACTAAAACACAAATGTCTAATTTTGCAACTGCTTTACATGATAACAATTTTATAACTGAAGAAATAGATGAACCTGAACTTAAAGGGAAAAAAGTTAAAATTAGTTATAATAAAAGACAATTTTATGATAGAATTTTAACTCCAATGAAAGCCATGGGTTTAATTGATTATGATCTATACAGAAAAGTATATAAAATTTCTGATAATTTTAATAAAGCAATGATAAAAATTGGTTTAATGTGGGTTAGAGAAATTAGACATTAAGTATTTATAATTCAAATGATTTTAAAATAGCTATAAATTCATCATAAGGAATGTCGCTTTTAATTGCTGTATCCAAAAAATGAGTATTTGAAGCACTATAATTTAATTGTTTAATTTTTTTAATAACTTCTTCTTTTCTTGGATTAATTTTAATTTTATAACGTTTTACAAAAGAATGTAAATCATAAAAAAAAATTGAATTAATCTTTGATTCTTCACTTATTGTTTCTATAAATTTAGAATTTTTTTCAACAGTATTTAGTCGTTTCATCTCTTCACATAAATTTTCACAAAATAACTTACCAGTCCAAAGTGGTCCAAAAGATTCATATTGCCCAAAAAAACACATTTTGTGCTGTTTTAAAATTTCATCGGTTAATTTTTTACTTTTTTTTGACTTAAAAAAAACACGCATATAATGATCTTTTGAATATGAAAATATTGGTGTTAATGCTCTTGAATACTGCGATGCAATTAATTGAACTTTCCTAATTAAAATTCTAATACCAACTTCATGCATAATTTCTGTTCGAATGGGTGTTGCCCAATATTTGCGAAGACATACATTTTTAAAAGTTCCACATAAACAAGAAGTATCTGTTGCAGTAACAGCTAAAATACCACACCTTGATAATCTTTTTATAGCAGAATCTAAAAAAGGGTTTGGTGAGCCAAATGGGTCTATATCTATATAATCAAATCCTTTTGATTGTAATAAAAAATCATTTGCATCTAAATTATAAATATCAATATCTGTATAATTTTCTTTGCAATTTTTTTCCATGATTTTAACTGCTTCGCTACTCATATCATTCATAGCTATTGATGAAAATTTTCCTTTTTTTAATTCTAAAAAAAATCTAATTCCACGAATTCCACACCCTTCCAACGGAAGAGCTAATTTTAAATTACTCATTGAGATTGCATTTATAAGTAAAATAGAAATATCCCTATTTAATTTCATAATTTTATTATAAAAAACAGGCAGTTGTTTACTAATTTTTTTTTCTTTTGGAACATAAAAATTAGCTTCTCCCTCAGTAATTTTTGTATACATAGAAATTGAAAATAACACATTTATTTAAATATTTAATTAATTATCTATATAAATAAAATTAAATTAAATAATAATGTAAGCATAATAAATAGATCTAAATTAACAAAATTAACTTCCTAAAAATGAAAATAATTCAAAACATTTAAAAACCCTTTATTAGTTCTAAAAAAGTATGAGCAAAAGAAGACTTAGAAGATTAAAAAAAAAAGAAATAATTGAACAAAAACCAAATTTAAAAAAATCATTATCTGAAAGTTCAAGTAAAATTGGTAGTAAAGAGTCAAAACAAAAAACACATAAAAATTTTTTCTTAAATCTTTTTGATAAACAATACAAAAAATTATTATTTATTCCTATTATATTATTATTGTTAGCTTTTGCTCAAATAGGTTATCAATATTCAACCACAGAAGATCTTATGAATAAAGGAGTTAGTTTAAGTGGTGGTTTAACACTAACTGTTACAAAATTAAGTGATGATATAGATATTTTAAAAATTGAAGAAACATTAAATAAAGATTATCCACAAAAAGATATTACTTTACGAAAATTATCATCAGGATTAGCAGAAGCTTCAGGAATTGTTATAGAAATAGATATTTTTAATGAAGATGAAATTAATGAATTCCAAAATTACATTTCTAATTTATTAAATATAAATAAAGATTTAATAAGTATTGATGTAATGGGGCCAAGTCTTGGAGAAAGTTTTTTCAAACAAGCATTAATTGCGATGATTGTTGCACTATTATTAATGGGAATAGTTGTTTTTTTATATTTTAGAACATTTATTCCATCATTTGCAGTAATTTTAGCTGTTATATCAAATATTATTATAACTTTAGCTATTGTTAATTTATTAAATATTAAATTATCAACTGCAGGAGTTGCTGCATTTTTAATGTTAATTGGTTACTCTGTAGATAGCGATATATTATTAACTACTAAGTTATTAAAAAATAAAAATGGCTTGGTTTTTAATCGCTTAATTAGTGCAATGAAGACTGGTTTAACTATGAGTATTACAACAATTATTGCAATAACTGTTGGCTTGATTTTATCACAATCAGAAGTACTAACACAAATTATGACAATTATGTTAATTGGTTTATTTGTAGATTTAATCAATACATGGTTACAAAATACAGCAATATTAAGATTATACATTGAAAAAAAGGGTTTAGAATGAAAAAAATAAAAAAGATGTTCACAAGTTGGAGAATTTTATTATTACTATTTGTATTAATAATCTCATTAATTTTACTATTCCCCGATCCAACTAATGATGGTGTTGCAATTAGAAATGTTGAAAAAAATAGTTCAGCACATATTGCAGGGCTAAATTCACCACCACCAGAACTAAAACCAATGTTTAGGGAAGTAATTACTGAAGTTGATGGTACAATTATAAATAATGTAGATGATTATTTTAATGTAATTTCAAACTTAAAAATTAATGATTCTATAAATATAAAAACAACTTCTAGATATGATTATCAAACTAATAAAAAAAGTTTTTTCAAAAAAACTAAAACTTATCGTAATATAATTGTTCAGCCAGAATATAATATAACCGTTTTAAATGAAACAAAAGAAATTAAGGTAAATGAAACAATTCTTGTAAATGAAACAATTAATGGTACTATAACAGAAATTAACAAAACTAGAGAAGTAATAAAAGAAGTTCCAAAAGAATTAAAAGAAATAATTGGTGCTGAGGCAATTGGAATTGATGTTTATAATGCACCTAAAACAAATTTAAAAAAAGGATTAGATTTACAAGGTGGAACTAGGGTTTTACTTGAACCTGATGAAGAAATAGACTCAGATGATATAGATTTAATTACTAGCAATTTACAACAAAGATTAAATGTTTTTGGCCTAAGTGATATAGTTATAAGACCTGTACAAAGAGGACTATTTGATAAAACATTAATAATGGTTGAAATAGCAGGAGCACATGAAGATGAAGTAAGACACTTAATTTCAGGGCAAGGAAAATTTGAAGCAAAAATAAATGATGAGGTTGTCTTTACTGGTGGCGATGATCTAGTCAGCGTATGTAGAACTCCAGAATGCAGTTCTGCAACAGATCCAAGTAGACCACCTGCAAAAATTTCTGAAGAAGAATGGGGTAGTAGTTTTTATTTTACAGTAAAATTATCACAAGAAGCTGCAAATAGAGTTGCACAAGCAACACAAAATTTAGATGTTATAATTGAAAATGATAACGAATATTTATCTGAAAAATTATTACTTTATTTAGATGATGAATTAGTAAATGAATTATTTATTGGTGGTGATATGCGAGGAAAACCAACACAAAATATTCAAATTTCTGGTTCTGGTAGTGGAGCTACAAGACAAGAAGCAATTACTGATAGTGCAAATAATATGAAAAATTTACAAACTTTATTAATAACAGGAAGCTTACCTGTAAAATTAAATATTGTAAAAACTGATAGTATTTCACCAATCCTTGGAGAACAATTTACAAAAAATGCTTTACTTGTTGGTTTAGCTGCAATTTTAGCAGTTTCTATATTTATTTTTATAAGATATAGAAGACTAAAATTATCAATACCTTTATTAATAACCATTTTAGCTGAAGTAATTATAATTTTAGGTATTGCATCTGGAATTGGCTGGAATTTAGATTTAGCTGCAATTGCAGGAATAATTATTGCCATTGGTACTGGAATAGATCACCAAATTATAATTATTGATGAAGCACTAAAATCTAAACGAAAAAATTTAGCATGGAATGAAAGTTTAAAAAGAGCTTTCTTTATAATATTTGCAGCATTCTTTACAACAGTTACTGCAATGTTTGTTTTATTTGTATCTGGTGCTGGTTTATTTAGAGGTTTTGCTCTAACAACAATTATTGGTGTAGTTGTTGGTGTTTTAATTTCAAGACCTGCATTTGCAAAAATAATCGAAATATTATTTAAAGATGAATCTTAAAAAAACCATACTAAAAAATAATTTTTTTGAAAATTCTAATAATGATTTATCTATTAATAATAAAAATAATAAATTAAATACTGTTATTTTCTCACTTGGTGGATCTTTAATATATCCAAATACTATTAATATTAACTATTTAATTGAATTTAAAAAATTTATTTTAAATTTTATAAAAGACAAAAATAAAGCAATAATTGTGTGCGGTGGTGGAAATATTTGTAGAGAATACAATAAATCAGCTTTAAAAATAAATAAAAAAATTACTAATGAAAATTTAGATTGGCTAGGTATTTCTCTAACAAAAGTTAATGCAGAACTTTTAAGATGTATATTTCAAGAAAAAGCATATGAAAACATAATTAATAACCCATATAAAACTATTGAAACTGATAAAAAAATATTAATTGCAGGAGGATATAAACCTGGTAATTCATCAGATAAAATGGCGGTTCTTTTAGCAAAACAATATTCTTCTAAAATAGTTATTAATCTTACAAATATAGATAAAATTTATGATAAAGATCCTAAAAAACACAAAAATGCTACTCCATTTTCTAAAATTTCATGGAAAGAATTTTTAAAAATTATTGATGATAAATGGATTCCTGGGATGAATGTACCATTTGATCCAAAAGCAAGCAAAATAGCTATGGAAAATAACATAAATACACTAATTATAAATGGAAACAACATTGAAAACCTAAAAAATTATTTAGAAAAAAAAGAATATATTGGTACAATTATTAGTAATTAATTATTTTTTATTGCTTTTTCAAGTGGACTTTCAACAGTTATAATTTCTACATCTTTTTGATCAATTGTTTTATTTGAATCAAATTTTAATGGCCTATTCCAAAAATCATGACCTGACCCTTCAAAATCAACTAATAATTTCAATGTTTTTCCACATACTTGGCAAGAATTAATTTTATAATGTTTTCTTGAATAATGATTGCTTTGCCAATCATTATGAACAAAAGAATTTCCACAATACATACATTTATAAATTAAATTATCATTACCTAACAATTGATGCATATTCATTTATTAATCACTTTAATACTTCATTTAACCATTTCTTATAATCTTTATTTATATTATCAATATTCCAAGATTCAATTAATGGAACAGAATATGAGTGTAATTTTTTAACTATTTTTTTTATTTCATTATAGTTTGTTTTTTTTGTTTTTAAAATTGCAAAAATCTCTTTTTTTAATTCAACTTTATTATTCCAATAAAACATACTTTCTATTGGAAAAATATTTGCACAAGCAATTAATTTAGATTCAATTAATACACTAATTATTTTTTTTGCCTCTTTTTTGTTCTTAAAAGTTATACCAATAACAATCATTTTAACTAAATTTTTATAATATGTAAGCCTTTTTATATATTTATATTATGTATTATCAATATTAAATAATAATAATAATAATAATAATAATAATAACAGTGAAAAAATATAGTATAATGTTAAAAATAATATAAATTTTTAATTAGTTATATATTTATTATTAACAATTTTTAAAATAATTAAGCAAAAAACCTAAGTATAAAGTTAGGCATAAAAGAAAGGTAATATCTTTGAAATTTTCTATGATTGTTTTAAAGGTTCTTGCACTTTCGCATAGACTAGTCACCTAACAATGAATTATCATTTTTAGTTTAATAAAGTTTTGACCTTATGATATTATATGATATTACATTTTTTAGATATTAGACTTTATACTTACAACAAAAACAAAACATTTTTATAATATGTTTATTAAAAAATAATAATATAAATTTATTTTAAAAATATAAGTATTTTATTTCATAAATTTATATTTAATAATAAAATGGAAAAAAGAAATTTAAAAAAAATTGAAAATAAATTTGATAGTGATATTATTAATTTAAAAAATAAATTAAATAAAGTTAAAGAATTAAATAAAAATGAATCTAATTTAAAAATAACATTAGATAATAATTCTAATAATGAAATAAAAAATAATACTCAATCAATAAAAATTGAATTAAATAATAGTAACCATAATATAAAACCAATTCAAAGTGAATCAGATGAAATAATAAATACAAACGCTAAAATTATTAAAGACAACACTAAATTAGATGATAAAATAATTACTTTAGATTCTAAAAATACAGATAAACCTATTAAAAAAAATAAAAAAATAAAAAGCAAAAAAACTAAAAAAAAAGTAACAACTAAAAAAAAAACTAAAAGCAAAACCAAAAAATACTAACAAAAAAACTAAAAAAAAAGAAACAAAAAAAAAAAAAACTAAAACCAAACAAAAAAAAACAAAAAAAAAAAACAAAAAAAAAAAAAAAAAAAAAAAAAAAAAAAAAAAAAAAAAAA
>CAZQHZ010000014.1:28513-34335 GCA_964593285.1 uncultured Methanosarcinales archaeon | reverse complement strand
TTTATATAATATCTATCTAACTAATTTTAAAATGAAAATAAATAAATTACAAAAATATTTGTCAAAAAATGATATTGACTGTATATTTTTTTCAAATATTTTTAATAAAGATAAAAGAATTTATTCTCTTGTAAATTTAAATGTAGATTATAGTTTCTTAATTATACCAAAAAAAGGAAACTTAAATTGTTTTGTTTCAAAAATGGAGTATTCTTTTGCGAAAAAAAACATCAAAAATTCAAAATTACTTTGTTTTAATCAAAATTTATTTTTAGAAATTTTTAATTTATTAAAAAATAAAAAATTAACTAAAATAATGATTGATTTTAAAAAAATTAGTTTATTTGAATTAAATAAATTAAAAAAATATTTTAAAAAAACAAAATTTTTAGATTTTCCTAATGAAGTTAATTTGATTTTATCAATAAAAGATAATGATGAAATTACAAAAATAAAAAAAGCATGTAAAATTACTGATTTAATCTTAAATGATTTTATTAATAATATTAAAAATTTTAAAACAGAAAAATGTGCAAAAGCATTTTTATTAAAAAAAATATATGATAATAATTGTAAGCCATCATTTGATATAATTATTGCATCATCTATTAATTCTAGCTTTCCTCATTATTCAAAATTAAATTCAAAAATAAAAAATGGTTTTTTGTTAATTGATTTTGGTGTTGATTATTTAGGTTATAAATCAGATATTTCAAGAACTTTTTATATTGGAAAGCCAAATAAATTTGAATTAGAAATGTATAATTTAGTTTTAAATACACAAATTAATTCAATAAAAATGATTAAAGATAATATAAAATCAAGTGATATTGATAATTTTACAAGAAAAAGTTTAGGAAAATATAGTAAAAATTTTATTCATGCATTAGGTCATGGTGTTGGTGTTAATATTCATGAATGTCCTAGTATTAATTCAAGTTCAAAAGATATTTTATATGAAAATATGACTATTGCAATTGAACCTGGGATTTATTTTGAAAATAAATTTGGGGTTAGAATTGAAGATACTATTTTAGTTAAAAAAAATAAATGTATTGTTTTAACTAAAACAAAAAAAGAATTAATTATTATTGACAAATAAAAGAGGTTTTGTAAAGATGGTTTTAAAAATAAAAAAATATGATGAGAAAAAATTTTTAGATTGTGTTAATTATTATAAAAAAAAGTTAGGAATTGTTAAGTCAAAGAATTTTTTATTAATATTTGATTTAGAAAATGAAAAAGCATTCTTTTCAACAGCAGCACTTTCAATGGCATTAGATGAATTAGGTGCTAATTTACATGTTATGTGTTTTAATAATGATTCATTTATTTTAGAAAGTATGATTAATTCTTGGAAAATATATAAACAATTTAAAAATAAATCAAAAAATAAAAGTGTTTTAGCTTTAAGTAATTTTTTAAAATCTGTTGAGAAAAAATTAAAAACAAAAGAAATTGAGCATTTATTTAAAGCACCAGATTACATTTTAAGATGTAATAAAGATGGCTTTTATGGTAGTTTTAATTTAGAGTATAAAATTAATTGGATTAAAAAAAGAAAACCAAAATTATTACTTAATACTGCAGATAATATTTGGAATAATGTTTATAATTTGAAAAAAAATGAAAATATTTCAATTGGATTTTTACTTATTCCAAATAAAAAAATATTAGGTAATAAATTATTTGATTATTTAGATTCTTATTTTATTTGTTACAAAATGGCTAATTCTGCATTAAATATTACAAATAATATTTCAATGCAAGGTTTTAGTCAAAAAAAATCTATGCTTGATAAAATGGAAAAAATTAACGATTTTAAATCTTTACTTATTGGATGTGAGCTGTCAAAAAATATTAATGAAGATATATTTAAAAAATTTAAAGAATTATCTAAATTTATTAAAACATCTAAAATTAAATTTAGTTCTGCTAATTTTTTTATTTCTGGAAAGGGCTATCCTGGTAGTCATAGTTTTGGTCAAAAAATAGGGTATCCAACGCCTAATAAAAAATCACGATGGCAAAATCCTGCAGGAATTATTTATAAACCAAGTTATGCCCCTCAAACTAAATTTGAAACAAGACCTCCAAAAGCAAGAGTTGGTTTTACTGAAACACTTCCAATAGAAATTTTTATTGAAACTTGTAATGTAAATTGGGATGAAATTAAAGCTAAAAATGTTTTTTTAAAAAAAATTGCAATTAAATGTGAAAAAATAATTGTTGAATCTAAAGTTAAATCTAACAAAAAATATTTAACAAATTTTGAAGTTGGTTTAATTAAAAAGGATGGTAAAAGAAGAGAAGTTAAAGGGTCAGATGTTGAAATTAGAAATTTAATTAATAAAAATTTTTTTAAAAAAACGAAAATTAAAGCAGGAACTATGGCAAATTTACCTGGTGGTGAGATGTTTTTAACTCCTGAATTTGTTACTGGTTTAATTGTTGGTGATGTTGTAATTAATATTGATGAGAGTTATCCATTAAATAAAAAAAAACCTTTAGTTATTTCTTCAACTAAAAAAAAATATAAAATAATAGATGGACCAAAAAAAATTATTGAAAAAATTAACACTAAAAAAAAACAAGCTTGGAATTTAATTAAAAAACAAGAAAAGTTTAAATCACTTCCAAAAAAAATAATTGATATTAAAAAGAAAAATTTTAACTTAATTGGTGAATTTGCAGTTAATACAAATCCAAAAGCAAAATTGTGTGATTATTTAATTGTAAATGAAAAAATTGCAGGGATGATTCATGTGGCTATTGGTTCTGGATTTGAAGAAGATAGGGCAACAGAATATCATAGTGATATTGTAATTGATGCAAAAGCACAAAAATTAGATATTTATGGAATTGATTCAAACAATCAAAAACATTATATAATGCAAAAAGGAGAATTAGTAAAATTTGATTAGCTAGTTAGTTAATTTTTTTAGTTAATAATTTTTTAGCCATATGAAAGCTTTTCTTTTGTTCTGCAATTGTATTTTATTGGTGTTTTTATATTTTTTTTATCTTTATTAAGATAATTTAAACCTTCTTTTACCATTAAACTTCCAATAATCATATTTGACATAACAACGCTACCTTCAGGTTGGTCTATACAAGAAATAAATTCATCTGGAAATTTATATGATAATAAACCTTTTTGATTGGAAATTGTATTAGTTTTATTTGGATAATAAAAATCAGCTTGTCCCATGTATGAATTTGTGCCTCCATCTACATATGGTATATTATATCTTTTTGACATTATATCAAGCCAAATTCTTGGATATTTATTATCAAGACATCCAAATATTATGTCATATTTTTTTTCTTTAAGTAAATCTTCATCAATTAAAGAAATTGTTTTATCATTTGTTTTGAAAAATTTATTTTGATATTCTTTAAAACTGATAAAATTTTGATTATTATTTCTAGATAACCAATCTTTTTTATCATTTTTATAGATATTTTTTAAAAATTCAATATCTTCTTTTTTTGTTAATTCACCAATTTTTCCAATACAATAACCAATATTAATTTCTGGATTTATGTTTTTTATTCTTTTTGCAATAATTTTTGATTTGTATTCATTAATTTCATCATAAAGTAATATCTGTCGATTAAGATTATGTTTTTCTATTTTATCATAATCAATTATATCTATTCTATCAACATTTTGAAATGCACAATTTAATGCAACAATATTTCCAATTGCACCACTGCCCGCAATCAATAGTTTTAACTTTTTTTTTAGATAATTATTTTTTTTAGTTAATATATTTTTTCTATTATTATTACTATTATTACTATTTGTATCATAAGTTATTGATTCATTAGAATCTAAAATTAAATCTTTTTCATCATATTTAAACAATATTTTTCTAATTTCTTCGCATGCAATTCCTGATATAATTCCACTTGTTGATATATCTTGTGAATTATTATCTTTACAATTATTAATTATATTTTCAAGGCTATTATGAAAGTTTTTTTTAGAATTTTTTTTATTTGGATAATATGTTGTTAAGCTACATCCACTATTATCAGAAAATAATGAGATATATGGAAGTTTATTTTTATATGCATAAAATGTGGATAATTCTTTATTGTAAATATCATTTGTTGCATCAATTATTATATTTGGTTTTAAAGAATACATTAATGCTTCATTTAATTTTGAAAATATAGGATTTATTTTAATATCTTCATTTATAAGATTTAATACATATTTGATAAAATATACTTTTTCTAGACCTAAATTATTGTCAACATTTTCTATTAAAAAATTTTTATTTTTTCTATAAATTCTTTCATTGTCTAATATACTTATCTGTCCAATACCAATTCCTGCAAGGCATGATAATAGCATTTGAGATAATATGTCTGAACCTAATATACAAACATGGTAATTTGAAATCTTTTTTTGATTTTCTTTTCCCCATGTAATAATATTTTTATATATCGAACTAGTCATTTTAAAATCATTTTGCGTTTTGTTCAAAAATTCTGTTAGATATATTATTTTTTTTTGCAAATTTTTTTGCATCACTAATATTACTTGCAATTATTTTTGCATTATTTTTCCACAAGCCATCTGCTGGAACTATATTTGATAAAAAAAATCCTTTTTCAAGAACAGACTGTGTTTTTTCAAATGAATTTGTAATTGCTTTTGCAATTAAATTAAGATTTTTTAGATCATAATTTTTATCTGTAAAAAAATTGAAATTTTCAAGATTATTTATTGAATCATTGCCTAAACATATTCTTCCATCAATGTAGACAAAGGGATGATTATATGGTAAGTTTTTATTTGAAATAGAAGGTTTATTTAAAAATTCAATAGAATTTTTATTTTTTATCAAATCAATATACATTTCAGTTTCAGGAAAATGATAATATTTACTTTTAAACCCAAAAATAAAAGCAGGAATTTTTTTATTTATCTTATATTTATTTTCATTTATTTTTTTGCATGATAATTTACCTATTGATAATTCATTTGAATTATTTTTTATTTTCATTATCTTTTTGTTATTTTCATCTAAAAATTTGATATATTTTTTTATTTCTGGAGATTTTTTTTTAAATAAATATAATAGATAATTTTTTATTGCATTATTATAATTTTCAGTTAATTCTTTTATATGGAATGATTTTGTTAGATATAATTTTTTATTATTAAGCATTAAGTATTGATTATTTTTTGAATTATTATTTTTTGTTTTTAAAATATAACATTTAGAATCGATTGTTAATAAACCTAAATCATAATTTTTACTAAAATATGATGTATTAATATTTAGATATGATAAATTTTTATTTTGTATTTTTTTATTATCAAATTTTTCTATTTTTAATGAATCTAAAGGAATTTTATCTGTTGAACAATAATTTTTAAATAAATAATTAACTATAAAATTTTTCATAAAATTATCATCATTATATGAATCAATTGTTTTTTTAAAATTTATTATCTCATTATAATTACAATCTATTTCTTTTTTAATATTATAAACAAGATCTTTTTTGATTAATTCTTTATTTATTTGAAATAATTTTTCTTCAAGATTAGATATTTTTTCACTTTCTTCAAGCTTAATTTTAAGATTATTATGATATAGATAATTATTTTTTAAATTTGAATCTATTTTTGAAAATGTATAAAGTCTATCATTTATTATTGTAAATGTTTCATTTGTATTATTTAAATGATTTAAAAAATTATCTTCTAGATATTTCATAAAATAATATTAGCAATAATTATTAATAAACTTTCAGAGGAAAAAACCGAAAAATTTTCAATTATTTATAATGTTTAATTT
>CAZQHZ010000014.1:0-28413 GCA_964593285.1 uncultured Methanosarcinales archaeon | reverse complement strand
TAAACTTTCAGAGGAAAAAACCGAAAAATTTTCAATTATTTATAATGTTTAATTTTAGTTATAATTTGCATCATTATTATATTATTATTATTATTGTTTATTTTATTTTCAAGACTTTTGTATTCATCTAAAAACTTTATATAAATTTCTTGAAGAAAAAGACATTCTTGATTTAATTCATAATTATTTTTTCATAAACAGATATTTTTTTATTTAATTTTGTTACTAAATCAGAAATATTTTTGGTTTGATTATTTTCCCTCACATCTTGATTATTATTTTTTTCATATTTTTTGATCTTTGGTTTTTTAATATTATTATCTAATATTTCATAATCTACATCAACAATCATATTTTTTCCTTCATTTATATTACCTTGTAAATAAAATAAAAAACATAATATTTATTTTTTTATTAAAAATTATTTATGTTTCAATCATTTGTAAGATTTTTTTTTTAATGTTTTTGTGTTTTCTTGTTAAGTAAGTGTTATTTTTTATAATATTTAATAATTCATTTTTTGCATTCGTATCCATATTTTTAAAATAATTTTTGTCTTTTTTGTGCATTTCAGCTAAAGCTTCAAATCTTTCAGTCCATTTCCATAATCTTTTTTCTTTTGGTTTTTCAGTTAATTCTCCTCTTTTTATATTATCAATTGATCCTCTATAGTCTCCTGAAAGCATTTTAGAAATTAATCCAAGATTTGAATCATGATTTGAATATTTATAATGATAGTCTTTTATTGCAGTTCTATAATTTTGTTTGTAATTGTTATTTTTTATATTATTATTATTATTATTATTATTATAGTAAATTTTATTATTTTTTATTTTGTTTTCAAGACTTTGGTATTCATCTAAAAGTTTTATATAACTTTCTTGAAGAAAAAGACATTCTTGATTTAATTTATAATTATTTTCTTCAAGGGAAAATATTTTTTTGCTAAATTTTTTCACTAAATCTGAAAGATTTCCGGATGATTTATTTTTTTTTTCTAAATTATTATTATTTGTATTAAATAATTTTTTTGGTTTTTTAATTTTTGATTTTTGAAAAATATTATAAAAATTGTTTTTTGTTTTATTTTTTTTATTATATTTTAAATTTTCATAATTTTGTTTTTGATAATTTTGTTTTGATTTAATTTCTGATTTTTGTTTTTTAAAAAAATTTTTAGTATATGAAACTATTCTTGATAACAAATTACTATTTATATTTTTATCATTAATTTTATAATTTTCATTATTTATTTCGTTTTGTTTATTATTATTATTATTATTATTAATTGTTTTATCTTTTAGTTTATCTTCTAATTTTTTTTGATTTTTTACTTCTTGTTTTTTCTCGTCTATAATTTCAAAATCAACATCAATTGTTTTATTTTCTGGTTTATTTTTATTTTCTTCTTCTTTTTCTTCTTTTTGTATATTTTTTTCATAATCTTCAATGAATTTTTTTGGATCAAATCTTACTTTTTTAACAGGATCTACAAAAATAGTGTTTGGATTAATTTCATATTCTCGTTTTATGTTTTTGTATTTATTACCAATATAAACTTTATCTCTAATAGGACTTCTTCCTGTATCTAAAGCAAATTTTACAGGGTTTTTATAATAAGAAATAATATATTTGTCAACCATATCCCTAATATAATTAACATCAACTTTTTTATTTTCAGGATCTTTTATAACATTTAATGATATACATTTATTTGAAAAATTATTTTCATAGGTGTTTGCGATATCTATTTTATCTTCTTTTATTCTTAATATTTCATTATTATTATTATTATTATTATACACTACTCTTGGTTTATCTATTGTTGCTCTATAAGGGGGATTTTTTTTTGATCTATTAAATACAATAGATATTGGAACTTTATTTTCTATTGTAAATGTTTCATTTTCATAGTTAATTTTTGGGTTTAATAGTGACATGTGTTTACTTATATTTATTACTACATCATCTGATAGTGAAAAAAATAATCCTAAATTACCATGTGAATGACTCCAACCTAAAATATCATAATCAATTTTTTTCTTATCTAAAATTTTTCTTGTTTCATCTTTTAAAAGTCCTTCGCATCTTGTTTGTATATTATATTGTGGTGCTTCAAAAAATATATCTTTTATGATATTGTGTCCGTTTTCATCTTGCTTTGATAATAAATAGAATTCACATTCAATACTATCATTTAGTTTTTCTCTTGATAGTTCATAAACTTGATCTATTAAGGTATATATTTTTTCAACTGCATATGTATCAATCATAACATTTGATATTTCATTAAAAACATGTTTGTTTATTTTTTTGTTTATGTTTCTTGCAATTTGCCTATTTTTATATTCTTTTAAAAGTTTATCACTAATCTCTTTTTCTTTACTATTTTCATATGCTAAAGAATCAAATTCACCATTTTTTTCATATTTAGATAAATTTTTTGCATTTTCAATTGCTAATCTATAAAATTCAAGTGGCATTAGTGGATTTCTTGGATTAACATAATCTTGATACGATCTATAATCAGTTTCAAGAAGAGAATCAAGTGTTATTTTTTCTTTATAATCTATTGTAGATGTATCAAATTTATCAATTCCTTTATTAAAATCATATTCATTAATTCTATTATTTTTTTTAAGAATTTCTTTGGCAAATTCAACTGCTTCATCCATTTATAACACCTTAAAAAATATAAAAAAATAAAAAATTTATTTATAATTTTTTTTTGCTCCACCTGTTGCATCAAAATTTATATACATTTCAATTACACTTACATATTTTTCTTCTCCATTTGGAAGCTTCATCGTTTTTTGTTGTACAATATCACCAGTATATTCACATAATTCATCTTTTATGTTAAGATTTATTTTTTCAGGATAATATTCTGAATTTTCATTTGTATTGGCTTTTATTATCATTTGAGTATCATTTCGATTCTGGTAAAAATTAATATTTTCTATTGCTTTGTCACATAATTCTTCTTCATCTTCGGTATATTTTGTTGGATTATAAAAATCAGGTTCTGAATCAAGCATTCTTTCTACAAAATTTGAAACTTCTATTCCATAATATTCCTCTGGCAAAACCCTTTTAATACTTTCATTTTTTTTTTTGTCATTTGGGTATAAAACCCCCAATAATAAATCTAAACTCATTTTTATCTCCCCCATTTGTTTTATTTATTTTATTTATCTAAATATATTTTTGTAGTATTATACATACTTTTATCCACTTCAGATGATAAGGATGAAAGATTTTTTAAAGATTTATCAATCATTTTTCCTTCAATATTTTGATTTTGGCATTCAATTATTGATTTAACTGATTTTATATACATTTCTTCCATTTGTTTATGATAATTAGATAAGCTTAATACTCCTTTGCTTACAGCTTTTACTGACATACTAAGATCAGTAATTCTTTGCCAATCTTTAACAGTATTATATAACATTTCTTGATATAATTTAGTTTTTGTTGCAATTCCTTTAACACTTGACATTAAATTACTGCTTATTTCATGTATGTATACCATTTTATCAATTGCTTTTTCATAGTGCGTAGAAAACATATCTGATAAAAAGCAATTTGTTCTCATTTCTATTAAATTGTATTTTGCTTTTTCTTTATTTTTTAAAACATTATAATATTTTTCTGGATCTTTTTTCCTTTCAATTTTTGATAATGTATTTTGTGCTTCATTAAATGTTTGAATTGCTTTTGGAGATTTTTGTCTATAAAATTCTTTACTTTTATTGTAATAAACAGCCTGATTTATTGCATTTTCAAGTTCTTGATTATATTTTAAAATTTCAGGCTCATGTTTCCTAATAAGATTAACTAAAACAGAATTCATATATGACACATTATCTTGTTGTTCCATGAAAATATCTAATATTGTCTCTTCTTGTGGTTTTTTAAATCCCATTAATTTTTTTATTTCATTATATGCTAAATTAGAATATTTATAAATTTTAGAATTATTTTTTAATATAATTGTCTCAAGTTTTTTTTGTCCTATTCCTACATTTTTAACACAATTATCAAGTTCATCGATTGAAATAGTTGATATTGGATAGTTTTGATTGTTAAAATTATAAAGTTTTTCAATTTCTGGTTCATTAATATTTTCTTGCTTTATTATTTCATCAAAATTATTAGATATAGTATCTTGTGTATCATTAGAGTAATTTTTATATTCTTTATTAAATAATTTTTTTGGAATGTATTTTGGTTTTTCATCTTCATTTAAAAAAAGTTTTTTTGGCCTTTTGTTTTCTTTTTTAATATTATCTTCATAATCTTGCATGATTATCACCCATGAGTATATTTTGTATTATTTACCTTACGTTTTGTTAGTCAAATGTTCTTAATAAACTTTTATAAAAAAAATCCGAAAAATTTTCAATTTTTTTTGCTAAAACTTAATTAATAAAAATAACTTAATTAAAGTTATGAAAATAAATGAAAGAATAATTTTAGAAGATATAATTTTAAAAACAAAAAAAAGAAAAGATGTTTTTGATTTAGATTTTTTAGATAAAAATTATATTGTAAAATATTTTACAGATAATTTAAATAAAAATCATCTAAAAAAAATTGTTGAAAAAGATTCTTCATTTGCAAGTATTGTAGGAAATGATTTAATTAGATATTTAATTCCAAAATTTAATGAAGATAAATTATTGTCAATTGAAGAAATAAATTATCTTATATTAGATAAAAATCTAAATGCAAAAAAAAATAAAAGACAAAATCAAAAAAATAATAAAGACTTTAATGAAATAAAAATATTATCACATATTATTGAAAACGAATTAAATCAAAAAAATATTTGTTGGTTGATTAATAATTGTAATGATGTATACGATATTGAATCTTTAATTTTGGTTAATGATTTATATAAAAAACTTGATGATAAAAAATTATTCTCTTTTAATAATTCTAAAAAAAAGCCTTTAAAATTTTTATATGATACATTAAATATTTTACCAACTAATAAAAAAAATAAAGTTATTTTAGAATATTTAAAATCAAACAAAATTAATGAAACTACAAAAAATCAACAAAATTTTTGTATTAAAAAGAAAGTTAATCAAAAAAAACAAACAAAAAAATCAGGATTATCTTCAAAAGACAATAAAAAAATAAATTTTAAAAAAAGAAAAATACAAAAAGAGGATAAACCTAAAGTAGATTATAATAATATTGATGAAAATTATACTAATCCTATTGATAATTTCAGAAATATTAATCAAGAAACTCCTAATTATTCTTTTGATGATGAATCTGAATTTTCACAAATAATTAAATTAATTCCAACAAAAATAAAGAGAGGAATTGTTGCAGGAATTATTGTAACTTCTTTTTTAATATATTCAATTAATGGCTGTTTTGATAAAAATAAAAATATTGACGCTAATCAATCATATACTAAAACTGTTGAAATTAGCGATGTTGTTTCTAAATCTTATAATCATTCACAACCAAAAAAAAATTCAATTAAAAGTTCCAAAAAAATCGAAGAAAAGAAAAATCCATATTCTGAATTAATTCAATCATATAAAAATGAATTAAATTCTTATGAAAATTCATTGAGAAGTAATAATCCATATAAAATGATAGAAAGTCATAAAGATAATAAAAAAATTATTGAAAAACTAAGAAATGAAAATTTTCCAGAAAAAAATAACATTATAAATCAAGCAATAGATTATGAAAAACGATTTCAAAAACTTATTTCAAGATATGCAAATGCAAAAAGAGAGCAATATGCTGATGAATTTTTAAAAATTAATAAAATAGCAACAACAGGAGATAATAATCAATTAAAACGAGCATTAGATATGCAAAAAGATCTTGAACAAAAAATTCAGTATGAAAAAAATAAGGGGTTGTTTTCAAATATTTATTTAAGATAATAGGTGATAAAAATGAATTATATTAAAAATGTAATTGCTTGTGGATTAGTTGCATTAAGTTTATCTGGTTGTATTACACAAGAAACATATTATACTGGAGGTGATAGACTTAAATCAAAAGATTATGCAAAATCTAATATGGTAATACAAAAAAATGTTCAAAAAATAAATAAAAAACCTTCAAGTTTAGATGAATTAGTATCTAATTTAAAAAGACAAGAAGAACAAATGGATGCAAAATTATGCTTAAACAAATATGAATCTAAAATTAATAGGATTAATAACTATATAAAAAATAAAAATTATAGTCAGGCTCACAATAATGTTTTACATATTATTAATTCAACAAATAGAAAAACTGATAAATGTTCTAAAGATATCAATAATAGTTTAAAAAAATTCACTTATAGAAGGCATGATTATGTTGAAGCAAAATACAAAGTTACTGAGAAATTATCTGATGATCCACTTGATTATGCATTTGATTTATTTTCAGGTATTACTCAAATTTATGGAATCTCACTTGGTCAGATACCTAATTTAGATGTATTAAATTCAATAAAAAAAAATACAAGTGAAGTTAAAAAAGCACATTATAAAATATATCAAGTAAGTCCTTATAGAAAAAATGAAAAATTTATTGGAATAAAATACGTTGAATGAATATTATAAAACATAATCATTTTTAATATTTTATTTTTTCTATTTTATTAAGATTAAATTTATTTACTTTTAAACATTTTTAAAATAAATCCTAATACTGAAAAACTAATTATAATTATTCCAAACCAAAATATTATGTTTTCAAAATTATGACAAATTTCTACATTTAATGTTTCAAAATATTCTGAAGTTATATAACATGTAGTTATCCAAAAAATTTTTGTTGCAAATACTATTATTGCACCAATTAAAACACCTATAAGATGGAATAATCCCATAAATTAGTTATTTACTATCTAAGATTTAAACTTTTCGTATTTTTTAAATAAATTATATTTATTTAAACTAAAATAGAAACGTTTTTATATAAATTATCACTTAATTTAATTTATGGATTTTTTTAATAAACTTAAAAGTGATTTTATCCTTTGTGCTGAAGGATATTTATTTGAATTAGAAAGACGTGGATATTTAAAAGCTGGGGCATTTGTTCCAGAAGTGGTTTTAGATTATCCAAATGCAGTAACTGAATTACATAAAGAATTTTTAAATTGTGGTTCTGATATAATTGTTGCTTTTACTTATTATGCTCATCGTGATAAACTAAAAACAATTGGTAGAGAACATGATTTAGAAGCAATGAATAGAAATGCATTAAAAATTGCAAAAGAAGTTGCAGTTAAGGGTAATGTTTTAATGGCTGGTAACATTTGTAATACTTGGGTGTATGATCATACAAATCATGATGAAACTGCACCAATTGTTGAAGCTATGTATGAAGAACAAGTTAGGTGGGCAAAAGAGAAAGGGGCTGATTTAATTATTGCAGAAACAATTTCTTATTTAGAAGAAGCAAGAATTGCATTAAAAGTTATAAAATCATTTAATTTACCTGCAGTTATTAATTTTGCACCATTTACTGAAAAGACAATAGAAGGTCATTCTTTTGAAGATGCATGTAAGCAATTAGAAGAAGAAGGTGCTGATGTTGTTGGTTTAAATTGTGGCATGGGACCAAAAACAATGCTTCCTATACTAAAGCGAATTAGAGAAAAAGTAAAATGTCCAGTTGCAGCACTTCCAGTACCATATAATACTACTAATGAATATCCAACTTTTCAAAAATTAAAAAAAAAAGATGGAAAAAACGCTTTTCCAATTTTTCTAGAACCATATCTTATGACTAGAGAAGAATGTGCCGAATTTGCAATTGAAGCTAAAAATTTAGGTATTAATTTTATTGGACTTTGCTGTGGTGGTGCGCCGCATCATATTAGGTCAATGGCAGAAGCTTTAGGAAGAAAAGTTATTGCATCAAAATATTCGCCAGATATGAGTTTACATGCAGCTTTAGGAAATGATGATGTTGTAAAAGAGCATGTAAAAAAATTTATTAGAAATGATTGGAAAGATTAAAAAAATATATTAATATTTATTTATTTATTTATTTATTTATTTATTTTTTAGTTTCTTAATTGTATTATTAATTTTAAATGACTCCGATTTTAAAAAATTAAATTTAAATTAAATAAATAATTAAAAATTTTATTTTTTTTATTTATACGAAATATTTATAAAACATTATTTCTTTCTGTTTTATATGGATAGCGAGTTTAATAGGCTTCTTGAAAATAGAATGTCTTCAAATAATCCTTCAGCAAGTGGTTCTGAAAAAGAAGCTTTTGAAGCAAAATTAGAATGGGAAAATAAAATATTAAGAGAAACTATAAACCATTTACAAACTGAAATTAATAAATATCGGCAACCTGCATTAATGGTTTGTGATATTTGTGAAGTTATTAAAGACAAAGCAATTATTAAAACACCAAATGGTAATAAATTTTTTGTAGGTATTTCTTCTGATTGTACAGATATTGGTGCTGGAAATACAGTTTTGTGTGAACAAAAAAATTTAACAATTGTTGAAAAAGTTGATGTAAGTAAACAATTTAATGTTGAAAGTTTTGTAATTGTTGAAAAACCAAAAATTAATTGGAATTCTATTGGTGGTCTTAAAGATAAAATTGAAGAAATAAAAGAAGTTGTTGAGCTTCCATTAACAAATCCAAAATTGTTCAAAAAAGTTGGAATTACTCCTCCAAAAGGAGTTTTATTAAATGGTCCGCCTGGAACTGGTAAAACTTTACTTGCAAAAGCAGTTGCAGCATCTACAAATTCAACTTTTATTGAAATAGTAGGTTCAGAATTAGTTCAAAAATTTATAGGTGAAGGATCAAAATTAGTTAAAGAAGTATTTCAGTTAGCTAGAGAAAAATCACCTTCTGTTATTTTTATTGATGAAATTGATGCTATTGCATCAAAGCGTATCGAACTTGGAACATCTGGCGAGCGAGAAGTTCAAAGAACATTTATGCAATTACTTGCAGAAATTGATGGTTTTAAACCACTTGGAAATGTAAAAATAATTGGTTGTACTAATCGTATTGATACACTAGATCCAGCAATATTAAGGCCAGGTAGATTTGATAGATTAATAGAAGTTCCATTACCAAAAAAAGATGGAATTAAAGAAATTTTTAAAATACATACAAAAAATATGAATTTTGATAAAAAAGTTGATATTGATTTAATTTGTGATAAACTAGAGGGTCTATCTGGTGCTGAAATTTTTGCAGTTGCAACTGAAGCTGGTTATTTTGCAATTAGAGAAAAACGAGAAAAAATAATACAAGAAGATTTCATAAAAGCTATTACTAAAATTAAGACAATAGATGAAAACGATAATTCTTTCATAAATATGTTTGGTTAATTTTTTATTTTACAATTTTATTTTTAATTTATATTCTAAAAATAGAAAAATAATGTATTGAGAAGATAATTTTTTTATAAATTTATTTATTAATATATAAAGAATCTATGCAGCACTGCCAAGTTACTTCCGTTCATCACAGCTTTAGCTCAGTTGGTGTTCACTAGGGTCATTGTGCTATTGCATTTCTCAAAATTATTAATTAAAATAACTTTATTAGTTAGATTAATTGATTTAATTTTAAATGTTTTTATTATTTTTATAAAATTTTAAAATCAACACAAATTCTATATGTTCTAGGTGAATGCTGTCCACATTTTACTAAATCTAATATCTTATATTTAATGTTTTTATTTTTGCAAGCTTTTTTTATTTTGTCTTCTGCTAAATAAAATTCATCTTCATGTAAAAAGTCATAAAAATGAATTATTGTGTTTTTTTTTGAAGCATCTAATGCTAAATCTAAAAAATTTTCTGCTGATTTTGGAAGTGGCATTAAAATTCTGTCAAATTTACTTAATTTTTGTTTTAATTTGTTTAATTTTTTCCATGAGTTAATCATTTCCTTTGGATTTAATTCATCTTCATTTTTTACTTCACATATTCCTATATTGATAAAAGGTAAAATTTTAGTAAAATCAAGATTACCTTTTCCTACTTCAAATGAGTGTTCTTTTTTTATTAATTCACGATTTAAATTTAAATGTTTTGCATCAGCAATATGGTAATAATTAGTTAATTTAGATAATCTATGAAAATTTTTATAAAACTCTTCTTCATTTTTACATGAACCATATAAATGTGCTAAATCAAGACAAAATTTTAAATTTAATTTTTTTACTAAGCTAATTATTGTATTTGCTTTTGCAAAAAAATGTAAAATTAAATTTTCAATCATTAAATATTTGTATTTATTTTTTTCAAAAAATTCTTCAAAATTAATTTTTCTATATTTGTATATTTTACCATCAAATTTTCTATATTTTTTATTTATTGGGGTTGTATATGGATGTGCAATAAATCCTTCAAGTTTTAATTCTTTACAAGTATTTTCAAGTATATTAAAACATTCCTTTGTTGTTTTTTTAATTTCTAAAATATTTGTACTAGGCGATACTTCATTTCCTTTATAAAAATAAGGTGAATGAATAATTATTTTATCAACTTTTTTTTTTAATTCTTTGACATTTTTATAAAATATATTATAATTATTTTCTAAATCTCCTTCTTTTAGAAAAATTTCCATTAATTTAACTTTATTATTTTTTAATTTTGCATCTAAATGTTTTTTTTCATAATGTGCTTTTAATCCAATTATTGGTTCATTAATTAAATTTGGTAATATTTTTTTTACATCACCATTAAATAATTCAACATTTTTTAATTTATTTTTTTTGTTGTTTAATAAAGATAATTTATGACCTTTTGGATTTATTTCAATTCCAACAATTCGTAAAGCATTTGTGTTTTTTGCAATTTGTGTAGTATATGGTCCAAGGCCTGAAAACATAACTAAAACATTTTCATCTTTTTTAACTTGATTTACTATTCTTTTTCTTTCATTTGAAAGTCGCGGAGAATAATAAACATCTTCTATATTAACATAAAGCAATGTATTGTTTTCTTTATGAAGTGTTTCTTTTTTATTTTCACCAGCTAAGTATTTCATATTTTGTTTTCTGTATTTTCCTTTATGTTCACTATCTTTTCTAACAACTGTATTTATGTTTTTATGACAATCTAAAAGAATTTGTGCAATTTTTTTTTCTTTACTGCGAAGTTCCTCATCTATTTCTAAAATAGCAATATCGCCAATTAAATCAAACGCAGTCTTTATTTTTTTTAATTCTTCATCATTTAGTATTTCTTTTAATTTATCTTTAAAAGAAACTTGCTTTTTTTTCTTTTTTTGCATTTTATATTTCATATAAGTTAAGGACTTCTTTTGTTTTTTCTTTCATTAAATCTTTTGTATTTGCTTCTAAATTTAATCTAAGTAAAGGCTCTGTATTTGATGACCTAATGTTAAACCACCAATTATCATACTCAACACTTATACCATCAAGAAAAAATATTTTTGCATCATTATATTTTTCTTTAATTTTTTCAATTATTATTTTTGAATCTGAAACTTTTTTATTAATTTCACCACTTTGAAAAAATTTTTGCATTTCTAAAATTAATTGCGATAATTTTTTATTAGATTTTAATAAAATATTAATTATTCTAATTACGGCAAGTGCACTAGATTCAGTATTATAATTTTCTTTAAAATAAAAATGACCTGATAATTCTCCTGCAAAAACTGCATTTTCTTCTCTCATTTGTTTTTTAATAAAAGAATGTCCAACTCTAGACATTAATGGTATTCCATTATTATTTTCAATTATTTCTTTTACAATTTTAGAGCTTCGTAAATCATAAAATATTTTTTGATTACTTTTTTCTAATAAAATATCTTTTGCAATTAATGCAGTTATAAAATCGTTTCTAATAATTTCTCCATTTTCATCAATAAAACCACATCTATCAGCATCTCCATCAAAAGCAATACCAAAATCTGCATTTTCTTTTATTACTTTTTTTTGTAAATCTTTTAATGTTTCATATTTTAGTGGATTTGCTTCATGATTTGGAAAATTACCATCTAATTCTTCATACATAGAAATAATTTCAATATTTTCTAATTTTAAAGCTTTTAATTCATAAGCACCCATTCCATTAGCACTATCAATTACAATTTTTATTTTCTTATTTTCTTTATTGTGATAATAATTTGAAATAAAATTACAATATTCATTTATTATATTTTCTTTTTTAACAATTCCTTCTTCTTTTGATTTAACAAATTCATTTTTAATACATAATTCTTTTATTTTTACTAAATCAACATCACCTGTTAGTGGGATTGCATTATTTTTACAAATTTTAAATCCATTATATTCTTTTGGATTATGTGATGCTGTAATTACAACAGATGCATCTGCATTAAAAAAACCATTTGCAAAATAATTCATAGGTGTTGTGCATAAATCAATATCAATTACATTGCATCCCATAAAAGTAATTCCATTAATTAAAGATTTTTTTAAACTAATTGATGAATCTCTCATATCCATTCCAATAACAATAGTTTTACATTTTAAGTATTCAACAATTGCTTTTCCGATTAAAAATGCAGTTTCTTCGTTTAATTGTGTTGGATAAATTCCTCTAATATCATATGCTTTGAATATTTTTTCATTAATCAAATCAGATCACCACCTTTTATTTTTTAAATATAAAAAATTTCAAATTTTTAATTATTATAAATCTTTTTGTTTTTAAATAAATTATTTTATATATTAATTATTACTATTTTTAGTATTTTTTTAATATTTAATCGAAAACTTTATATACTTATTTTATAAAAAGATTTAATTATGGAAGAGCATTCTGTATTTAGAGGTGTAATTGAATTTTTTCATAAATTAGGAATTTATGATGTAGTATTACCATTTTTATTAACATTCACTATCTTTTTTGCAATTTTAGAAAAAACAAAAGTTTTTGGTTTTGATTTAGTTGATGGAAAAGAAGTTTCAAAAAAAAATATTAATGCAATGGTTGCATTTGTTGTTGGTTTTTTAGTTGTTGCATCTGCAAGGATGGTTGCAATTATAAATACTGCATTACCAAATATAGTACTTTTACTTGTAATATCAGTTAGCTTTTTAATGCTTGCATATTTTTTTTATGGAAATCAAGAAGAACTTAAATTAAATAATACATGGAAAAATTTAATGATTGCAATAATGGGTATTGGTGTTTTTTTAGTTTTTGCACATGCAATCCCATATAAAGGTGAGCCATGGCTTGAATTTGCATGGGATTATTTAGTTACAAATTATGATTCAACTGCAGTTAGTGCAATTGTTTTAGTTGGTTTTATTATTTTAATGATGTTTTGGATTACAAATCCAGTCAAAAGTAAAGATAGTAGTGGAAAATAAATATTTATAAAATAAATTTATAATTTTGGAGGTTTAAAATGAATTTAAATTTTGTTGAATTTTTCAGATGGCTTGAATCAATGGGCATGGTTGATGCATTTTTACCATTTATATTAGTTTTTGCAATAATGTTTGCAGTTTTAGAAAAAACACAAGTTTTAGAAAATAAAAAAATAAATGCGGTTTTTGCAGGAGTTGCAGGTATGCTTGTTGTAATTCCACATATTATGGGTAAATATCCTGCAGGCAAAGACATTGTTGTAATAATAAATACAGCACTTCCAAATTTTATTGCAGTATTAATTGCAGTTGTATTAGCATTAGTACTATTAAATATTACATCTGATAGTAAAAACTCAACATTTGGTAATAAATGGCCGGTTTGGGTATCTTTAGCTGTTGTTGTTTATATTTTTGGAGCAGCTGCAAATTGGTGGACTAATATTTTTGGTGCTTACTTAAATAATCAAACCATGGCTGTTGTTTTAATTTTAATAGTATTTGGTTTAGTGTTTTATTATATAGTTGAAGCAAATGGTGATGATGATGATGATGAAACTAGAAATCCACCAAAAGGTAATCAATAATAAAATTAATAAAAATGGCAACTCCAACAATGAACATTGAATTATTGCAACATTTTTCACCTGTATTTGTATTCTTATTTGTATTTGCAATGTTCTTTGCATTTTTACAATGGTCTAAATTATTTGGAGATGTAAAGTCATTACATGCAATGATGGCATTAGTTATTGCATTTATGGCTACTGTTTTTTCTACTACAGTTAGAGAAATAATTATTTACATAATACCATGGTTTGTTTTTTTAATGATTTTTGCAGTTTTTATTATAATGGTTATAAAGATGTTTGGTGTAACTGATTCAAATTTACATACAATCATAAAAGAACCTGGAGTTTACTGGAGTATTTTAATTGTATGCTTGGTTATTTTACTTGGTGGTTTAAGCCATGTTTTTGGTCAAGAGTCACTTGAAAAATATTCAGGTGTTGAGCAAAATGAAACATCAACATATGTAAAACCTGGAGATTCTGGTTCAACTGATAGTGGAACAACAGATTTTTCAACAAACGTTGGGGCAACATTTTATAACCCACAAGTATTAGGAATGCTTTTTTTATTATTAATTGCAGCTATTGGTACAAAAATGCTTAGTAGTCCGCCATTAAAATAAGAATTATTCTTGTTTTTTCATTTTATTTGTAATTTTTTCTAAAGAATGAACATTTTCTGTTAAAGAAGGAATTATTTTTTGAAAAACTTTTTCCATCGCTTTTATTTCAACTCCTAAATCTCCTATATTTTTATCATAATCATCTATTTTTCCTAAGACTCCATGGTTTAAGCCTTCAAAATCTTTTCTTAATTCAATAAATTTTTGATCTATTCTATTAATTTTTTCTTCAGTTCTCTCTTTCCAATCAATAATTTTGTTAATACTTCTAACAATTTCATTCCATTTTTCATCAATTATAGCTTCAGCAATTTCTTCAATTCTTTCAATACTTATTTTTTCAACGCTATTTACATTAAAATCTGGAAGATTTTGTGGTGTATCAATATTTTGTGCAATATTTGACATTTGTTGATTTAAATTATTTTGTTGTTCCATATTATCATCTTGTTGTTGAAATTGCATTTGATTTGAAATATTTTCTGGATTTTCATAATTTTGTGGTGCTTGCTCTTCAATTCCTTGTTTTATATCTGATTGATTCATAGCTTCAAGAATTACGTTAGAATCATATCCATTTTTTTGAAGTGATTGTATAATCTGATTATTTGTTAAACCTTGCTGTCGCATTGTTAATATTTTATCAATTGGTGGTATATTTAAATCAGATTCATTTTTTTGTTCATTATTTTCTTCTTTTTTTCCAAAAATACTCATTTTTTCTCTTTTTATTTATATTATTTAATTGTTTTTTAAAGGTTTCGTTTTTTAATTTTTAAAATTATTTTTCTTCAGCATCTTTTTTTTTAAATTCATATTCTATGTGTTTTTTTATTAAACTATTAACTTCACTTTTTGTAACATAACTTAAAGGATCCCAAAAACTAATATATTTTTCAAGTACTTTAACTTCATTTTTTTTAACAGTATTTTGTACTTCTTTTATTATTAATTTAATTTCTTCACTCATACTTCGTATATGTTTTTTTAATTCTAAAATGTCATTTTCAAATGATTTAACATCATGGTTTATTTTTTTATTTTGACTTAGCATATTTTGTTCATTAACAACAATTGTTTTTCTTAAATTATTATATTTTTCTTCGAGTAACCTTAATCTTCTCATAGAATCTTTAACCATATTTAAAGTTTCATCTGTATTCATTTGATTGTTTTGTTCCATTTTATTATTTTGTTAATTTTTATAAATTTTCATAAACATTATAAAATATTACTTAAATATATAATAATGTTATGTTGTTATATTTAAGTGGTGGTATTTATTTTTATATTTAATATATTAATTAAATAAATAATAAGTAATATTTAGATTTTTGCTTAATTTAAATTTTTATTTTTAAAAAGGGATTTTAATGACAACTTCAAAAAATAATGTTAAAAAAGTTTGTGAACACGATGTAATAAGAGATGGCGACGAAACTACTATTTTTGTTAATTGTACAAATTGTCCATATTCTCCTTCTATTGAAGATAATTCAATTTGTATGGCAAATATAATAGACATGTTAATTGAAAATCCATCATCAACAAAAATTATTTGTTCTCAAAAAAGAGATGTTGAATATGATAATTCTCAAACTTCAATTTTAATGGAAATTGCTAATGCTTATAAAAGTTTATCACGACAAAAAAATGTTTTTGGTTATTTTTCTTTAGGAAATCAAGAAATTTGCAAAAATTGTTTGGATAAACGATATAATGAAATACAAAATGAAATTTTTAGATTATTTAAATCAGATCCAATTGGTGCTTTTGTTTTAACACGAAGAATAATGCGAAGAGAGCGAATAAAAATGGATAAAGCATCAAATGATAATTGTCCAAAGTGTATTCATAAATATATCTCAATTTTAAATTTTATTTTAAAATCTCTTGAAAATACTAAGTTAATTAAGCTTGCAAAAAGTTATCTTGCAGGTTATAGGGTAGGTGATAGATCAGTTTACCGTGAAATTTTTCATCCAATAATAAAACCTGATTTTATGTTTACAAAATTAATGGCAAATTATCCTTCAAATGGAGAAGAATTGGATAGTTATTCTCTTGAAGATTCAAGTGAAGTTACAATTTTTAAATTTCCAGATTCTGTTCAATATTTATATCATGTAGTTCCACCTGAATTTAAATTAGACGAGGAAAAATATGAATTATTAGATGTTGCACGAAAAATTTTAGCTGAACACAAACCCCGTGAAGAGGAATTTACAAATCCTGAAAGAATGAGGGAAGTATTTTTTAATATTGGTTATGATTTAATATCTGAACTTGCATCTAACAAAAATATTACCTTAAGTTCAGCTGAAACAAAAAAATTATCACAAATACTTGTAAGATATACTGTTGGATTTGGGTTAATTGAAATTTTATTACAAGATGAATTTATACAAGATATATCAATTAACAGTCCGATGGGTCAAGTACCTATATTTTTGGTTCATAATAAATATAATGATTGTGTTACAAATATTGTACCATCACGAAAGGAAGCTGAATCTTGGGCATCAAAATTAAGGATGATTTCAGGTAGACCTTTAGATGAAGCAGATCCAATATTAGATACAGAACTTGAATTACCAGGTGCAAATACTAGAGTTTCAGTAATTACAAAACCATTAAATCCAACAGGTCTTGCTTATTCTTTTAGACGACATAGAGATAAACCATGGACTCTTCCTTTATTTATAAAATATAAAATGATTAATGCAACTGCGGCAGGATTATTAAGTTTTTTAATTGATGGTACAAGGACGATGCTTGTTGCAGGTACAAGAGGTGCTGGTAAAAGTAGTATGTTATCTAGTTTAATTGTTGAAATAATGAGAAGATATAGAATAATGACTGTTGAAGATACTTTAGAATTACCTGTTCCACCACTTAGAAAATTAGGATTTAATATACAATCAATGAAGGTTGCATCTGCACTTGCAAGAAAATCTTCTGAAATGGATGCATCTGATGGTATTAGAAGTACACTTAGGATGGGAGATTCTGCATTAATTGTTGGAGAAGTTAGAAGCAAAGAAGCCGTTGCATTATATGAAGCTATGAGGGTTGGTGCTGCTGCTAATGTTGTTGCAGGTACTATTCATGGTGATAGTCCTTATGGTGTTTATGATAGGGTTGTAAATGATATTGGTGTTCCAAAAACCTCATTTAAAGCAACAGATTTAGTAATTGTTGCAAATCCAGTTAAAAGTGCAGATGGAATGCATAGAAATAGGAGGATTACACAAATTACTGAAATTAGAAAACACTGGGAAACTGATCCTTTGCTTGAAAATGGTTTTGTAGATTTAATGAAATATGATTCTAAAAAAGATGAATTAGTTGTAACTTCAGAAATAATGAATGGTGACTCGGATATTTTAAAAAGTATTGCAGCAAACGTTAAAGAATTTGCAGGTGATTGGGATAGTGTTTGGAACAATATTATGCTACGAGGAGAATTAAAACAAAAATTGGTTGATGTTTCTATAAAACTTGGAAATGATGATTTACTTGAAGCACCATTTGTAATTAAATGTAATGATATGTTTCATTTAATTTCTGAAAAAGTAAAAAATGAAACAGGAATTATGGATCCAAAATTAATCAAAGAAGAATGGGAAATTTGGTTAAATAAAACATTAAAGAAAAATAGAATAAAAGAATAAATAGAATGGCTGAAAAAATTGATGAAGAAACTAGAAAAATACTTGAAAAATACAAGCAAAAACTTTCAAATGAGATTCAATTAGAAGGTACATCTTCTTCAATAAATAATTATTCTAATAATAATAATAATAATAATAATAATAATAATGATGCTTTTAGTTCAAACTATTCTAGTCAATATAAAACATTTAGAAATGAAATGCATACAAAAGGTACATCTTTTTATGAAAATGCATGTAATTTTTGTGAAAAACTTGTTAAAATTGCACCTGATAAAAAAAATTATGATAAATTAGTACAAGCAATTAGTACGTCTCATTTAAATATTACACCAACAGGTGCTGCAACATTTGCAATTTTAATGCCAATTTTTATAATATTAATTGGGATGATTTTAGTTTTTTTAATTGCATTAATTTTTCAAAAAGATCCACCAATCTTTTTTATAGGTTTTTCTGTATTTGTTGGATTAGCATTTATGATACCTCTTCAAAATATACCTTATTTTATAGCAAATTCCTGGAGGCTTAGTGCAAGTGGTGATATGATTTTAGGTGTTTTTTATATTGTTACTTTTATGAGGCATACTTCTAATTTAGAACTTGGAATTGTTTTTTCTGCAGATCATATAACTGGTCCTTTATCTTTAGATTTAAGAAAAGTATTATGGGACATTGAAACTGGAAAATTTTCAAGTGTTAGAGAATCATTAGACAATTATCTTCAAGTATGGCGTGAATACAATCCTGAATTTGTAGAATCAATGCATTTAATTGAAGCAAGTTTGTATGAAGGCTCAAATGATAATCGTTTAAAGATGCTTGATAAGGCATTGGATGTTATTTTAAGTGAAACATTTGAAAAAATGATGCATTATGCTCATAATTTAAAATCTCCATTAACATCACTTAATATGCTTGGATTTGTTTTACCAATTTTAGGTTTAGTTTTACTACCTTTAGTTGTAAGCTTTATTCAAGGTGCAGAATGGTATTATATTTTTATTTTCTATGCAATAGTATTACCTGGAATTGTATATTATCTTGGAAAAAATATTTTAGCTTCAAGGCCAACAGGTTATGGCGATACAGATATTACAAAATCAAACCCAAGTGTTAGAAAATATAGAAAAGATCCAAAATTTTTTGCAATAAGTTTATTTATAATTTTATTTTTAATTGGTTTAATTCCAATAATTCTCTCAGTAATAGGTTTTAAAAATATTCCAATTGGTGAAGGTAATTATTTAGGACCTGAAGAGTGTAGTGAAGGACAATATTGTTTGTTAGAATTTTTACCAAAACTAGATTCAAATAATGAAGAAATTAAAGATAGACAAGGTAATTTAGTTTTAACAGGGCCCTTTGATTTATTTTCTTCAATATTTAGTGTATTTATTCCTTTAGCTTTTGGTTTATCTGTTGGTTTATATTATAAAATTAGATCTTCTAAAATTATTAAAATTCGTGATGAATCAAAAAAACTTGAAAGAGAATTTTCTTCAGGGTTATTTCAACTTGGAAATAGGTTGGGTGATGGTTTTCCAGCCGAAGTTGCATTTGGAAAAGTTGCTACAGTAATGAAAGGTACGGTTTCTGGTAAATTTTTTAGTGAAGTTAGCATGAAAATTACAAATTTAGGATATGGCGTAAAAGAAGCATTATTTTCAAAAGAACATGGTGTGGTGTACAACTACCCATCATCAGTAATTGAAGGTTCAATGAAAGTTTTGGTTGAAGCAATTAGGAAAAGTCCAAAAATTGCATCCCAAGCAATAATTAGCATTTCAAATTATATGAAAGAAATTCATAGAATTGATGAGCGATTAGAAGATTTATTATCTGATGTTATTTCTTCTATGAAATCTTTAAATTCATTCTTAGCACCAATTATATCTGCTATTGTTATAGGTATCGCATCAATGATTACAAATGTTTTAGGTAAGATTAGTTTTGCTTTAGCAACTCAAGGTGCAGAAGTTGAAGGGATGGCTGGCATGGATGGTTTTTTTGGTATTGGAATTCCAACATATTTTTTTCAGATTAGTGTTGGTTTGTATGTTGTTGCAGTAATTTATATCTTGACAATTATATTAAGTGGTGTTGAAAATGGTTCAGATAAATTAAAGGAAGAATATTTAATTGGAAAAAATTTAGTAAATGGAACTTTGCTTTATTGTATGCTAGCACTTACATGTATTGTTACTTTTAATTTAATTGCAAATTTAGTTGTTGGAAATGTTTTGGCAACTGGATAAAAAAAATAAAATTAAATAATTAAACTTTCTTTTGCTGGATTTAAATTATTTTGATTTTTAAAATCATAATTAATTTTTTCTAGCTTTATTTGTTCCATTAATTCTTTTTCAATTTCTTCAAAAATATCCATTATTACCACCTCTTATTTTATTTTTTGTATTTTTGAGAGTTAATTTTTTTATTTGGTTAAATAATAAATCACAATACAATTCTTTGTTATAATCAACATTTATGTTTATCATATTTATCACCTCAGTTATAAAATATAATAGGTGTATTTGATTTATATATTTCACACAAGAATGTCCACTGGTCTTAATTAAATTATAATAAAATTAAGTCTAATTATTTTAATACTTGTACAAATAAAAACATTTAAAAAAAGCTTATAATTCCTAATTTTATTGGATCTGTAGCATAGTCTGGATAATGCGACGGCCTTCTAAGCCGTAGATCAAGGGTTCGAATCCCTTCAGATCCGTTTATGCACGGGTAGCCAAGCGGCTAAGGCGATCGGCTGCAACCCGATTATTCATGGGTTCGAGTCCCATCCCGTGCTTTTTTAATCATTCTAATAAATTTAAGAAATAATTTTTTTAAAATAAATTTTTATATTTATAAATATAATAATAAATCTTCTTTAGAAAATGGTTTTTTTATTACACCATTTGCACCTTCACTCAAAGCTTTAGTAACTAAAACATTATCTTTATTTAGAGCAGTGACAATCACAATTTTTACATTTGGATTTATTTCTTTCATTTTTTTTAAGGCGGTGATACCACCATCACCTTTTTTCATCATAATATCTAAAAAAACAATTTCTGGATTAATTTCATTAAATTTTTCTATTGCATCATCTTCATTAATAGCTTCATAAATTTCATTTTGTGAAATATCTAAAAGTATTCTTTTTATAGTAACTCGCATAAAATTAGAATCATCAACTATTAATATTTTCATTTTAGTTATATTTTAGTTATACTACTATATAAATTTTTCTTTGATTTTAGAAATTTTTACAAAATCTTTTTAAAACCTAAATTATTTCATAAGAAATGACAGGATAGGCTGGGAGGTTAGACCTCTCTTATTACTGCAAACGGTCTATATGGCAGAGCCGAAGCTTGTATAAAGGCTTTATTATATTAAAGTAGTCTTAAATTGGACAATGATGTTTTGTCCTACAGGGTCGGATTAATTAAGAACCAGGTCAGGCCTTGATCGGAGCAGCCTTAATTAATTAAGCTGGCGCTTGTAGGGTAGCAAAACAGAGAAAGATTTAAGGTAGCTACTTGATATAATATTGTCGATATACAAGCGTTCCTGTCATTTTTAATATTTTATAAAATATTTTAATAACATATATAAAATGACCTATATTAAACCATTAAGTTCAAAAAAACATGATTCTTTTGGTATAATTATTCCAAAAGATAATTATTTCTCAATTTTTATCCCAAATTATAATGCTGCAGGGATATATTGTACTCATTATAGAAATTCTATTTTATTTATTGATGATAATTTTGGTGGGATTGAGAAAAAAATTTTAAAATTAAATAAAAAAAAAGATAAAGATTCAACAGAAATTTTAAAAGCAGAAAATGATTTTATTTTGTTATTAAATGATAATTCATTATGTTTTTATAAGAAAGATACAGATTATCTAAATAATAGTGTTTTATTTAAACCAAATGATAACTATACTTTTGAAAAACATAGGTATAATTGGATTAAACCAGAATTTTCTTTAAAACAATTAAATAAAAAAATAGAATTTTAAAAATTAATTTTTTTTAAATTTACTAGATAAATTAATTAATTCTACATGTGTTAAAAAAACTTGTCTACAACAAAATCTATCAATTTCTAAATCATCTAATACTTTAGCTTTATTTTCTGGATTATTTTTAGTTTTTTCTTTGTATTCTTCATACAAATGTCCTATCGGTTTTCCACAACTAAAGCATCTAATTGGTATCATTTTTTAATCACCTGTATGATTTTTGACGTTTTGCCCGTGCTTTTGAATCATTTGGTTTTCTCATTTCTTTACGTCTAACATCAGCTACTAACAATTGTCTATCATAGTCAAGATATGTTTTTTTCAAAGCATCACTTTTTGTATATTCTACTAATGCTCTTGCAATTGCAGTTCTAATAGCATTAGCTTGTGCCATAAATCCTCCACCTTTGACAGAAATATTAATGTCTATTTTATCTATTAATTTTTCTGCAAGAATTAATGGTTCTTGAATTCTTATTTTTGCAAGTTCAGGTTTATAATTATCTAATAAACATTTGTCTATTTTAACTATTCCATTACCTTGTTTTATTGTAGCTCTTGCAACAGCTGTTTTTCTAGTTCCGCTTATATGGACTATTTTATTCATAATTTAGCACCCAATTCTTTTGATATTTCATAAATTGATAAATATTTTGTTTTAGTAATTTTTGATATATGAAAATTTAAATCTTCATATTTTTTATTTTGAAATTTTTCAGGAACCCCATAAAAACATTTTATGTTTTCAAGAGCATTTCGTCCTTTTTCTTGTTTATATGGAAGCATACCTCTAATTGTTCTTTTTAATATAAATTCTGGTTTTTTTGGAAAATAAGGTCCTTTTAATGGAATTCCAATATTAATTTTTCTTTTATATTTTTCTAATATTTCTTGTTTATTTCCACTAATTACTGCTTTTTCACTATTTACAACAGCAATTTTTTCTCCAAGTAATGCTTTTTTAGCTATATATGAAGCAAGTCTTCCAATTATTTGATTTTCTGCATTGATGATTATCATTATACTAATATCCTCACATTTTTTATTTTTGGATTTTTTTGAATAATTTCATCTAATAAATAAAATTCACTTTTTGATTGTTTTAATTTATCTTTTGCTTGAGATGATATTTTAAGTCCAATAATGGTTAATTTATGTTCTAATTCTCCATTACCTAAAATTTTACCAGGTACAACAACAACATCATTCTCTTTAGTTAAATGATTTATTTTATTTAGATTTATAATTTTACTATTTCTAGTAGATTTTTTTAAATCTTTTGCAATTTTAGCCCATAATTTGATATTGTTATCTTTAGATATCTTATCTAAGTTTATTATGAGTTCTTTTAAGTATGTGTTTGTTTTCATTTTGTTTCTTTATTTTTTTTCAATTAACATTAAATGCGGGAGACGAGGTTTGAACTCGCGCAGACACTAAGTCACTAGGCCCTCAACCTAGCCCGTTTGACCACTCCGGCACCCCCGCTTAAAAGCTAAGGGTTTAAATTTTACTTAATTTTTTATTAAATTCATCTATTAAACTATCAAATTTTTCAATAGCTGTTAAAACCATTTCTTTTGGCTTTAATTGTCCAAATGATTCAATATGAAAAATAAATGATTCTTTTTCATATTCAATTTTTATAATATCATCACAAACACCCTCGCATGCATCTATTAATGCAGGTGTATTTATTAAATTCTTATCAATTATTCCATTATTAAATATTTTTTTTGGATATTTGTCTTTAAATTCTTCTAATTTTGAAGATTTATTATTAATTGTAATGTTTGGTTTGTAAGTATACCATACATGACCTGGTGACCATTTTGAATGTTCTTTTCCATTATTTATTATAGCTGTTGCAATTAATTCAATTTCTTGTTCTTTTTCTAATTTAACAATAGGCATTTCTTTAAAAACAGGAACAATTTTTGGATCTTGTGATTTTATGCTAGATGCTTTAATAATTCCAGGTCCTTTTGCTTTTAGTGTTAATTTCACTTCACATTGAGCACAGCCCTCATCTTTACATTTACAATCTTTTTTATTAATATAACTTTTTAAATCAGTTTTTAATGGAATTAAACCTAGTCTATGTGCTAAAATTTCATCATATAATGCTGAGTTATTTTTTTTAATTTCAACATTTTCAATTGCAAGTGTTGAAACACGATTTACAATTAATCTCCTTATTGTGTTTGTATATGCAACACTTGTTTTATTTAGCATAAAAGTTAATTTATTGTTTTTTTCTTCTAAAAGCCTAATTTCCATTTTAAACTCTTCTACCTCGCTTTCCACCTTTTTTTCTACATCCATCATGAGGTATAGGTGTACAATCTTGAATAACTCCAATTCTTAGGCCCATTCTAGCTAAAGCTCTAACTCCTGCTTGTGCTCCTTGTCCAGGATTTGTTGGACCATTATGGCCACCTTTTCCTTTTATTTTTACATGAACACCAGTAATTCCTTTTTCTTTAGCAGTTTCTGCAGCTTGTTTTGCAGCAATCATTGCAGCTGTTGGTGAAGATTCTAAACGATCTGCTTTAACAACCATTCCACCAGAAACTCTAGCTATTGTTTCTGTACCTGTTAAATCAGTAATATGAATGATTGTATTATTATAAGATGAATAAATGTGTGCAACTCCCCATTTTAGTCCATCTTTATGTGATATGTCCTTTTGATTATTTTTTTTGATCATTTTTTATCTTTTTAACTTTTTTATTTGCAATATTAATTCTTTCTAAGTTTTCATCACTGTGAAGATTAGATTTTAAATTAAAACCAATTGTATCTTCTTCATCTTTTTGAACAAGATATCCTGGAATATTAACTTTTTTCCCATTAACATTAATGTGATTATGCACAATAAATTGTCTTGCTTGTTTCATTGAAGACGCTAATTTTTTTTTATATACTAATGTTTGAAGTCTTCTATCTAATATATCTTTTAATTCAAGGCCTAATACTTCATCAATTCCTTGATTTTGTTTTAAAATACCTTCTCTTTTTAATTTGTCTAAAAAATCATTAGTGTCTTCTTTTGCTTTATTTGTATCAATGCCTGTATATTTTTTACTTAATTCTTTAAATTTTCTTAATTTAGATTTATTTTTCCAAACTTCTCTTTTATTTTTTAAACCATATTCATTAAGAATTTTTTTTTCTATTTCAATATCTTCTTTTATCCAAGGATGTCTTGGCGTTTCATATTTTTTTTTTGGTTTTTTTGGATCTCCCATTTTAAATTACTTTTTCTTTTTTACTCCAAGGCCTTTTCCTTTTGATCTTCTAAAATTAGCTTTTGTGCTTTGTCCTCTAACTGTTAAATTCCAACTTAGTCTAAGACCTCTGTATGATTTAATTTTTTGCATTCTTCGTTTATCATTATTTTGGGTAAATTCAAGATCTGCATTTAATATATGTTTATCTTCTCCTGTTTCATAATCTTTTCTTCTATTAAACATCCATGCTGGAATATTGTATTTTTTTGGATTTAAAATAACATCTTCTAATTTTTTTACATCTTCATCTGTTAAATAACCTACTTTTTTAGTTTTGTCAATTTTTGATAAATTAACTATCATATTTGCATAAATTAATCCAACACCTTTTATTTTTTTTAATCCATAGATTATATTCTTTTTACCTTCAAGATCTGTATTTTGAATTCTAACTAAATATCTAAAATCATCGGTTTGTTTTTTTTCAGCCATTTTATAATACATAATTTTTTTTAATTATTTATTTTTAAATTTTACAAGAGCAGAATTCTTTTGATAACCCTATTAAGCGCTCAAAGTTGAACTCGGGCTCTTGTTTTTTTATTTAGAACCAACAAGTTATTTATAAATTTTGTGGTGTCGTTCATATTTGTGACTACTAGAAAATAATAATGTTTAAATAAAAGTTGTTTTTTACATAATTTATTTTTTCGATAAGTTATATTTAAAAATGGTAAAAAAAAAACAAACAAATTTAGAAGATAAACAATTATTTTCATTGCTTAGTTCACTTAAAAAATGTACAGATAATGAATCTGATTTTAATAGAATAGTTGGTTATAGTTTTTTTGAAGCATTAATTTCATATGATTCTTCAAATAAAAATTTATCAGATGAAGAATTAAAATTTCATGAAACAAAGCATATTTATAAGACATTGGAAAAAAATATAAAAGAATGTACTCTAAAAGATCCTTGGAAAGTTTCAAATAATTTAATGGATTTGGAAAGTACGTTGTTATCTTATGTTGGAAATTCAACAAAACCTAAAAGTATTTTACTTGAAAAAGTAATGAATTACAATTCATTTAAAAGAGCAGAAAAAAATTTTAGCGCATATATTGAATCAAAAGCAGATAAAATTTATCGAAATGTTTTTGATAAAGGGGCATTTAAAGGTAATAAAAATATTTTGTTAAATGATTATGATACTTTATTACAATCTTTTAAATAATAAATTAAAGGTGACTTAATTGACTAAAAATAAACTTAAAAAATATAATAATATATTTGTTCCTCAAAAAGATACAATTCATTTAGCAGGTCCTACTGAATTATTTAAAAATTTTGAAGCAAAATCATCTTCTAATTATAAAAATCTTCTTGTTTTATATCCTGGTATAATTTCTGAATTAGGTGAATTGAGAAGAAATAATTCTCTTGGTGCTAAAGAATTTTTGGATTATTTAGATGAAAACAAAAATAAAATAAATTATAATGAATCAAATGAAGATTATATAAATTATAATATTTTAAATAAATTAGATGTTGCAGTAATGAAAAATTCAGATTTTAATAAAAACTCTTTTAAAAATTTAGAATCTAAAATTAATTCTTTTTGGACTTCTGTTGATAAAGATTCATCTATGGGTAGACCTAAGTTTATATCTAATGTGGTAGAAGAAAGATTACTTTTAGAATATGATGGTTTAATTGTGGATAAACCTAATTTTTTGCTTGTTGATGCAAATATTGTCAAAAAAGGAATACTTGTTGGATCTAATAAATTTGCAGAAAAAATTTATTCTTCAAAAAATGGTGAAATGTCATTAAATCAAGCAATTGATTTATTAAATCCAGAAGATGGGAAATTATATCCAAATCAATTTATATGTATTAGGGGGGAGCAAGACAATTATGCAAAAGTAGTTGGAGAAGTGGTTCGCTCTTCACTTGGAAAAATAGTTGATTATAAAAATCCAAAAGTCAAGCTTCTTAAAAATTCAGAGTATAATAAAAAAATAAAAATGGGAAATATTGTTTATGAAGACATTTTGGGAATTAAACCATTGGACATGGAACAATATTTAGCTCTTCAATATGGGTTGTTTGATGAAGATGTTACAACTTTTTTTCTTACAGGTTCACAAGGTTCTGGAAAAACATTATTAAGTTATGTTGCAGCTATTGATCAAGTTTTATGGTATGATAGTAACATTGCTAAAGAAAAAGGATATGGTTTAGATTTAAAAAATAATCAAAAAAAAAGTAAATTTAATAATATTGTTTTATTAAAACCAAATAATTTACTGAATAATCGGGATATTGGTTTTTTACCAGGTGATATGTTTGAAAAATTAAAACCACATTTAGAACCCTATATTGATGCACATAAAGAGTCTAATTTATATGAACAATTTAGATTTGAAGAATTACTAGCTCATCCAAGGTGGGATAATCAATATTTTAAGAAAAGAAATGAGGTTGGAAAAATAAATAAGCACGCTCATTTACCTGGCAATTCTGAAGCTTTTGAAATGACTTATTCAGGCGTTATGCGTGGGAGGTCTTTTAAAGATACTTTGGTATTAGTAGATGAAGCACAAAATTTTACACCGTATGAGCTTAAAACTATTATTGAGAGGGTAGGACTTGGTTCAAAAGCAGTAATTATGGGTGATCCATATCAAGTAGATGTAACTTCTCATAATAAAAATTGTTCAAGAGAAATGAATGGATTAACACATGCAATTAAACATTTTTTACCAGAAAATTATTCAGCATTAGTTCATCTTCAAAAAAATTATAGGTCACAAATGTCAGAAGATGCTATTTCATGGAAGGTATATAGTTATTAATTTTTAAAAAAGGGCGACTGCCGAGATTTGAACTCGAACTATGGGATCCACAGTCCCAT
>CAZQHZ010000013.1:21031-37686 GCA_964593285.1 uncultured Methanosarcinales archaeon | reverse complement strand
GGTAATGTAAAAATTTTTAATTAGTTGTTTTAAAATAAAAAGTTATTTATTTTAATTATTATAAGAATTTAGTCCACTTTGTAATAGAATATGCTTAATATCTTTATTCTTATCGTAATATGTTTTATATTCTAAATTATTAATTAGTTCTTCATGAAATTCTAATGAAATTTTTTTAGCATTAAAACCCTTTTTAGGAATAATTATTACTTTTATTTCTTTTTCTAAATCTCCATCAAAATAAAAAAGAGCTTTTTCTACAAGTTTATATGATGCAGAATAAATAATTTCTAAAGGATATAACGTTGGATTAAATTTTAAAATAATTTTGTTAGTATCTTCTTTCATATATTTTTGAAATTAAAATTAATTTATAAATTTTTTTGTTTATTTAGTATTTTGTGTTATTTCGTAATTATTTCATAAATTTATCAGCATAATGTTTGTAAAAACCTTTGCATAACTGGTTAAAATTACATTTTTTACATTTTTTTATTTTTATATGTTCTTTACCTTTATAATTGTTAGAGTCATACTTTTTTCTTTTTTGCTCTATAAAATCTTGTGTAAATTCATATCTTCTTGTTTTTAAATCTGAAACATAATTTATCAAATCTGGTATATAACATATAGGAATACCATCTATTCTTAATTCAATATTTTTTTCTTTGCAAATTTTTGCACCTTCATTAATATATTTGCTCAATTCTTTGTATTTAACCATTTTATAATTCTTTTTTTTGTATGATTTTATGGGATAACTAACTTGAATGTATATATCTCTTGAAATTTTAGAAATTCTTTTCACATAAATTATAAATTCTTTATAATTTAAATTGGTTGGTACAAAAACAACACCTAATTTTAATCTAAAAAATTTAGCAAGATTTTTTATTCCTTTTATTTTATCTTTTAGAATATTTTTTTTATTTGTAATTTTATTACAAGTTTCATTATTAAAAGTTGGTAGTGCAACTAAAGCAGAATTAAGTCCATTATTTACAATTTTTTTGCAATAATTTAAATCTTTAAAATTAATTCCATTTGTTTGTAGATGGATTTTATAAGAAAAATTATTTATATATTTGATAATTTCTGGTAAATCTTTTCTTAAGGTTGGTTCTCCACCTGTTATTATTATTTGTTCAATATTTTTTAAATTTAAAATATTTTTTTTGATTTCTAGTAATGAATTTTCTTTTGTTTGTACATCTCTACAACAATATATACAATCTTGATTGCAATTTTTAGTTATTTGTAATATATATATATTTTTCATTTTTTAATTTAATTAATTGGTTTTATTTCATCATTTCCATATATTTGAAAGTATTCTTTCCAATATCCATCGCAATCATCATAAAATTTACATTTTAAACATTTTGATATTTTTTTTTTTAAATGGTTTTGAGTATTGAAATATTTTAAATTATAATATTTACCCAAAATACAATTTGGAATGTTTTTTGTTTTAACTTTTCCATTTCCATATTTTAGGGCTTTTTGTATTATGGGTTTTAAATATTTAATCTGTGGAATCATTTCTTTAAATTTTAATTTTGCTTTTCCATTTGGTTCAACAATTGCAAGTTGTATTGTTTTAATTCCAATTGGTAAAAAAATTTTACATATATCTAATATTTCTTTGTAATTTTTTTTTAAAATAGTTATGTTTAAGTTAACATTATAATTAAAATTTAAAAGATTTTTTATTCCTTTAATGCTTTCGTTAAAACTTCCAATTACTTGAGTAATTTTATCATGTGTTTCTTTTTTTGAACCCAAAATTGAAATTGTTATTTTTACATTATCAAGATTTAATTTATTAAATTTATCAATATAATTTTTATAACAAAACATTCTGCCATTTGTTGGGAGAAAAATTTGTGCAGTTGAATTTTTTTTTTTAATTGTATAAAGTATTTTAAATAAGTCTTTTTTTAATGTAATTTCTGCACCACTAAGTATAATCATTTCTTCGTTTCCTTTAATATTTGTATTTATCTCTTTTAAGATTTCTTTTGTTGTATGTTCATCATTAATATTTACATCATGTTCAAAGCACATTATACAATTATTATTGCATTTTTTTGCAATAAAAAATTTTTTAAATTTATGATTTTCAATTTTTATTGCATTTGTTGGACAACTTTTGGAACATGAAAGGCATCCAATACAACTATTTATATTATTAATAATTATTTTATTATTGGTTTTTTTAAAAATTTTTTGTGGACATATATTCACACACTTTTCACAAATATTACATTTTATTTGATTAATTTTTATATCAACTAAGTTATTTTGTATTTTCATTTTATTGAAATTCAAGTAAAATTGCTTTATCTTTTTTAATATTATAGAGTAATTTGGAGTTATTATAAATTTTATTTATAAATTATTTAAACTTGTTTGATACTAAATTGAATATTTTTATTTCTAAAATTTTTTATTAGTAATTTATTTTTATAAAAAACGCTTATATATATTACTTTAATTTATTTATTGGTTTAAATTCTTTTAAATTATCAGCTAAATTTTTATAATTGCTCCATATCCCATTACATTTTTTTTTAAATAAACATATATTGCATTCTTTAATTGGGTATGACATTCTATCATCTATTATAAAACTTTGTTTAATTATATGTTTTCTATATTTTTTATTAAAAATACATCTTGGAAAGTTCATAAAATTAAAATTTTTTTTTAATATATCTGCAGTTTTTTCTAAATAAGGTGCAATTTTATTAACTTTAATAAAAAGAAGGTCTTTATTTTTTAAGGCATTTTCTACAAACCAAGTATATTGAAAAGAAATTATAGAATTTGGAAAATTAGTTTTAATGAATTTTGCAATTTTTGGAAGCTCTTTATAATTTAATTTATTTATTAAAACTACTATTATAACTTCTATTTTTTCTGTTATTAAGTTATTTATTCCTTTAATTGTTTGTTTGAAACTTCCTTTAACTTGAGTAATTTTATCATGAGTCTTTTCAAGTCCATGTATTTCTGTCATTATACAATCAACTAAATTAGAACAATTCTTTGTGAAATTCTTGTAATAAAACATTCGTGCATTAGTATTTATTTGAATTTTTGCTGTTTTATTATTTTTTTTAAGTTCTTTTAAAATTATAAATAAATCTTTTCTAATTGTTGGTTCACCACCACTTAATTGAATATTTGTTTCAGAACCATCAATTTTTTTAAGCGAATTTAAAATTTCTTTAGTTGTGTAATCTTTTGTATAATTTGTTTTTGAATGACACATTAAGCATATGTTGTTGCATAGTTTTGAAATCATTATTGCTTTTTGATTACCACTAACATCTATTTTAACATAGTTATTATTATTATTATTATTTTTCTCATTATTTTTGTCAATTAAATTATTTATTCTAAGTATTTTTTTTAAGTTTGGGAAAATTTTCATTAAATTTTCATTATTCAAAAATAACAATATAAAAAGGTATTTCTCTTCATATTTTTTTAAAATTATTTGATTATTTTCTATTTTTATAATTTTTATATTTTTTAAATAATTTATTTCATTTTTATATTTTTTTAATAAATCTATATCATAAAAATTATTTATTTCTTTTAAGTCAATATTTGTTTTTTGCATTACTTTTCTTATCAACAAGGTAATTATTTCAAAATTTTTATTAATTTTTGAACCAATAATTTTTTCTCCATTATCTTTATATTCTATTATTTTATTGATTCGTGATCTTGATTTAATGCCAATTCCTAAGCAAGATGAAGGATATGGTGTTATGTATTCATAATGGTTTGTTTTTTCAGTTTCTTTATTTTTTAAATTAAATGTAAATCCAATTTTATTTTTTATTATTATATTACTTGGGCTAGTATATCCATATTTTTTTGATATTGTAATTAATTTTTTATTTAATTTTTCAGAATATAATTTATTAATTTCTTTTTTAAAAATATCAATGTTATTGTTATAAAAATTTTTAATATAATTTTTATTAGGAATCATAAATTGATAAACATATATTCGTTTTGGTTTCATTTGACATACTTTTTCAAATGATTTTAAAAATAAATCTTGGTTTTCATTTTTTAAACCAAGTATTAAATCAACATTGATTTCATTAAAATTTAATTTTGTTGAATAATCTATAATTTCTTTTAATTGCTTTATTGGTGGATTTATTCTACCTACGTTTTTTAAAATTTTTTCATTTAATGATTGAATTCCAAAACTAATTCTATTAATACCATTTTTTTTAAGAATATTTAATTTATTTTTATTTATTGAATTTGGATTTAATTCAAATGTTTTTTGAGCATTTTCATCAAAATCAAAATCATTAATTTTATTTAATAATTTTTTAATAGAATCTGTTGATAAAATACTTGGTGTTCCACCGCCTATGTGTAAAGAATTTATTGTGTGGTTTTTAAATATTGGTAAAAAGTTGTTAATGTATTTTATTAAATATTCTAAATATTTTTTTTCATTAAATTTTTTTGTTATTTCTGTTGAATCTTCTCTACAGTAAAAACATTTTGTTTTACAAAATGGGATATGTATGTATAGGTTAATTTTATGATTTTTGTTAGTATTTTTAAGAATTTCTTTCCAATAATTTTTTATTTTTTTAAAATTAATTTCTTCCCAATTATTTAATAAATTTTCTCTTATTTCTTGCATTGAGATATATTTTTTTTGTTTTATTATTTCTTTGATTAATTTTAATTTTTTGTTTAATTCCATTTTTTATTATTTTTATAAAATACAAGGTAAGTGTTCTTTATTTTTAAATATTTTAACATAACTTTTTAATAATTTTGGGCATTCATTATAATAACTACATTCGCTACATTTGTAAGATTCAATAAATGCTCCATCAACGCATCCACTTTTGATAGCATATTTATGATATTCTTTTTTGAATATATTTTTTGGTAGCAAATGAATTTTGCATTTAATATTTTGTTCTTTTAGTTGTTTTATTGTTTTTTCAATATATGGTGCAATATCTAAATGACTTATTGCAAGTTTTTTTTCATTTATTTTTGCATTTCCAATTATATCCATACCTACAAAATTAAACATTGCGATTTTATTTTTGAATTTAAAATTAATTAATTTTGGAAAATTTATTAAATCTTTATAATTTAGTTTAGAAACAATTATTCTTATTTGAATTTTAAATTCATGATTTAATAATTTTTGTATACCAATAATTGTTTGTTTAAAACTGTTTTTCACCTGTGTAATTTCATCATGTATTTTTGAGTTTGATCCATATAATGCAATGTGTATGTCAAATTTATTTATGTCATATTTTAATAATTTTTTAATAAATGATTCATAATAAAACATTCTTCCATTACTATTTATTTGAATTATTATGTTTTTATTTATTTTTTTAATTTTGTTAATAATTTCAAAAAAATTATTTGCAATTGTTGGTTCTCCTCCAATTAACGTTATTCTATCTGTATTTTTATTAATATTTTCTTTTATAAATTTTTCAACTTCATTTTTATTAATTTTATTTTTTAAAAAAGAAATAGAATTTGGGCAATTTAAGCACATATTATTACATTTTTCAGTTAAATTGATAACTACTTCTTTTTGTTTTATAATTTCTGTAGTGTATCCTATTTTTTTCATTTTTAAATTATGGGTTTTAATTCATCTGTACCATATAATTCTGAATATTCTTTTATTAAGCCTATACAATATTTATTAAACTTACATAAATTACATTTTTTATTTTTATATCCATATTCATCTTTTTCATTTTGGTTAAGTCTTTTATTAATCCAATCATTAAAAGGGTTGTTTGATTTCATTTCTTTTAATTCATTTGATTGTATATTTTTTTCTATATAGTTTTTTATAAAACAATTTGGAATATTTGCAATAGTAAAATTTATTTTATTTTTTGTTGCATAATCTAATGCATCATTTAAGTATTTTTTAATATCTTTTAATTTTGGAATTAAATATTTTATTTTACTAGTATTTGTATCGTTTGGTTTAATAAAAACAAAATTAATTGTGTTTATTTTATTAAAATTATTATTAATAAATTTTACAAAATTAATTAATTCTTTATAATTTTTTGAAAAAATGACATGTACAACATTTACATTGAATCTGTATTCTATTGAGTTTTTAATACCTTTTAATGTTTTTTTGAAATTTCCTTTAACTTGTGATATTTCTTCAGATTTTTTTTCATTATGTGAGTGCAAAGATATCAAAACACTAGTTAAACCAAATTTTTTCAATTTTTTAACATAATTTTTATCTTCTAATCTAACACCGTTTGTATTTATTATAACTTTATTTATATTTTGTAATCTTGCGAATTTAATTAATTTGTGAAGATCTTTTCTTAAAGTGGGTTCAGGCCATCCAAAAGTTAATTCATTACAATTTAATTTTTTTATTTTATTTAAAATTTCATTTGTAGTTGGGCCATATGAATTAGTTTCATAATTAATGAATGGTTTTTCTTTAAAATTTTTAATTTCTGATTTTAAAAATTTATCAAGTGTACAAATAATGCATTTTTGGTTGCATGCATTACCTATACCAATGGTATAACTATTACGATTTAATTTTAATTCATTATCTCCATATATATTAACATAACCATTCCAGACACCTTCGCATTTATTATCATATTTGCATGATTTACAATTTTTAGATTTTGATTTTCCTTCCTTTATTCTGCTTTCGTTATATTTTTTATTTTCTTTTCCATCTTCAAGCATCATTCTTTTTTTTGCCATATGAAATTCAACAACATTAGCAAAATAACCTTCCATATAGCATAATGGGACACCTTCAATATTTAAATATAAATTATTTTGTTTTGCAATTTCTAAGGACTTATGTATATATTGTTTTATAATAGTTAGTCTTGGAACTAGCTCGTTTCGATATTTCCATGCATTATTTGTTGGATTTATAAGCACAAATTCAGAAAAAAATTTTTTAAAATGTTGATTTAATTTTATTAGATAATTTGTTATTTGTGGTAGTTCTTTATAGTTTAATTTATTAATTGTAGTAATAGTTGAAATTTGTAAATTATATTTTTTTGCATTATCGATTGCTTTAATTAATTTATTAAAACTTTCTTTAACTTGTGTTAATTTTTCATATTTTTCTTTTTTATAGTGTGGTATTGAAAAACATAATTCATTTAATCCAGCATGTACTAATTTTTCTAAAAATTTTTCATATGAACACATTTGTCCATTTGTAATTATTAAAATTTTTTTAAAATTTAATTCTTTTGCATATGAAACAAGCTTAATAATGTCTTTTCTAATGGTTGGCTCGCCTCCTGTAAATACTATTTTTTCACTACCAAATTTTTTTGCTTTTTTGATTTGAATTATGGCTTCTTTTGTAGAAATATTTTCTTTTCTGTGTTCACTAATACAGCAAAACATACAATTGTGGTTACATGAATAACCTAATCTAATATCTGTTCTTGGTAAGTCCATTTTTAAATTATTTTTTTAAATTCTTGTAACCCAATTTTATTTGCATAACTTTTCCAAATTCTCGGGCATTTATCTTCAAATTTGCAATTTTTGCATAATTTACTGAATGTAATTCTATTTTCAATTACTGTAACTGATTGTATGTTTTTCCAATATTTTTTTGATATAGTACAAAAAGGAATATGGTATAAATTTATTTTATTTGGACATATATCTATTGCTTTTTCAATATAAGGTGTTATTTTTTTATAAGTATATTTTAATTTATTAAAATTTATTGCAGCATTTCCAACGAAATCAATTGGAAAAAGAGTTATTGTATTAACTTTTTCAAACTCTTCATTATATAATTTGATTAAACTAGGAGTGTCTTTATAATTTAATTTATTGATTACAACCCTTAATTCTACATCTATTTTGTTATTAATTAAATTTTTAATTCCTTTAAATGTTTCTTTAAAGCTATTTTTAGTTTTGGTAATATTGTCATGTAATTTTTCATTAGAAGCATATAATTCTGTTATTATTTTTAATTTTTTAATTTTTAAAAAATGCTTGATAACTTTGTCATAATAAAAAAATCTTGCATTAGTTATTAGTATAATATTGACATTTGGTTTTGTTAGATTAATGTATTTTAAAATTGGTATTAAATTTTTTTTTAAAGTTGGTTCACCTCCTGTAATAATTATTGTATTATCTTTTGTTTTTTTAATCATATCAATTATTTCATTGTTTTTTATTTCCTTACCTTTATAAGGCATGACATTTGTACACATGATACAATTGTTATTGCATTTTTTTATAATTCCAAAATCCATTATTGAAAAACATCCTCTATTTTTTTATTTTTTATTGGTGTTAATTCATTTAAACCATGAATTTCTGCATATTCTTGCCATACACCTGCACAAATTTTATTTAAATTACATTTATTACATTTATTTGATTTTTTTTTTAAATTTTTAAAAATAAACATGTGGATATCTTCATGTTGTTTTTTTCCTTCACTTGAATAATTTACAGGAGCCATTTCTAATAATCTATAAGTTTCAGCAGATTTATTTTCATATCCTTTCATAAAACATAATGGGACTCCTTCTAGCATTGCGGGTGGATTTTGGTTTTTTGTTTTCTTAAGCATATCGTATATATGTTGTTTCATTTCAGTTAATGTTGGAACAATTTCTTTATTTTTTTGTGTATTTCCGTTTGGTCTTAAAAATGCAAATGCAAAAATTATGTCTTTAGATAATTTTTGAGAAAATTCTATAAATTTAATTAAATCTTTATAATTTTCTTTATTGATTACATGATAAAATGAAATAATTCCTGCATTTAATTCAATACAATTTTTAATTCCTTTTAATGCTTTTTTATATGCTTTAGTTTTAGTTAAATAATTATATTTTTTTTCGATGTGCGATGGAAAACCAATTGTAAATTGGTATATTTTTTCTTTTTTTATTTTTTTTACAAGATTTTTGTTTTCTAAAAGTATTGCATTTGTTTGTAAATCAACTTTTAATTCATTTAATTTTGCACATCTTAGTATCTCTATTAAATCATCTCTTAAAGTTGGTTCACCACCAGTTATTGTTACTCTGTTAAATCCATTCATTTTGAAAGAAAAAAGCATATTTTTTGCTTGATTTGTAGTCATTTTTTTTTCATGATCATTTGCAACTGTGCAAAATAGACAATCTGCATTACAATTTAAATCAAGTCTAAGATTAGCAACTACACTATTGGTATTATTAGTGAAAGTTATTTTTTTAATTTCATTTTGGGAAATATTTTTTGCATAATTTTTTTTTATTTTAGGACAACTATTTTTATAAAAACACCCAATACATTCATCTGATATAAATTTATTTTTTTTACAATTTTTTTCTATATATCCTGCTTTAGAAGTTATAAGACAATATGGAATATTTTTTATTATAATTTCACTTCGTATATCTTTTAGATAATTAATAGATTCTTCGATATAAGGGATAATTAGTGTTTTATAAGTTACTAATTCGTTTATTTGATTTGATTTAATTTTATCAGAATTTATGAATTCAAAAATTATTTTTGTAGGATTTAATTTTTCAATAAATTTTGAAATTTTTGGTAATAATTTATAATTTTGTTTATAAATAATTATTTTGATTTCAAATTTTATTTTATTTTTTTTTAAATTAATAATTTCTTTTATGTTATTTTTAAAATTTTTTGTGTTAAAACATATATTTTTTTTAGAATAACTAAGAATAAATAAATTTATTTTTTTATTATTTTCCATTTTATTTTTATTTATAAAATAGAAAGTATTTTAAATATTTTATTATTTTATTTATATATGATTTATTTGCTTTGGTTTATTTTACCAATTATATTATTTTTGGGAATTTTAAATAGTTATACAGATATAAAATATGGAAAAATCAGGAACAAATGGATTTTATTTTCTTTAATTTATGGTTTATTATTTTATTCAATTATTTTTTTGTATAATTTTTTTACAGATTCAAATTTTTTTATTACATTAATAATTAACGGTCAAGAAAAAGAATACTCTTTTTTTATTCAAACATTAAGTAATTTATTGATTGCTATTATAATTTCTTTTATACTTTGGATTTATAATGTTTGGAGTGCTGCGGATGCTAAATTATTTATATCTTTTGCATTTTTAACGCCTATTTTTATTTATACAAATGATTATATAAGGTATTTTCCAAGTGTATTAATTATTATAAATTCGATTGTTTTAGTTTTTATATATCTATTCATCCAAGTTTTAATAACTAATTTTAAGCAGTTAATTAATTCTGTAAAAAATTTAATTAAAAATCCTAAAAAAATTATGATTAGTATGTTGATGATTTTTTTAATGGAATGGGTTTTTAGGTTCATTATGTCTATTATAAATATTAAAGAAGTAACATTTTTTTTTATATTTTTTATCATATTATTTACTCTTTTTTTAGGTAATTATTTAATTTATCTTATATCTAAATACTATTATTATTTTTTTATAATTTTGTTTTTAAGATTATTGTTTGACAGTTCAATTTATAATTTAGATTATGTTAGAAATTTTTTTATAATTGTTTTAATTTTTGTTTTTTTAAGGTTGTTATTAGATGAATTATCTACTATTACTTTTTCTAAAAAAATTCATGTTAATTCACTTAAAAAAGGAATGATTACAGAAAAATTATTAATTGATAATGGTGAGAAAATAATAATCAAAACTGGTAAAAAAGATGTTCCTGGTAAAACTTTTTTTGTTCCATCAATCGAAGGTTTTAGTGATGAAGATATAAAAAATTTAAAACTAAAGTATAAAAAAAATCAACTTGATTTTGATTATATTAATATTAATCCATATATTTCTTTTGCACCTTTTCTTTTTATTGGTACTATGTATTGTATAATATTTGGGAATTCAATTGTTTCATTATTGGTAGTTAAATTATTTCTTTTATTTGCTTAATTAAAATAAAAAAAATTAACCAAAATAATTTGGTTTTTCTGTTTTTAATTCTTTTGCTCTAGCTGAACTGAATTGATCTTTTATTTCAGAATATGCTTTTTGAATTTCTTCAGATCCTGATGGTGGTATTTTTTTGAGTGCTAAATCAAAATATTTCATTGTAATTTTTTTTGCGTTAATATCTTCACGTAATGCAAGCATTGCAGCTTCTCTACATACAGCTTCAATATCAGCTCCAACATAACCATTAGTTTTACTGGCTAAAATTTTACAAAAATTTTCTTTTTTGTTTTTTCCTTCTGATTCTTTTTCATTAATGTTTTCATAATTTAATGGCATTTTTTTTGTATGTATTTTAAATATCTTTTCTCTTGTTTTTTCATCAGGAATTGGAGCTAATATTATTCTATCAAATCTACCAGGTCTTAGTAGTGCAGTATCGATAATATCAGGTCTATTTGTTGCTGCAAGTAAAACTACATCGTCCATTTCTTCAAGTCCATCCATTTCAGTTAATATTTGATTTACTACGCGTTCTGTTACATTTGAATCTGAATTGTTAGATCCACGTTTTGGTGCTAAACTATCTATTTCATCAAAAAAAATAATCGCTGGACTTACTTGTCTTGCTCTTTTAAATATTTTTCTAACTCCTTTTTCACTTTCTCCAACCCATTTAGATAACAATTCTGGGCCTTTTACAGGTATAAAATTAGATTTAGATTCATTTGCAACAGCTTTTGCAAGTAGGGTTTTACCAGTTCCAGGTGGCCCATAAATCAACACACCTTTTGGTGGTTTAACTCCAAGTCGTTTAAAGCTATGAGGAGTTTTTAAAGGCCACTCTATTGCTTCTTTTAATTCTTGTTTAATTTCTTTTAATCCACCAATATCTTCCCATGTAATGTTTGGAATATCAACGAAAACTTCTCTCATTGCACTAGGCCTTACTGTTTTTAGTGCTTCATCAAAATCATTCATTGTAATTTTAAGTTTGTCAAGCATAGATTTTGGGATTGGTTCATTTTCATTTATCTTTAAATTAGGAAAAATCCTTCTAAGTAATTCCATTGCAGATTCTCTTGCTAGGGCAGATAAATCTGCTCCAACAAATCCGTGTGTTTTTTCTGCGATTTTATTAATATTAACAACTTTTGGATTGTTGTTTATTTTATCAATATAATCTTTTAAAATGTTGTTATCAATTTTTATAAAAAATTCATTTTTGTCCATGTTATCTTTTAAAAATTTACTAATTATTTTATCAATTCTTGATGAAATGAATTCATCTTCATTTTCAATATTATTTAGTAGCATTTCAATTGCATCTTTGTAATCTTCTTCAATATTATTTAGTTCTTTTAATGCATCTTTTTTTGTAAAAAAAGGATTGTTTCTTGTGTGAATTTTTAATATTTTTAATCTACCTTCTTGATTTGGAACCCCAATTTCAATTTCTCTATCAAATCTACCAGGTCTTCTAAGTGCAGGATCTAGTGAATCTGGAATATTTGTTGCTGCAATTACAACAACTTTTCCACGAGATTTTAATCCATCCATTACACCAAGTAATTGTGCAACAACTCTTCGTTCAACTTCACCAGGGTTTTCTTCTCTTTTTGGTGCAATTGCATCAATTTCATCAATAAAAATAATAGATGGTGCACCTTTTTCAGCATCTTCAAATTTTTTTCTTAAATTTGCTTCACTTTGTCCATAAAATTTACTCATAATTTCAGGTCCATTTATTAAAAAAAAATTAGATGCAGTTTCATTTGCAACAGCTTTTGCAAGTAGGGTTTTACCAGTACCCGGAGGCCCTCTAAGTAAAACACCTTTTGGAGGCTCAATTCCAAGTCGTTCAAAAATTTCTGGGTGTTTTAAGGGTAATTCTACCATTTCTCTAATTTTTTTAATCTCATCAGTTAATCCACCAATGTCTTCATATGTAACTTCTAGTACTTTTTCTTCACTAATACTTTTAGCTTCAGGGTCATATATAACTTCAGTTTGATCAGTTATTAAAACAGCTTGTTTTGGTAATACTTCTGCAACAATAAATTTTAAATCAGAAAATCCAAATCCTGGAACATTTTCATTAATCATATCAAATATATCATTAAAAGATGCACCCATTGTATTTCTTCGTTTATTTGCACCACCAAGCGGTACAATATCTCCTTTCATTAAAACTCTTCCAAGTAGTCCATTTTTAAATATAGTTGGGTGGGCTTGGATTTGTATTCCTTTTTGAGCAGGTGTAATTGTTATTTTTGTAGCTTCTTTTATTTCTGCTTTTTTAACAGTAATAATTTCACCTATACCCGTTTTTGAATTTCGTCTGGTAATTCCATCCATTCGAACAATACTTAAGCCAATATCTCCAGGGTATGCTCTATCAGATATAGCAACAGTTTTTCGCTCGCCAGATAATTCTACAATGTCACCTGGTCTTATACCTAGCTGATGCATGAAACTTGAGTCAATTCTAACTATTCCTTTATTAACATCATCTTGAAATGCTTCTGCAACTTTTAATTTAATTTCTTTTGTCATAATTAAACACCTGTTTTTAGTAATTAAATATTTTAAGTAAATATAATAACTATAAATTGAAAATTCTTTTTATAAATAAATCTTTTGGAAATTTTTAAAAATAATAAAAATAACAAATAGAAAAGGAAAAATAATTATTGTACCTTCACTTTTGGTAGTTGTAGTTGTGGTGGTAAATTAACTTCTTTGGTTAATAAAAGTGCCATAATACTACTTTTATTTAATATTGTATTAATTACTGGACCAATAACATTTTCTGGAATCTTTTTTTCTTTACTATTCCATTTTTCTAAAACTTCCGTTATAATTTTTGGTTCATTCATATAAATTAAATCTCCTTTAATTAAAATATTTCCAATTTTAGGCTCATATTTTGATTCATAATTAAAAGTAAATTTTAGAACTTTTTGTTTATTTTGACCAATTGTCATTTCAGTTTCTGAAATATCTTCTATTTTTACATTATTTTGTATTTTTACTTCTCCTTGAACTGCTTTATTTCTTTTTGCTTCTATATTTGAAAAATTAAATCCTACAATTGTCATTTATTTTCACCTTCCATGTTTTATTTTAGATTATTTAATAATTTTTTATAGAATTGAGATTTTTATTTAAAGTTTTTGATTTATTTTGGATTATTTATAAAAAACTTAAAATTAATTTAATCCCAAACAATTGCATGAATTTTAAACATGTCTCCTGATTTTTTGATATTTCTTATATTAAAACTTTCAATATTTTTTAAATCTTCATTATAATCAATATCATTTATACTAATTGATGCAACTTTTTTTCTAACACCATTACAATCAATTGAACAATCTACTTCATGTGTTTCATTAATAGATATAATGAAATCTTTTGGCATAAATTCACAATTTTCATGAACTTCTTCGCATTCATTAACATCTTCGCATCCTTTATTGCAATATTCTACTCCATCAGTGAATGCTGTACATGATGGGTTACACCTTGATAATCTTTGTAAAATTATATCGTTATTTAATGTTTCTCCATCTTCATCAGGGATATTTAAATTTAAAATATAAGGTATAAATCCAGGTTTTTTAAAAATAACTCTAAAAGGATGTTCTTTCATGTGTTCTATATTAGAGATACTATAATCTGATTCAAAACCTGTATTAGAAAATAGTTCATTTCCATTGATGTCATATACTGTAATTTCAACATCTTCTGCATCTTGAATAACTCCTTCTTCATCTTCTTCATATATATTTCCTTCTAAATTAAATGTTATATTTTCTGCATATCTATAAACTCCATTCCAAGTTGCAACATTTTCTTCACAAAAACCTAAAGAATTATTAGAACATAAATATAATCTAGTTCCAGGTGGTGTTGATTCAGGAACATCTATTATAGCATTTTCTGAACTAATTTCTGTGCCACCTTCTGTACAATCTTCATTTAATTCATTAGTAAGACCCCAGTGATATCTTATGATGTTATGTTCTAGATCCGTATCATCGTGAATTCTAAGAACTTTAGCAGTTCTTGGTTTTTGAAACCATTCACTAGAGCTATTGGTTGCAGAAATTTCACAACTTGCTTCATAATTATTTGATCCTGATGCAAATTCATCAGTTCCAAATTTACGTAAGATTCCATTTTCATCTATACTAAGGGTAATTACATCATCATCATTTTTTATATTAAATATTTTTTCTTCTGGATCCTGTTGTATATCTCCCATTAAATATAAATTCCCTTCGTTATCTATTGACGCCACTACTGTGTCAGCATCATTTTTAATTTTAAATATTTCAGACGTAGGACAACTAGCTTCATTTTCATAAATTTCTCCTTTTGTTGCAAGATTTCCATTTTTGTAAAAATAAGTTATTGGTTCATCATCATCATCGTGGATAATCATAGAATAAAGGCCATTATCCATATCTGATTTAGCTGATGAAATAAAAATAAACGAAATTAGAATAACTAATAAAATTTTTATATATTTATTATTGTAATTATTGTTCATTTTTTATTTTTTTTAAATATTTAATGATATTTTAATTATTTTTATATTTATAATTTATCTTATTTAAATATTTTTTGTTTAAAAAAATTTTAACTAATAAGTTAAAAATTTATAAAATTATTTTGAAAAAATATTTAAATATAGGATTTTTCTTTTTTTGTATGTATGATGTAGCAATACTTGGAGCTGGGCCTGCTGGAGTTAATGCAGCAGTTTATTCTGCAAGATATAAATTAAAAACTTTACTTATATCTCAAAATATAGGTGGGTTTGTTGGTAGTGCACATATAATTGAAAATGTTCCAACCATTAAACCAACAAATGGTGCAGAAGTTGTAAAAAATTATAGGCACCATATAAAAAATAATAATATTGATTATCAAAAAGACACTATAGTTGAAATTGTAAAAGAAACAAAAGATAATCAAAATTATTTTAAAGTGATTACTAAAGAAAACACATATAAAGCAAAATTTGTAATTTATGCTCTTGGAACTAAAAAAAGAATGTTAAATGTTCCTGGTGAAAATAAATATTTTGGAAAAGGCGTTCATACTTGTGCAACATGTGATGCTCCATTTTATATGGACAAAGATGTAATGGTTGTTGGAGGAAATGATTCTGGTGCAAAAACTAGTTTATTTTTAAGTGAATATGTTAATTCAATAATTTTAGTCGAAATGCAAAGTAATCTACCAATGGAGCCATTATGGAAAGAGCGAATAGAAAAAAATAATAAAATAAAAGTAATAACTAATACAACAGTAAAAGAAATTAAGGGAGATGAGTTTGTAAATGAGGTTGTTTTAAATAATAATGAATCTCATAGTGTTTCTGGTGTTTTTATTGAAATTGGTTCTGACCCAATTTTAGATATTGCAAAAACAGTGGGTGTTTTAGCTGATAAATTTAATTATATTGATGTTGATAAAACACAAATGACAAATGTTGATGGTTTTTATGCAGCAGGGGATTTAACTAATAATTCTAATTATTTACGACAAATTGCATCTGCTTATGCTGAAGGTGCTGTTGCTTCAAATTCAATATTTAAAAGAGTATTGAATAAAAAACAAAATAAAATAAAATAAAATAAAATAA
>CAZQHZ010000013.1:19819-20931 GCA_964593285.1 uncultured Methanosarcinales archaeon | reverse complement strand
AAAATAAAATAAAATAAAATAAAATAATTATTTAAAATATTAGGGGTATTAATATGAGACATAAAGAGCAAAGAGTTCTTGTTTTGTTTGATGTACAAAACATGTATTATAGTGCAAAACATTTATACAATACAAAAGTTGATTTTAGAGCAATTTTAAATGAAGCAGTTTCATTTAGAAAATTAATTAGAGCAATTGGCTATGTTATTAAAACAGAAATTAAAGAAGAATATAATTTTCATGATGCGTTAAATAACATTGGAATTGAAGTTAAATCAAAAGATTTACAAATTTTTCATGGTGGTTCAAAAAAAGGCGATTGGGACATTGGTATTGCTATGGATGCTGTACGGATGGTCAATAAAATTGATACATTAGTTTTAGTTTCAGGAGATGGTGATTTTAAGGATTTACTTGAATATATGAAAGCTCATGGCTGTCGAACTGAAGTTATGGCGCTTGGTAGAACTTCTTCAAAACAATTAAAAGAATGTGCAGATCATTTTATTGATTTAGAGGAAAATGTATCAAAATATTTAATTGGTGTAAAAAAGAATTTTAAAAATCAAAATTATAAATCTTCTAAAAAACAAAAAATATACAATCAAAGTAATGTAAACCATCAAAATAAAAAAATTAACTTAGATAAAGATAAAAAAATTGAGCAAAAACCAATTGAAAATAAATCAAAGGATCAATTAGATATTTTATCTTCAAATTTAAAAAAAACATCAACTGAAAAATTTGAAATGCCAATAGAAAAAAAATTAGATGAAGTTGATTTTGATATTTATGATTCAATTGATGAAGAAATTAATAAAACAAAGGAAGAAGTAAAACAAATACCAAATTCTAAAAAAACTAAGAAGAAATCTAAAAAACAAATAAAAACTTCAAATAAAAAAGAAAGTAAAGAAGAAAAGACAAATGAAAAAAAAATAAATGAAAAAGAAACTAAAGATGATAATAAAGAAAAAGGTGGTTTTGCAAAAAAGTTGAAAAAATTAATTGGTTCTTAATATGATTTAATTATTAAGTTTTTTAATCTATATTAATCAATATTTTGAAAGTATATTTAATTTAGTAAAAATAAATTTATTGATTAAAATAAA
>CAZQHZ010000013.1:0-19719 GCA_964593285.1 uncultured Methanosarcinales archaeon | reverse complement strand
TAAAATAAAACAATATTTTTATATTAAATTATTATTCTATTTTTATGAAAGATTTAATTGAAAAATCAAAAGACATTTTGTATGATTGTTGTTTAGAAAATGGTGGTATTGTTGCTGCTAATTCTGATAGAATTGATTATCCAAAAGATGTTCAAAATTATAGGTATGTATGGCCTCGTGATGTTTCATTTACTTGTTTTGCATTTAATATATTTGAAGAAAAGAAAAAACAAAAATTGTTTTTTGAATGGCTTTATGATAGATGTGAAGATGTAAAAGAAAAAAAATTAATTTATCAAAATTATTATCCTAATGGTAGAAAAAGATGGGGTAATTTTCAGCCAGATCAGCAAGGAAGTATTTTATTTGCAATTTATAATTGGTCTGATAAAAATTTAGAAAAAATAAAACAAAATAGAAAAATAAATAATTTAGTAAATATACTTGCTGATGGTTTATGTAGTGTTTGGCAAAAAAACAAATTTATTTTACAAACGCAAGATTTATGGGAAGAGCGCTTTACTTATCCTGAATTTAAACAAAACAATACTTATGCTCTTTGTGCTTGTTTTAGTGGTTTGAATTCAATTGGAAAATTATATAAAAATGATAAATGGATTAAAACAAGCATTCAAATAAAAGAAACAATAAATAATTCATTTAATGGTAATTTTTTTATGAGGCGTTTTGGTGAAAATAATGATTTATGCATTGATGCAAGTCTTTTAGGATTATTATGGCCTTTTAGTGTAGTTGATTTAAATGATGATCGATTTAAAAAAACAATAAATTTAATTCAAAAAAAATTAGTAAAAAATTATGGGGTATATCGTTATCAATTTGATGATTATGATGGTTTTTCATTTCAAGGAACTCATGCAAGACGAGGTGCTGGATATTGGCCTTTACTTAATTTTTGGATGGCTATTGTTTTAAATAAAATGAATAAAAAAAATGAGTCATTAAAATATTTTAATAAAGTAATTAACGACATAGAAAATAATCTAATTCCAGAACAAATATTTGAAAATAAAAAACAAGTTTCAATAAAGCCACTAGCATGGTCTCATGCAATGTTTTTAATTGCAGTAAAAGAATTAAAATTATATTAATTTTTTTTTGCAATAAAACTTAAAAGTGACATTGTTTTAAAAAAATTATTTGGATAATACATTGGTCCATATATTTCTGTAATATTATTAAATCCAAATTTTTTTAATTCTTCATATGCTTTTGTTGCTTGAAGAATATCATTTATATCTTTTGGAAAATATTTAACATATCCACCACCAATAAATGTGTTGACATTTGGTAAATGTTCAAGTTGTCTTATTGCGTTTATATGTGTTTTATCATAATGTGGGCCTATATTTGCAACAACCGTGTCAATATCATTTTTTGGTATTTTATCTTTTAATTTATTTTTATTTATATCTTCATTTAAATATAAAAAATCATTTATGTTTATTTCATTTGTTTTTACATGTTGTTTAAATAAATATTTCCAATTTTTATCGTATTCAACATTGATACATTTAGTATTGTTATTTTTATTTGAGACTAAACTTAAAATTCCATCAGCACTTCCAAGATCTAATAAAACATTACTTTTTATTTGGTTTATTGCATAAATTGTAGAGGCAGAATAATCACGCATGGTATTATTATTAATGTTACTTTTAAATTTATATAGATAAATTATAGAATTATCTTCTTGTTTAAATCTATCATCTAAAAATTTGAGATTAGAAATTCTTGTATAAACACATTGCCTATTTATAAAACCATATTCATAAATTTCTTTTTTAGAATATTCATTTTCAATAAATGTTCTAATTATTGGTTCAGTAAAAGGAACATTTTTTAAAAATTTTAAATCAATATTATTCAATCTTTTTTTATCATTTTTATAAAATACAAACATTTCATTAAGTTTTGACATATAATCTTTTAAAGGCATATTTAGCATGTAATTTGATTATTAAAAAATTTTTCTATTTGTTTTTATCCTTAAGTGGTTATTTGTTTTGAAAAATACAAAAACATTTAAAATATGAATTATAAAAAAAATAAATGGTTAAGAAATTATTTTTTTTGATTTTTTTATTAATTATTTTTTTATTCTTGATTGGTTGTTTGAAAAAGTTTGGTGAAGTAAGTAAAATAATTAGATATTGTGATGAAAAAAATATTTGCAGAGAATATGAAGTTTTAATAAATCTTCCATTAGTTGATAGAGAACATACATTTAATTTATTAGAGCAATTAAATAAAACTGTAAAATTAAATGAAGAATATGGTGGGTGTTTTTTTATAGATTCAAAAAATTGCTGGTATTATTTATATCCTAAATCATTAAATACGACTAAATTAATACAAAATGTTTGGATTTTTGGTGAAATTGATGTTTTTACTGGAAATATTATTGAACAAAGTGCTTTGAAAAAATAATATTTTTTTGTATTTACTGATAAATGTATAACAAATTTTAATATATAATAAATTTATTTTAAAAATAATGCAAAAAAAATTAACCAAAATTATTGCAACACTAGGTCCTAGTTCTTTTAATGAAAATATAATTAAAGAAATGATTTTTTTGGGTGTTGATTGTTTTAGGCTTAATATGTCTCATGGAAATTATAATGGATTTGCAGGTATAATTAAATTGATTAGAAAAATTAATGATGAAGTTGCAATTATGGTTGATTTAAAAGGTCCAAAAATACGTGGAAAGTTAATTAATTGTAATAAATTTGAATTAAAAAAAAATGATTTGGTTAAATTAACAAATAAAAATCAAAATCTTATAAAAAAAAATAAAGTTATTTTTGTTGATTATATTGATTTATTAAAAGTTAATATTAATACAAAAATATTTTTTAGTGATGGAATAATTGAAGGGATTGTTATAAAAAAAGATGAAGATTTTTTAACATTAAAAATATTAAATGATTCAGTATTAACAGATAATAAAGGAATAGTAATTCAAAGTCATAATTTAAATTTACCATTTATTTCTAAAAAAGACTATAAAGATATTTTATTTGCAATAAATAATAATGTTGATTTTATTGCAGCATCATATGTTAGAAGTTTAGATGATGTTTTAGAATTAAAAAAAATTATTGAAGATAATAATTCTAATGTTGGTGTAATTTCAAAAATAGAACACTTGGCTGGTTTAAGCGAAATATTTAGAATAATTGACAATTCAGATGCAATAATGGTTGCACGAGGGGATTTGGGAGTTGAAATTTCTTTTGAACAAGTACCAATAATTCAAAAAAAAATAATTGAAAAATGTAGTTTGCTTGCAAAACCAGTAATTATTGCAACGCATATTCTAGAGTCAATGGTTTTAAATTTAAAACCAACTAGGGCTGAAGTTGGTGATATCTCTACTCTTGTTTTAGATGGAGCTGATGCATTAATGCTTAGTGCAGAAACAGCAATTGGAAATTATCCAATAGAATGTATTAAAACATTAATTAATGTTACTAAGATTTATGAAAAACAGACTAAAAATATTTTTGATAATTTAATTTATTCAAAAGAAAAAAACATTTGTAATGATTATTTTTTAGATAAAAACGATTCATTAAAAATAACTCATTTTTTAACAAAAGCTGCATATGATGCGTCAAATAAATTAAATCCCGTGTTTTTAATTGTTCCAACAAATTCTGGATTTAGTGCACGAATGTTTTCAAGATTTAAATCAAAATTTCAAATTATTTCACTAACTAATGATATTAAAGCTTTAAGAAAATTAAAATTGAGTTTTGGTGTTGAAACTTTATTTTTTGATTCTAAATTGTTTGTTAATTTTGATAAATTTATTAAGGAATTTATCAAATTTTCTTTAGAAAAAGAGATTATTTTTAAAAATGATATTATTGTTGTTTTATCATTAAATAATAAAGAAAATAAAAATACCAATTATTTTCAAATTTTTAATGCGAAAGATTATATTTAATTATTTTTGTAACTTTTAGTTTTTAAACTTTTTTTTGCTCAGGGTCTATTACTTTTTTATTTTTGTTAAAGCATTTTTCACAAAAAATAAATGTTTTCTTACCATATTTTGGGGTTTTAAAATATCTATGTTCTTCACATATGAAAATAAAACAACTATCACAATAATCATGCGTTATTTTTTTACATTTATAACATAATCCTTGTTCTAAATATCTTGTACCCATGATAATAAAAAATTATTGTTTATTTAACATGTCATCAAGTGGTTGATTGCTTTGATTTTGTTGTGTGTTTTGTTGCTGTTGTGCTTGTGCCATTATATCAACACCTTGTTCTTTTAATGCTTTAATATGCATTTGCATTAATTGTTCAATAACGTTTAATAATTTTTGAAATTCTTCTCTTTCTTTTGCTAGGGTACTTAAAGATCCTTTGTGAAATCCTATAATTTCATCTTTGCTTGCATTTTGATTATTTACATTTGGGTTGTTTTGTTCATCCATTTTTTAATTCCTCATATTTTTTGAATAATTAATTTTAATTAATTATTATTTATTTATTTATTTATTTACTTATTTATATAATCTTAATAAAAGAAGTTCTTTAAAAAGTTTTTTGTAAAAATTAGAAAAATTTAAATAAGAGTTATGCATTATTATGCATTATGGTTAGACCAAGAAAAATAAAATTTGTAAATTTTAAACCAGAAGTTACATATTTTAAACCACGTGCAGTACCACTTAGTAAATTAGAAGAAGTAGAAATCACAATGGATGAACTTGAAACAATGAGGCTTTCAAATATAGAAAAGATAAATCAATTAGAAGCTGCAGAAAAAATGAACATACATCAATCAACTTTTCAAAGAACATTAATTAGAGCAAGAGAAAAAATAACTGATGCATTGATTAATGGTAAGGCTATAAAAATTCATGGGGGTGAATATAAAATGCCAGGAAGAGATAAGATTGGACTTAATTTTAGTAAAGAAGAATATGTATTTAAAAGAGGATTTCAAAATGGTGCACAAGAAGGAATTTGTGTATGTCCAAAATGTGTTTATGAAGAAATACATATTAGAGGACTACCATGTAATCAAAAAAAATGTCCAAATTGTGGAACACAAATGATACGAAAAATTAATACATAAAAATGACAAAAACAGTTTTAGTAATGAGTGGAAAAGGCGGTGTTGGAAAAACAACAATTGCTGTTAATTTATCTTATTTTTTGTATAAAAAAAAATTTGATATAGGGTTATTAGATGTTGATATTCATGGGCCTAATGCATTAAAAATGTTTGGATATGATAATATTTCCTTAGAAATGTTTGATGAAAAAATAATTCCATTTAATATTTTTGACAAATTAAAAGTAGTTTCAATAGCAGGATGTATTAATGATGATTCTGCAATTATTTGGAGAGGACCTAAAAAACACAAAGCAATAAAACAATTAATTCAAAATGTAAAATGGGGAAATTTAGATTATTTGGTTGTAGATTTTCCACCTGGAACAGGTGATGAACATATTAGTGCTATACAATTATTAGATAATATTTGTGGAGTAGTTATAGTTTCAACACCTCAAATGGTTTCTTTAATGGATATGAATAGATCTATTGATTTTTGTAATCAAATGAATGTTCCTATTTTGGGAGTGATTGAAAATATGTCTGGTGAGATTTTTGGATCAGGTACAGTTAAAAAAAAATGTGTGGAAAATAATATTAATTTTTTAGGGAATTTAAGATTATCAAAAAAGATATCTAATTCTTCTAAAATATGTGTTTCTTTTTTAGAAGAAAACGATAAAAAATTAAATGAAGAATTTGAAAAAATAGTAAATAATATTGAGGGGGTTTTAAAAAATGAAAATTGCAATATCATCAAATGAAAATAATATTGAAGGTTTTATTGAAGAAAAATTTGGCAGGTGTCAATATTTTTTAATTATTGATTTAAAAGAAGATGAAATTTTAAATATTGAAGCTGTTTTAAATGATGGTAAAATTCAAGGACATGGAGCTGGTATTCGTGCTGCAGAGCAAATTGGAAATTTAAATATTGATTTTTTAATAACTGGGCAAATAGGTCCAAATGCACTTAATATATTAAATAAATTAAATATTAAAATTTATAATGCATCTGGTAGTATTAAAACAGCAATTGAAAATTTACTTAATAATAATTTAAAAGAAATAAATTCAAATATGGATACTAAAGAGAAAGTAGAAAAAAGTAATGAAATAATTTTTTTTCCTTTGTTAAATAATCAAGGAAAAGATTCAAAAATAAGTGAACATTTTGGACATGCACCATTTTTTGGGATATATGATGTTTTAGCTGATGAATTTAAAATTTTTGAAAATAATTTGGATCATTCAAATAAAATAAAAAATCCAATAGAACAAATTCAAGAATTAGTTAATCCTACAACTATATTTGCAAAAGGCATTGGAAGTCGTGCAATTGATATAATAAATGAAAAGGGATTAAAATTAAAAACAGGAAATTATTCAACAGCAAGAGAAGTAATTTCAAATTTAAATAATTTAAAAGAGCAAACACAAGGGTGTAGTCATAAACATTGATTTATATTCAAATGACAAAAACAATTGCTTTTACTGGAGGGAAAGGTGGAACTGGAAAATCAACTTTAGCTGTAGCATTAACGTTAGAGCTATCAAAAAAATATAAAGTTTTACTTGTTGATTGTGATGTTGATTGTCCAAATGATCATTTATTGTTAAATATTAAAAGAAATTTTTTAAAAAATGTTTTACAAAGAATCCCTTTATTTAATTTAAATAAATGCATTAAATGTGGTTTGTGTAGTAATGTTTGTAAATTTAATTCAATTGTAACAATTAAAGATAATTTTCCAATATTTTTGCCAAATCAATGCAATGGTTGTGGGGCATGTAATATTATTTGTCCATTAAATGCTATTTCTTTTGAAAATAAAGGTGTTGGAAAAATTTATTTTAATGACAATAATTCATTTCATTTTTTGGGTGGAGAATTAAAAATAAATCAACCTATTTCTGAATTTATTGTTAATGAATTAAATAAAGAAATTCAAAAAGTAAAAGATAATTATGATTTTATAATTATTGATACAGCTGCAGGAACACATTGTCCAGTTATTGCTGCAATTAAAAATGTTGATGAAATATTTGCAGTAACAGAGCCAACTCCTTTTGGAGCACATGATTTAGAAATAATTTTAAAATTATTTAGAAAAATTAAAAAAAAAGGAAAAGTAATTTTAAATCGTTCTAATATAGGTAATAAAAAATTAATAGAATCAATTGTTCAAAAATATGATACTAGAATTGTTTTTAGTGTTCCTTTTTCAAAAAAAATAATTAATTTTTATACTAAAAGTAAGCCAATAATTGTTCCAAAAATTTTATCGGTGATTAAATGAAATCTATTGTTGTTTTATCTGGAAAAGGTGGTGTTGGTAAAAGCATTATTACTAGTGCACTTGCAATCTCTTTTTCTAAAGATGAAAAAATTGTTTGCGTGGATTGTGATGTTGATGCAGCAAATTTATCTATTTTATTTTCATCATCTAAAAAAAAATTTATAAAAAAAAATTTAATTTCGACAAATAAAAAACCAAGTATTGATAATAATTTGTGTGTTGGTTGTAATGAATGTGTAGATGCTTGTTATTTTGATGCATTGAATTTTAAAGATAAAACTTTAAAAGTTAATGATTTTGGGTGTGAGGGATGTGGTGTTTGTGAATTGGTATGTAAATATAATGCGATAAAATTAAAAAAAATAGATAATGCATATATTGGATTTTTAAAAACTAAATATAATTTTAAAATTGTATCGGCACAACTATTTCCTGGAAGTTCTGGTTCTGGTAAAGTTGTATATGAAGTTAAAAAAAAAGCAAAAGAAATTGAAAAAAAAGCTAATTTAATGTTAATTGATTCTTCTGCAGGAATTGGCTGTCCTGTAATTGCATCAATTTCAGGTAGTGATTACGCAATTTTAGTAACAGAACCTAGTCCTTCTGGTTTTGAAGATTTAAAAAGGGCTTTAAAAATTGTAAATCATTTTAAAATAAAAAAAGGAATTATTATTAATAAATACGATTTAAATTTTGGTTTTTCAAAAAAAATTGAAAATTTTGCAAATGAAAATAATGTTGATTTATTATATAAAATTCCTTTTGATACTGCATTTGTTAAGGCAATAACAAAAACAGTTTCAATAATTGATTATAAAAAAGAATATATTAATATTTTTAATAGTATTAAAGAGAAAGTAAAAAAAACAATATAGTTATTCAATTTTTTTATATATTTTTTTATATATTTATTTACTTACTATATTTATTTGATATTATTTTTATTATTGTTAATATCATTTGTGTTAATTATTTTTTTTATTTTATTTTTTGATAAAAAACTAAAACTATAAAAATAAGAAGATTAATAAAAATTGTAATGTCTGATAAAATTATTAAAATAATAGATGTAAATAAAAAGTTTAGTAAAAAGACTATATTAGATGATATTAATTTAGAAATTAAATCTGGTGAAATTTTTGGAATTATTGGATTGTCTGGTTCTGGGAAAACAACTCTTTTAAATACAATTATTGGTTTTTTGCAGCCAGATAAAGGAGATGTTTTATTTAAAATTGAGCATTTGTTAAATTATAAAGATGATTCACTTCAATATAGATCTGTATTTAATAACCAAATGGATGTAAAAAAATTATTTGGTTTTGCTTCACAAGATGCATCAGTTTATTCTCAATTAACTTGCCTTGAAAATTTAAATTATTTTGGAAAACTTTATGGTTTATCTAAGGATGTTAGAAAAACAAATAATGATATTTTGTTAAAATTAATGGGAATTTATGAATCAAGAAATATTATTGCAAAAAATTTATCTGGTGGAATGTTAAAAAGACTAGATATTGCATGTTCTCTAATACATGATCCAAAAGTTTTAATTTTAGATGAGCCAACTGCTGATTTAGATCCGATAATGAGGAAACAAATGTGGAAATTGATTAAGCAAATTAATGAAAAAGGAACTACAATCATATTATCTTCTCATTTATTAGATGAATTAGAATTTTTATGCGATCGAGTTAGTATAATTTATGATTCAAAAATTTTAATTGTTGGTACTCCTGATGAAATTAAAAATTATTATTCAAAAGAACAAGAAATAAAAATTGAAACAACCCCTGGAGATTATAAAAAAATAATGAATCAATTAAAACAACTAGGTTCTTATCAAGATGATATAAAAAATATGTTTATAACAGATAATAAATTATTAATTTATTCAATTAATGCTGAGGTTAATTTGCATCAGATTTTACATATTATTGAAAATCAAAATGAAATATTAATAGATGTAAGTGTTGAAAATCCAAGTTTACAAGATGTAATGGAGAAAATAATTTTAGAAAAAAATGATAAAAATATTAGCTATAATTATTAAAAATTTTAAATTAATTGTAAGATCAAAATCTTCAATAGTAATTTTAATGCTTGCTCCAATATTGTTAATGATAATTATTGGTTTATCATTAAATACACAAACCACGCAAAGGATAAATATTGGTTATGTTTTTAGTGATGATTTAAATAATTCATTATCAATGTCTTTTATTGATGAATTAAAAAAAGAAGATTTTTTTTTACAACAATACGATGATATTTATGAATGCAAAAAAAAAATAATTGTTGATGAAATACATTTATGTATTTTATTTCCTCTTGATTTTAAAATTGAGGACAATAAGATTAATGAAATAGATTTTTATGTAGATAATTCTAAAATAAATTATTTTAGCATGGTACTTGATTCAATTGAGACAAAATTTAATGAGAAAGCTTTGGAATTGTCAACTGGTTTAACAAAACAGGTTTTAGATAAATTAAATCAAACAACTACTACAATAGAAAATAAATCAGAAATTGTTGAATTATTAAAATATGAAAATCAAGAAATTTTGAAAGGATTAAATCAAGCAAAAGACAATATTAATTTGATTAATACAGATTTTGATAAAAGTGACATTGATATAAATAAAATTCAAGATTTTGATAAAATAATATTTGATTTAAAAAGAAATACAGAAGATGCAATAGAGGATACTGAAAGGTTAATTAAAGATATAGAATATTTTGTTGATGATACTAATTTAACTCTTTCTGACAAGGATGATATTTTAGAAATATTAGATAGAAGTACTATGAGGGTTGTTAATTTAAAATCAAATATAAATGAAACAACTTTTGATGTTGATTTAGAATTTTTAGAATTAATAGAAGATTTAGAAAAAGATGTTTTAAAAATTGAAAATAAATTAGATTCTTCAACAGCATTTAAAGAAAAATCTTTACTTAATATTGATGAATTAAAAGAAAAAATACTTTTAACATTAAATAAAATTAATTTTATTGATGAAACATTTAAATTAATAATCAATAATATTGAAAGCACACAAGTTAAATCGCTTGATAGTATAGTAAAGCCAATTAAAAAAAACATAAATCCAATTAGTAAGGAAGATTCACAGTTAAATTTTTATTTTCCATATTTAATTGTATTAGTAATTATGTTTATTGGTGTTTTATTAGCATCAACACTAGTAAATATTGAAAAAAATTCAAAAGCATATTTTAGAAATTTTGTTACACCAACAAGCGATTTTACATTTTTGATAAGTAAATATTTAACTACTATTTTTATTATTTCAATTCAAGTATTAGTTTTATTATTAATTTATATTTTTTATTTTGAAAAAGATATTTTTAATAATTTAAGCCTTATTATTCTTATTTTATTTTTAGCTGCAACTGTTTTTTCTTTGATTGGAATTCTTATTGGTAATATTTTTAATTCAAATGAGACAAGTATGCTTGCATCTGTTTTTGTTTGTAGTTTAATGCTTTTTATTTCAGATTTAATATTTCCATTAGAAAGAATTCCCAAGTATATTGCAGATTTTGCACAATTAATAAATCCATTTTATATTTTTTCTGAACTTTTAAGAAAATCTATGGTTCATAATTTAGAAATTTATAATATGGGTTATGAGTTAACAATAATTTTTCTTTCGATATTATTGTTATTTATACTCTCATTATTATTTCATTTATTATCAAAAAAACATTTTATTTTAAGAGTTTCAGGTTATATTGCACGAAGGGATGTTAAAAGAAAAATTTTATTAGATGAAAAAAGCGAATTAAAAAATAAATTAAATAATTTAAATGAAAAAAATTATTTTGTTACATTAGATAATTTTAAAATTAAAAATATTGATGAATTGATAGCTTTTATTGAAAAATTAGATAAAATTGAATTTAAAAAATATGTAAATAACGATCAAAATTTGTTTGCTGATTGGTTTATTAAAATTATTAAATTTGATTTAGTAGGTTTAAAATTATATAAAACTAAAAAGAAATATAAAGTATTAAAAATTTTAAATAAATTAAAAAAACAGATTTATAAGTAATTAATGATATTTAAATTTAAATCATTAAATTATTGTTTGTTTTACCCTCTATAAATTATGTAGCTGACATATAATATATAAATTAATATAAGTAAAACGCCTTGCCATTTATCTATTGAATGTTTGTTTCCAATAAACATAAAAGTAAATAAAACAAAAGAAGCAATTAAAAGAGCCATTAAATCAATAAAAATAAATTCTGGAAATGCAATTGGCTTAATTATACTTGTTATTCCAAGGACCCATAAAATATTAAAAATATTGCTTCCAATAATGTTTCCAACAGCTAAATTTACTTTTTTTTTCATGATTGCAACTATAGCTGTAATTAATTCAGGCAAGGATGTTCCAATTGCAATTATTGTTGCTGATATTAAAAATTCACTAATTCCAAGATTTTGTGATATTATTATTGCTCCTTGAACAGTTAATTTTCCACCAAAATAAAGGCTTATTATTCCTATAATTATTAAAAAAAAAGTTTTTGTATTTGAAAATTCAACAATCTTTTTATCAATATTGTTGGTTATTTCTTTGAAACTTTCTCTATCTTTTTTTGCAATTTCAAAAACATAGTATAGAAAAATGATAAAAAATAAGAGCATTATAAGTCCATGAATTCTTAAAATTTTATTTTGAACAATGCTATCAATTATAAAATAATTAGTGAATATAAGTAATAATACTACGGCAAGGACTGAGAAAGGTAATTCTTTCCAAATTGTTGTTTTTTTAAGTTTTATTTGATAAATTATTGCACAAATTCCAAAAACTAACAAAATATTTGCTAAGTTACTTCCAATAATATTTCCTAAAATAATCCCATTTGAATTTTTAAGTGTTGCAAAAATATTAACTATTAATTCTGGCATAGATGTTCCAAATGCAACTATTGTTAATCCAATTATTAAAGCGGAAACTTTAATTTTTTGTGCAAAAATTGATGCACCATCTACTAAATAATTTGCACCTTTTAATAATAAAAAAATGCCTACAATTAAAAATAAATATTCAAACATATCAAATTAATATATTTTAATCTTTTTTAATTTATTTGTTTTGTATATTTTTTATAAAAATTATCTTGCCTTTAAAATGACTATTTTATTGTTCTTGTTAAACTTGATTGATTTTTGTTAAATTATTTAATTAATTTTATTTATTTATTATTAAAAGTTGTTTTATTTAACAATCTTATTTTTAAATTATGTTAATTTATTTAACAAAATTGATATTATAATTTAATTTTGGATTTATTTTTAATTATTTTTGTTAATTAATTTAACAGTATTAAATTTAAATAAGTTTTTAGTTAAATAAAAATTATTTTCTTATAATTTTTTTTAATATTATTTAATTATAATTGATAAAAAATGTTTTTTTGTTTGTTTATTTAACAAATATTTTTGTTATTTTTAGTTTAATTATAACTTAAATAAATTTTTAAAGTTATTTTGTTAATCTATTTACTATAAATATTATTATTTATTTAAATTTTAAGTATTTTTTATCTTTTATTGTTAGTTAAACTAACTTTTTTATTTTTATTTAAATTAGTTTAATTATTTTTAAAAGTAAATTTAATCTTTTATGTTAAATAAATTAACAAATTTTTTAAATAATTTTGTTAAATAAGTAATCAGCAAAAGTTTTATATAGTAGATATGTTAATATATATTTTAATAATGGAATTTGATGATTATATTAAGTCAAGTAAAAAAATGTTAATTTATACTTATTCTACTAAACATTTTAGTAAAAATGATAAGGTTCGATTTTATTATGCATTAAAAGGAAGGGATGGAAAATCTGGGATTGTTAAAGAAATGAAAATTGAGCATCTTGGAAGAACTGTTTTATTAGTTCCTCAAAAATATAAAGATGATATGGATCAGTTTATTCGAATTTGGAATATTCCATATACTATAAGAAAAGTTATTGTTGATGATAATATTACTTCTGGTGGTAGCAAATGATTAATTTTAAAAATTTTCAAAAAACTATTATTTTATTTTTTTCTTTCATATTTTTATTATGTTTAAATAGTTTTTTTTCGTTTGGTTTTAATAATGTTACATTAGATATTTTTGATTCTACCATAAATGAAACAATTATTAGTAATCAGCAAGCTTATTTTTATGCAAATTATACAAATAATTCTCTAAAAATTAATAATTCAAACTGTAATATTTCATTTAATGATTTGTATGATGAAATGGTTTATAATGATACTTTAAATTTATTTGTTTATAATAGAAGTTTTATAACTTTAGGAAATTATAGTTATAATATTTCATGTAATAGCACAATCAATAGTAGTTTTACAAACGAAACAGATATAATTCAAATTTTAATTGATGAAACACCTCCAAAAAAAGACTCTGTTGGAACAGACAATGTTACAAATGATTCTATTACATTTTTAATTTCTGTAGATAAAATTGCTAATTCTACACTATATTATGGAACAAATGAAAATAATTTAAGTTATAATTTAGAAAAAAATGATTTTAAAAAAAATCATGTTTATTTATTGGAGAATTTATCAAATAATACAAGATATTATTTTAATATTACCTTGTGTAATACTGATAATGTTTGTGAAGAATATGGTTCGTATAGTGAAAAAACAGATCAAAATTTAGATTTAACTCCTTCAATTATTACATTTAATTCACCTTCTTTTAATAATAATACTTTATTTAATGAATGGAATAATATTTTATTAAGTTTAAATACTGATTATGAAAGTAATTGTGTTGTTACTTCTCATAAAATTTCAAATTCAGTTGTTAATACAAATTATGAAATGGTTTCATCTAATAATTTATTACATGAAAAAAATTTTACTGCACAAAAAGATTCAACCAACGAAGATGATTTTTTCTTTGAAATAGAATGCACTAAGATTGAAAACAGTATTACTAGTAGTAAAAAAGTATTTTTTAAAGTAAACGATACAGTTTCTCCAACAATTTCTTTTACAAGTGATACAATTAAAAATAATGCAAAGACAAATATTCAAATTCAAGAAATTTTTGTAAAAGTAGATGAAGAGATGTATCAAGGATTTCCAAAAATAAAAATTAATTCAGGAACCGAAAATTCAATGTCCTTAGATGATGCATCATCTTTAATTTATAAATTTACAACTTCAGAGTTATCTGAAGGAGAATATAATATTAGTATTGTTGCAAAAGATAAAAAAGGAAATACTAGAGAAATTAAACGAGTTTTTTTTGTAGATTTAACTCCTCCAAGGATGTTTGTAAATATGCCTCTTGATGATTCTCAAATAGATGATTGTACAGATTTAGTTATAAATATTAGTTTGGATGATGAAGGGCAATGTGATTTTGAATTAGAATATGTTTTAGAAGATAGATTTAATAGGTGTACTAATCGATGTACTAATTATTATGAGAGATGTGATGATAGAGCTGATTCTTCTGCTGAAAGAACTGAATGTAGGGATGAAGAGGAAGAATGTAAAGATGAATGTGATTTAAATAAGTATTCAAGGTTGCTATCTGGTAATATTCAAGATAGTGATAGTAGAGATAAATGTTATGATGGTTGTGATGAACAAGAAATTCAATGTAATGATAATTGTCGTGATGAATGGGATGAATGCATCTTGGATGCAAGTAATGCTGATGAGCGAGAAAATTGTTATGATGATTCTGATCTTTGTTCAGATAATTGTGAATTAGATAATGAATTTTGTATTTTTGATTGTAATTATGAAGAATTTACTCTTATAAATGATTTTGATAGATGTTTTGATGATGGGGATTATAGATTAATGTTAAATTGTTTTGATGATGCGGAAAATGAAGTTTTTGAAAATATTACTTTTAGTTTAAAAGATATAACTCCTCCAACTATTGTTAATTCTTTTCCAAACGGTACAATTAAAACTCGAAATATTGATCTAGTTGTTAATACAAATAAAGATTCAAACTGTAAATTATCAAAAACTGCAAAAAATTTTAATGAATTAGATTATAAATTTATTGCTTCTCAAAAAAAACATACATTTCAACTTGAAAATTTAGAGAACAAAAATTATACTTATTATGTGTTATGTCAAGATGAAAAAAATAATACTATGACTGATCATTATGAAATTAATTTTAATGTTAATTCTTCTATAGAGTTAAATAATGAAGAGAAAGAAAAGAAAGAAAAAAAAGAAGATGATAACACATTATATTTTCCTTTTGCTCAAATAAATAAAAATGAAGAAAATGAAATTGAAATTGATAAAAATATTTCAATAAATAAAATTATTTTAAAGACAAATAAAAATAAATCTAATATAGGTTTAATTTTAGTTAAAGAAGATTCATCATCAATTACAATTAAACCAAAAGAAAATAGTTATGAATTTTTTTCTTTAGTTAAAGAAAATTTTACTAATAGTGAACTTGAAAATATTAGATTAGAATTTAAAGTTGAAAAATCTTGGATCAACAACAATAATATTGATGTTAATACAATTACACTTCAAAAATATCAAAATCAATGGAATAAAGTTAATACTAAAAAATTAAAAGATGAAACAAATCATATTTATTTTGTTTCTGAATTAAGTGAACTAAGCTCTTTTGCAATAACTGGTGAAAAAATAGAAACAAAAGATAATTTGGATTCAGAGTTAAATGATAGTGAAGATAAAAAATTAAATGATTCAAAAATCACAGAAGATTTACCAACAGAAGTTGTTGATGAAGAAGATAAAACTAATTATTTTTGGTTTATTATACTCATTTTATGTGTAGTAGTTGTGGGTGGTGGAACAACAGCATTTTTTGTCTTTAAAGCAGGCAAACATCCCCAACATGATCCAAATGCTGTTTTACCAAAACAACATACACATTCAAGAGAAGCTACAGATAATGTAGCTTCTCTTTCTTCTCAATCTTTGGCTACTAATGTTAATGAATCTCAATTTGATAATATAAAATATGATGAAAATGATGAATTAGCAAAATACATTGTCAATTCAAAGAAATATGGTTTAAGTAATGAAGAAATTATTAAATCTTTAGTTAATGCAGGTCATGATGAAAATAATGTTAAAAATAAATTTGTTTCTTTAAAAATTGAACAAGATGATGGATTAAATGAATATATTTTATTTGGATTAAATCAAAATTATAGTCTTGAAGAGATTAAACAGACATTATTATTAAATGGTTATTTAGAAGATGAAATTGATCAAAAGTTACTAGAATTAGATGTTGATAAAAAAAATGTTAATAAATCTGGTAATATAAATAATACAAATAATAACAGAAATGATATTAATAATAAAAATGTTAATGGTAATGAAAACGAAGATAATAGTGTTGATAATTCTTTTGAAACTCAAGAAAAAACAACCAAGAAAGATTTTAAAAATAATGATTTTAAAACTCAAACTACTGATGGTTTAGATGCTGAATATAAAAACAATCTTATTAATTATATAAAAGCTCAATTAGATCAAGGTAATAGTATAGAAAATATAAAAAAAATTTTAATTGATAATAATAATAGTTTTGAGTTAATTGATGAAATAATTAAAACAAATTTTAAAAACTATTTTTTAAATAATAATAATAATAATGATGATAATAATGGTAATAATAATTTAGGTAGTACCAAAATTAGTGATGAATTAAGAAAATATATTGAAAATTGTTTAAAAGAGAACATGTCAAAATATCATATAAAAGCATTGCTTAAAAAAGGAAATTATTCTAAAGAAGAAATTAAAACGGTTTTGGGTGAATTAGATAATATAAAGAAAAATATGAAATAATTAATATTTATTTTAAATTTATAAATTTTTTATTTGTGTTTATTTTTAGATTTTAAAGTTTTGTTTGTTAATATAATATAAGTTTTTGATGATAAATAATAAATTGGACCAAGTAGAAAATATGAAATTTGCATCCATCTTGGTGCATGAATACAGTTACAAAAAGAAATTCCAGGATATATTGTTGTTAAATCATTTTTAATATCTAATAAATGATATCCTATTGTTTCTACAATTATTAAAAAAATGCTATAAATTAGTACAAATAAAAAAAATTTTAATATTTCATTTTTTATTTTAATTGTTCTATGATATAGATTGTATAATAAAAACATCCCACATGTCCATGCAAATAACGGAAAAATACTAATTTTAAATATTGATATGAATTCTTGGTTATATAAATAGTATTCATATGCAAAAAACATCCAAATAAATGATATAAAGAAAGAAATTAGTAGATAGGCTAATAAATTAATTCTTTTTGTGTAAATTAAATAGAATAGTAAAAAAATAAATATTAAACTTACTGCATAATCTTGTCTTATAAAAATAAAGAATATTATGAATAATAGTAGAATTAAAAAGTCTAGTTTTAAAAAATTTATTTTTTTTAAATTGATAATCATTCAAAAGTTAAGTTTTTTAATAGTTTATTTAAATTTATTTTTTTTTACAAAAGAAAATCATGTGATCTTTTTCAAATGGATCTAGTATTCTTGAATCAATAATTGTTATTTTTTTTTCTAATTTTTCTCTTATATTTTTAAATACTTCTTTTGGTTTTTTTGATACATCAATACTTCGAGATTTTATTGCAATTATTGCATATCCTCCATTTTTTAAAAACATTTCAACATTTTTAATAAATATTTCAACTTGATTTTTTTGTGCAATATCTTGAAAAATAACATCTACGTTTTGTATTATTTTATCTTTATAATTTTCTGGATGGAATGCATCTTCTAGTAATGGTGCTATATTATTTCTATCATTACATAAAAAAACTAGTTCTCTAACAACTCTTGGTGCAAAATCTAATGCAAAAATCATTCCGTTACTGCCAACAATATCTGATACATGAGAAACAGTAGTTCCAGTTGATGCTCCAAGATATAAAATAATATCATCTTTTCTAATAAAAATATTTTTTACACCTTTCATAATAGCTGCTGCTAATTTACTTTTTTTTGGATTCCATTCTCTAAATTCAGTATTACCTTTTTTTTTGATAATTTCATCATAAACTTTTTTCCCAGGTAATAATGATTTTGTGTATATTTTTCGTTTTTTATTAGTTTTTTCTTCATATATTTCAAAAATTTCTGATTTTTCCATTAAAATAGTTGAGAAATTAATTTATTTATAAATCTTAGTAATTAAATTGATTATTTTATTAGTTTTTGTTTGGCATTATTAATTTATTGAATTATTAAGTTGTATTTTATTTCTTTGTAGGTTTTAGTTCATTAGTTCCATAAAATTTATATTTAATTGAGATTTTTTAAATATTATATGAGAAGAGTAGATATTAAAACAGGATTTATTTGTAATAATAATTGTGTTTTTTGTGTTCAAGCAGATAATAAATGTACTGGGAATAGAACTTTTGAAGAAATAAAAAATAATTTACTTGATTGTAAGGATAGATGTCAAATGGTTACTTTTACTGGAGGCGAAGTTACTATTAGAAAGGATTTTTTTAAATTAATAAATATTGCAAAAAAGATAGGTTATCAATATATACAAATTCAGTCTAATGGAAGGATGTTTTATTCTTTAGATTTTTGTAAAAAGGCAATTGTTGCTGGAGCTAGTGAATTTGCATTAGCATTACATGGCTATTGTGCAAATCAACATGATTCTTTAACTAATGCAAAAGGTAGCTTTAAACAAATTACAATGGGTATTAAAAATTTGAGAAAATTAAATTCAAGAGTTGTTATGAATACTGTGGTTGTAAAAGATAACTATAAAGATTTAGAAAAAATTGCGAAATTATTTGTTGAATTGGATGTACATCAATTTCAATTTGCTTTTGTTCATGCGATGGGTAATGCTTGGACAAATTATGAAAAAGTTGTTCCAAAAATGTCAGAAATTATGCCTTATGTAAAAAAGGGATTGGATGTTGGAATTTCTGCTAATATTAAAGTTATGACAGAAGCAATTCCTTTATGTATGATGAAAGGGTATGAAAATTATATTGCTGAAAAAATAATTCCAGAAACAGAAATTAGAGGAAAAGATTTTCAAAATACTAATGATTTTACAGCTCAGAGAAAAACTGATGGAAAAATTAAATTTTCTCAATGTAAAGAATGTAGGTATTATGAAGTTTGCGAAGGACCATGGAATGATTATCCTTTGAAAATGGGAAGTGATGAATTTATTCCTGTAAAATAAGTTTTTATT
>CAZQHZ010000012.1:0-38010 GCA_964593285.1 uncultured Methanosarcinales archaeon | reverse complement strand
CAACAATAAAATTTGCAGTTGCATTAGTAATTAAACCAGCTTTACTTTTACAAGAGATGTAATAAGTATATTCTTCACTATCTTCTACTTCTTTTGTTATTTTAAATTCGGTATTAAAATTATCGTTATCTAACTGGACCATCTCAGAAAAAGATTCTTGCTCTAAACTATACCTACATTGCCCTACTTTATTTAAAATAATACCAACATCACTAAACAAAGGTTTTGAAATAATATCACTAGCAACGACATCTATAATTAAAGGGTTTGAATCAACACTTAAATTAAAAAAATCATAAGTAATTTTATCAATATTTGTATAATTACACTTAACAAATAATTCTGTTTTACCTAAATTTTCTTCTAATCTAAAATCTAATAATAAATGTTCTAAATTTCCTGTTTCATGAAAGTCAATATAATCAGCATTTTCTAAGTTTTTATCATCAAAATAATTTACATAATAAGAACAAATTGCATTGTTTGTTGTATTTAATTTTACATCAAATTCTTCTGTTGATGAATAGCCATGTAAGGGGTCAACTAAAATAGTATCTAAAATAAATAAATCATATTCAATAATTAAATCTTTAAAATTTCCTGCAAAATCAGAACATGAAAATAAGATTTTATAATGTTGATTTAAATCATTAAATTCAATATCAAATTTAATCTTTTTAGGATCATACCCTTGATAATTTAAATTTGAAAAACTACCACTACCAATCAAAAAATTTAAATTACAAGACTCTAAATCAATTGCTTCATCATAATTTATTTTTATAGTTTTAAATTTTTCATTAATCAAAGAATTATTATTTGGTATCATCAAAATAAAGTTTGGCTTTGTTTTATCAAATACAAAATCATATCTATAAAAATCATTTTTTAAAATGTTTTGATGTTGATTTTTTGCACTCAAATTTAAAGTATAAATATTTTCTATAACAATATTTGTGTCATTATAAAAATTTTTACTATAATAATTATTTATTGGATTTTTTGGCAAAAAAAAAATATTTTGGTCATTTAATTTAGAAAAAGTTATATTGGCTAATTGATTAAATTCTACATTTATTCTAAAATTATCTTTATTTACATAATTTAATGTTGTAGCAAATACTAAAAATGAAAAAATGGAAAAAATAAAAAAATAAATAATTAGTTTAAATATTTTCATTCTAAATCTACCTCAACAACTTCTAATTCTTGACTACCTTGAACAAATAAATTTTTAATTTCATTAGAAATAAATTCTTCATCATTAAAAATAAATTGTGGATTAATAATTACATTTACATCATTTTCACAATTTGCAGTCAATGTAAAATTCTTTGTTATATCACTAAAATCTCCATCATCAATATTAAAATGGTCTAAATCACAATCTCCTTGAATAGATAAATCTAATTCTAAATTTAAAGCATCCCAATCATCAATATTATCATTCATAGTAACAGAAATTATTGCAGAATCAATTCCATTACCATCTATTTTATTTTGATTTAATTGAATATTTTCAACTTTTACTAAACCATCATTATCCTCATCATAATTAATTCCACCAATACAATTACCAAAAGAAGTTCCATTACTATATTTAAAATCTAAAAAATAATTATATTCGCCATAATTTGAATAAGCATAATTTAATTTTTCATTTGAAATTAAATCAACATTTATTTTTTCATCTTGCATTCCACCATCAGTAACTAATTCAACAGTATAACTATCATCTTCATTTAAATTACCAAAAACTGAATAAATAAAATAATATTTCCCTTCAACATCTGATTTTTCAAAACCATGGCACTCATTTTCCAGTAAAGAAGATTCGAAAATAAAATTTCCTTGAATTAATAAATTCACATTTTTTTCAGAAATAAAATTTTCACCATTAGAAATAAAATTTGCCCTAATAATTACATTTAAATCATTTTCACAATTTGCAGTTAATGTAAAATTCTTTGTTATATCATTAAAATCCCCTTCATCAATATTAAAATGGTCTAAATCGCAATCTCCTTCAATAGATAAATCTAATTCTAAATTTAAATCATTCCAATCATCAATAGTATCATTCATAGTAACTGAAATAATTGCAGAATCAATACCATCAGCTTTAATTTCTTCTCTATTTATTTGAATATCTTCAACTTTTACTAAATTATAATCATTTTCTTCAACATAATTTATAACACCATCACAGCTACCAAAAGAAGTTCCATTACTATATTTAAAATCTAAAAAATAGTTATATTCGCCATAATCTTGATAAATATAACTTAATTTTTGATTTGAAATTAAATCAACATTTATTTTTTCATCTTGCATTCCACCATCAGTAACTAATTCAATAGTATAACTATCATCTTCATTTAAATTACCAAAAACTGAATAAATAAGATAATATTTCCCTTCAATATCTGATTTTTCAAATTCTTCACAAATTCTATATAAAGATGATGAACCTACATTTTCTTCAACACATACACCATTACCTTCACATATTTTATCATCTGGACATGGATTTTCAAACCACTCTGCCTTTTGTAATTCACAATTTTCATCGCTTCCACCATCAATTAATTGTTGTACTTTCAATTCCTTACGTTCCCCATTTTCACATTTAAATTCATTTGGAGAAACAGAAAAAAAATCATCATATACACAACCTAGTTCTTCATAATCATTACATGCTCCATCTTCACAATAAAAATCTAAATCATCACATAAATTTAAAACATATCTTTGTTTATTATTACAATTAGAAGTTCTTTGTTGCTTAAAATAAAATGAACTATAATCATTTGGAAATGGATCATTTCCAATCCATGACTGATAATTACAACTTAAATCAATCTCAATACATTCACCTTCATTAACACATTCATAACCTCTTTCACAAGGTTCTTCAATAAACCTAACAGTATTTTTACATTTAGTAGGATCGCCATTTATCAAGTTTCGTTCTTGTTTAACATACCTATTATCTTTTCCTAGATAAACACATTCACCATTAATACATACTTCATCATCATTACAAATACCAGAACAACTTTCTTCAGTTTCAGAATCATATATACCCCTAATACAATCATTTACAAGATTATAATTATCTTTATTTCCACACATTTTATATAAGACATCAGCATGAGAACTACTTTTTAACCAATCAGTATGTTTTGAGCCAACTTGGTATCCATCTTTTTTTGAAGTTACAACACCTTTTAAAAACCATAACTCTGGTGTTGTTGGAAAATTTACTTGAGGTTTATCTGTTTTATCTTTCCTCCATTCACCCGATAAAGCAGTATTAAATTCGTTTTTATTCCATATTGGTCCTAAATCATATGGAGTATATTCAAGATGATTAAAATAATCTATAAATGCCAATGAAACTTGATTATAATCAAAATTGCAATCTCTTAAAAAATCTTCTTCAATATTAAAATTATTATCTGCTAAAAATTTTAAAAATTTTTTAATATGTCCTTCATGTCCATGTTTATCATGTTGAAAAAAATGTTGTAATGGTGTAATTCCTAAACTATTAAAAACAGATTCTAAATTTTCAATCGTCCAACTTGGTCCAAATTCACCATATTCAAAATTAATATGGTTTAAATATTCAACCATTTTTGTTTTATATTTATTTTCATCAAAAAGACAGCCACGTTTTTCACATACACCATTAATACAAACTTCATCATTCCTGCACCCACCAAGGCAATTATAATTTAATCCAAAATCGCATCCTGAAGATTGATCAACACAAACATATTCAATAGGTAATTCATTTAATAATTCTATTTTAGTAATTATTTTTTGATAACCTTCTTGACAACCAGATTCTATTGCAGTTCCTTGAAAATTCCAAGTATGGCTGTAACTACCCATAGCATCACCACAACCATAATCTTCACCATACCAATATGGATTACAATAAGCCTTTCCAGTTATACAAACATCTTTTAAATCATCTTCTTTAACAACTAAAGCAGAACAAACACCATCATTACACTCTCCAGTACATTTTTTATAAGGGTAATTTACATTACTAACACTTCCATCATGTATTTCACAACGTATTTTTTTTGGTTCATCTAAATACCACCAAACTTCTTCTCCTGAGTTTACTAAACCACAATAATTACCATGTTCTCCATCACAATCAAATCTATGCCTACAACTATGTCCACAACCACCAAGACCAATAAATTCATTAGTTTCTACATCAACCCATCTTGCATGAAAACCAAAATTATTTGGATTTTCAAAATTTTCACCACAATAACCACATTGGTTTTCATCATAATCTCCACACATCTGTGATATTGGACAAACAGGCGATCTATATACTTTAATAAAATCAACATAACCAATCAATTCACAATTTTCACCACAATCTTCATAATATAATCTATAAATATTATATTTTGGTATATAACGCCTATATAAAGGAACAGTACCCTGTTTTTGTTCTGAATATAAATGAAGCTTTGTATAAATATCTGAATAATCATTAACAGCACCTTCATTAAAATAGCCGTCTAAATCATTACAATTATTAACTGATACTCCATGAGTAACTCTGCCATCCTCTTTTACACATCTTGATAATTTTTTTAAACCACTAACATCATTTGTTGAAACAACAAATTCTCCAAGTGGATAATAAGTTTTTGAAGGTTCATTACCTTCATAACAATTAGAACTAGTAGTAAACATATAATCCTGATAAAATTTACTATAACATTCATACAATTTAATATAATTATTATTCCAACTCCAACCATTACCACTATTACCAGAATCAGAAACACAAGTTGCAGTTAAAGGACAATTACCACTACCTTCTAATTTTGTCATTTCCATAGTAGTTCCAACAGGTTGTGTTTGTCCAGTATTATGATTAACTGCACACAAAGCAGAACCAATATAACCACTATATGCACCACAAGATGATCTTTCAGTAGGATTTATAGAATTTTGATTATAATTCAAATCGCTTCCACAATCGGTGCAAAAAAAATCTATATCTTCCCAATCACTATAAACACATTGATATTCAACTGAAGAATCTTCAAATGAATCTTCTTGCTCATGACTACCAACATCTTCTAACTCCTCATCATCGCCTTGTAAATTACCAATCCCAGTGTCACCTTCAATAATTTCAGTAGAAAATGCTTCACCCACAATTTCTGCAATAATTGCATTATTATATTTTATTTTAATTAATACATTATCAAAATTTTCAAAAGCATTAGTTGCATAATTATCTATATGCCCATTTATATTTTTATCACAACTAAAACATTCAAATGTAACTACTTCTTCATCTAAACCATACAAAACAAATAGTTTTTCAATATCATTCCATAAAAAAACTAAATCTTCTTTTTTTAAATCTCCAATTTGTAAAATAGACTCTTCATTTTCTATATAAAAATCAAATTCGTTTTCAATATCAACTTCAAGTAAAATACCTTCAAGTAAAGAAATAACATTTACATCATTAAAATAAATATTTTTTTTTTCATTTACTATATTAAAAGAAAATCCATCCTTGTTACTAGGTAATAATTGATCAACAAATATGTTTGTTTCATCTAAAGTTAAAAATTTAAAATATATATCATCAATATTACAAGATATTAAAACATTTTTTGAAGCAATAATTGGATAAATTATATCATTATTTGCATCAAAATTAACATTAATATAATCTCCATCATTTAAAACAGTCATATTACAATCTTCATATATATAAGTTAAACCCCTTCCAATACGAATATCACCATTATTATCAATTCCTAATGGACCATTTCCAATAATTTTGCCTTTATTACCATTTCTTATTTCTACTTGAGTTGAAGGTGTATTAAAATTAAACATCATAGTGTCAAATTTTCCATTTAATGTTTTATCAAATAAAAAAACATTATTAATTTTGTTATAATCAAAGCTATTTATTTCCTCTAATAAATCAATAGTTGATTGAGTAGATTGACTAGTAGAAATAATATTAAATGAATTATAAGGAGTATCATAATTATACCTTATATAAAACAAATGATCTGTATTAAAATTTGCATTTATTAAACCAGATATTTGTGCTAATGCACTACTTAATCTAAAAGCACCAGTAGAATGCGCCTGATTCCAATTAGGAATAACTTTTCCAAGCCAATAATGAGTTAATTTATTTATTGGAACATTATTATAATTTCCATTTACCCAATTAAAAACCATGTCTGGAGAATTTGGATAACTACATATATTTGTTCTTTGACAAGTTCGTGGATGAGTAATATTTCCACAAGCATAACTGCACGTTTTTGATTCACCCCAATTTACACAACTAGATGGAAGTGAGCATGGAGGCGTAGCAAAAACAAAATTATTTAAATTTAAAAAAACCAAAAATACAAATATTAATAATATTATTTTTTTAATCATCTTCAAGTTTAACTGCAAGTAAAAATAAAAAATGTTCATCAAAATTATGAACTAATTCGTATTTTCCTTTATTGTTTTGTTTTATAAAATAATAATGAACACCATTATCTATATCTTTAACAACCCTCCATTCCATATCATAATTGTTATATACATAATTAACATATCCGCTATTTATAATTATTCCCCCTAAAGCAGGAAGAAGGGTATAAGAATTTATTATATACTCAGAAATTGCATGTGCTTTACCTATTTTTAATGGAACATGTGTGGTTGGAATATCATTTATTGTTCGTATAACATCACCTCTTTCATAAGTTAAAAGCATATCAATATCAACCAAAGAATATTTTTTTTTAATATCTACATGTATATCCAAATAACTTAAATTAATTTCATAATTTTGATTTTTAAAATATGTAAAATCATCAAAACAATCAAAAAGAGTTTCATTTATTTTTTTTTTATAATTCTCATGTAATTGTTCAATTGTTGGAAGAAAACGTTTATTAGTTTTCAAATTATATAAATATGTAACATTATACATTTCATAGAAATGATTGTCTATAAAAGCTAAAACATTTGAATTTAATGCATGTGAAATATTAACAACATAAAAATTATCTACTTGATAATTAAATCCCCCTGTTTTTCCTATATAAAAAGAACTATAACCAATAGATTCTTCGATACATAAATGAACATAATTTTCTACTGAATCATCTAAACTACTTGGAACTAAAATTTTTTTAGTTTCTAAATTTTTTACATAAAAAATGTAAACAAACATAAAAATAATTAAAATTGCTATCGCTAAAAAAATTGTAATTTGTCCTCTTTTTTTAAAAACCATTTTTAAAATTTTTTTACAAACAATTTATTATTCTTTTTTTATAAAATAAACAACCATAATTAATATAAAAAACATAATCATAAAAAATATTAAAACATATAAAATTTTTTCATTAATTTTATCAATTAATTTATTAAAAGACATATTTATTTTATCCCAAAAACTAACATCAATAAATTTTATATTTATTTTTTCTTCTAATTTATACTTTTTTCCAAGTGAATCTTCATAAATAACAATAATATCAAATTCATTATTTTCTGAATATAATTGTTTTGAATTAATAACTAATGAATAAACTATATTATCATCAAATTCATCAAAAAACCATTCTTGTTTTATATTCTCTGAACTAATAGTTGCATTAAAAAAATTTATTTTAGCTAAATTACTTTTTTTGATTTTAAAATCTATTGAAAATTCATCACCATATTTAATTTCACTAGAATAATTTAAAAATTCAAAATTTAAAATTGGTCTTTTAAATACATCAATAAAAATATCACTTGTTTTATAAATATCTTCATTATATGCCTCTATTGTAAATTTATTATCAGATATGTCTTTTATTTTATGATTAAATGTTACATTTTTTGTTTCAAGTATTCCAAGAGATTTAAAAATACAATCATCCATTAAACATAACGATAAATTATCTAAAAAAGTATTACCTATATTTGTTAAATAGCAATTAATATCAACAATTTCATCTACTAAATAATTATTTTTTTTAGTAGTACAATTTAAATTAATTTGTTTTGAAGAAGGCAAACTACTTTCCTTAATATTTTTTTCAGTAAATTCTTCAACATCATCTAAAGAAAAAAATTTAAAATTTTTAGAAACATCAAATTTTATATTTGAATTAGATTTTCTTTTTGTTTCAACTAATATATCAAAAGTATAAATATATTTATCATCTAAATTATCATCTATTTTAAAAGGTAAAAAAATTGTTTTTTGTGAATTTGGTTTTAAAAAAATAAAATGATTATGTTCATCTAAAAATTCTATACCATTAGTTTTTGAAATTAAAAAATCTTCAATAACATAAAAATCATTGTCATTGAAAAAATCTAAAATTAATAAATTATAAGAACCAATATCTACTTTATCATTAAAAAGTTTAGAATTTATTTTTAATAAAGTTTCTTTTTCATCTTTAAAATCATTTATATTAATATCAAATTTTAAATTATTTGTTTTAATTTCAGCATTTTCTGAGATCCACTCATATGATGTACTACTCTCCCCAGGTCCTACAAATTCAGCAAGTTTAATATGTGCAGTATTTACATACCCAAATTCACCATATGTTGGATCAAAAGAAACAAACCCATAGCCTGGAAAATATATTTCAACCCATGAATGAAAATTCCATTTTTCACTAAACCTTAAATCTTCAGTATAAGAAATTCCTGTAACAAATTTTGCAGGAATTCCAACAGAGCGTAAAAGTGAAATAAATAAAGTACTAAATTCATCACAAACACCAATTTTGTTTTCTAAAACCCACGAAGCTTTATTTGTCTTTCCAACTGTATCTGAATTTAATTCATAATTTATATTCTCATTAACCCATCTTGAAAATTCATACGTAACTTCCATTAAATCATCTAAACCAAAAGCTAAATCATTTGCAAGTTTTCGTATTTCATAATTACTATAATCAACATAATCTGTTTCAACTAAATATTTTTTATATTCATCATCTAAATCTAATATAGGAAAATTAACTTTATTATCTACTTTAATAAAATTATTTGTATTTAAAACATTTGCATCAAATCCAAATTCTAATTTTTTTTCCGTAGGGTTTTTCCAGCTATATCTAATTGAATCATTAATAATTTTTGCACTTGGAAAAAAAGAAATATCTTTTAAATTTTGTCGATGATAATTTACTGGAATAAAATTTAAATCTACATTAATTTCTGAAACCTTATAATTTGTTTTTTTTGGAATTATTTCAATTTCATTATAAATTTTTAAATCAATATCTAATTCATTTTTAAAATAAAATTCTGATGAAAAAACAAAGCTACTTAAATAAAGAAATAAAAATAAAAAAATAAAGATTTTTTTAAAACTTCCCATAATTAAAAAATAAATAATATTACTATAAAAACATTTGTATATTTTTTATAAAATTGCTCTTTTTAAAATAAATAACCACTTGGAAATAATCAAAAAAGTTTTAATATAAATACTAATAAATTACTTTAAAATGAAACATAAAACAGATCACCACAAATTGTTTATTACACTTTTGTTTTTATTAACAATGGGAATTGCTTATTTTATAGGTAAATCTATAGAAAATGCAAACATAGTATTTACAATATTACTTGTTACAAACACATTAATATTATTCATCATTCTTAATATGATGATAGAGATACATGGTGGAAAGCAAGTTTTACATGTAATTGGGCTACCAAAAGACAAAAATGTAAAGACAAAAGAAATAAAAAGAACAAAAAAAAAATCTAATGTTAAAAAAACTAAAAAAAGAAGATAATTTCTTTTTTATTTTTTTATTTGTTTAAATAATTCTTCTAAATTTAATTCAAATAAACAGCAAGGCATAATTAAATTCCAATTAGTAATAACTTCTGGAGATAATTCACCTAAAAAACCAATTTCTTTTTTATTTACAACAATACTTGCAGACCTACCTTTAATTAAAAAATCAAATTCCTTTTCTTTTATTTCATATTCTAAATTAAGTGAATTAAATAAATAATCTAAAACTTGTTTAATTTCAGTATAATTTGCATTTTCATTTGATGAAGCTAGTGCTAAATTAAAATTTTCAAAAACACCTGTTTCTTTATTTTCATCTTTTGAAAAAACTTTTGCAATTAAAAATATTTTTTGTGGATAATCATAATGTTTGTTTGATTTAAAAGTATCAACTAAATTTGGTGTAAGCCATGACTGTAAAACATTAAAATCATTAGATATGGAATTTGATAATTCAATTAATTCTTTTTTTGTATTCATTAATTTATTTTGTTTTTCATTTGAAGATAAATGAAAACAATTAAGCTGTAAATATCTAAGACCAATAAAAATTTCAATTATTTGTTTTTTAAATATTTCAAATTCATTTTCTTTTGCAACACTTGCAACTTTTGGAATTATTGCTTTAAAATTTTCATAACCATATGCAATTGCAATGTCTTCAATTAAATCAACCATATGTAATATATCTGCTCTAAAACATGGAATTAATACTTCTTTATTTTTATAACCATAACCCATTTTTTCAAGACATTCTTTTATTTTTAATTCAGATAAATTTAAACCTAAAATTCTATTAATATAATTTATATCTAATTTCATCTTTTTTGGTTTTAAATTAGGTGATTTAGTTATTTTATTTTTATACATTAAATCAATTGAATATATTTTTGCACCAATATCATAAAATGCACATGCAATCATGTTTAAACATTTTGATAAAACTTCAAAATCATTTCCAGAACATTCAATAAAAATTTCTTTAGTTTTTGTTGTAACTCTACCTGTTTCAAATGAATTAATAATTGGTGGCATTGACATTATTTTATTATTTGCATCAATAAATACAGGATATTTATTAAAGCCATCTAACAATTTCTTATATTCAATTCCAGCGGTGTGTTTTTCTAAAATTTCTTTTGCGGTCATTTCTTTATCTGACTCAAGTGGCCTAAATTTTATTTTTTCTTTATCTATTGCCTTATATGTTATTGGAAATTTTATTTTTTCTATAGGATATATTCCAATAGCAACCTTTTTTCTATTCCTACCATATGTAACGTGCAATTTTTCTTGCATTTGTATTATTTCTTTTATTTTTTCATCATCTAACTTTAAAGATTTTACAATTACACAAGCAGTATATGGTCTTATATTTTTTACAGAATCATCAATTATTACTTTTTCTTTTGAATCATTTATTTTATAATCAATTAAACCTTTTTTAATTCCAACAAAAGAAGAAAAGGCTCTAGTAAACCCTTGCATTGATAGCATATCAGGTCGATTTGGAAAAATTTCTACTTGAATTTCATTATCACTAATTCCTTCTAAATCTGTTCCAAGCATACTAATTCTATCTTTTAGATAATTTAAATCAAATTTCTTACCTAAATTTTTTTCAAATTCTTTTTTATTAAAACTAATTGTTGGCATTTTTTATAATCCTTTAACTATCAAATAAATTGCAGTTACAATAAGTGCAATATCTACTAAACCTGTTAATTTAAATGTATTTAAAATTCCAGTCATTTTTAATACTATTATTATTAATAAACTAATTCCAATAATTAAATTTGTTTTTTTTGCTTTCATTTTAAAATCACCATGTTTGAAATAATAAACATAAAATTAAAAAATTCCTCTCAAAATTAAATATATTGCTGCTCCAAAAAATAAATAATCAACATATAAACTACTAATTCCAATGTTTGAAAGTAAACCAAAATACTTTAATACAATTGTTAGTAAAAGTAAAAAACCAACAATTAAATTTAATTTTTTTATTCTCATATTAACACCTCAAAAAAAATTATTAATAAAATTCCCGGTCATTATATCACCTGAAGATGATACTGAAAAAAATGAAATAAAAAATAATATTATTAAAGATGCAATAAATATTATAATAATCCAAGGAATTACAATTAACGCAGCAATACATCGTGCAGTCGATAATTCATGCAACACTTTAGCACCATTAATTAATACATAATATGAATATATTAGATATATTATATAAAATAAAATAATAAAGCCTATTGTTATATATAAAAATAATTTTTGATCAATTTTTTGAAAATAAAATAAAAATAAATTTAAAACTGAAAGTAAAGTTAAAATTAATAACATAGGAGACCAATAACAATATAATTTATAAGTTTCTATATAACTTTTTGTTGTTCCAAAAATCATTAACAAAACATGATAAATCCCTGCAATTACAAATGAAAGACCCCATAGTAAAAAAAAACTAAATACTAAACTAAATAAACTAAAAAATATTGCAATTATTTTAATTAAAAATCCAACTTCTAAATCCAAAATTGATGCTATTTCTAAAAGTTCTGGATTTAAATTAAATAATATTGGGATTAATGAATCAAAAATAAATGAAATTATTAAATAAATTCCAACTATTTTTAAAAAAAATATCATTGATTTTTTAATATCTTTTTCATCTTTTACTTTCATAAAAAATTTTTTAGGGTTTGTTAAAATTGTTTTTATATCATCAAAAAATGCCATTTTTTTATTGTCTCCATAATTTTATTTCCCGAAGTTGTTTTATATCATTTTTATATAAACTTCTAATATCATCAAATTTATAATATTGCATAATTGTTCGCTCCATTCCAAACCCCCATGCAAGTACAGGAATTTCTTCTCCAAACAAAGGCTTTGTAACTTCTGGTCTAAAAATTCCAGATCCACCAAGTTCCACCCATTTTTTTTTTGTTGGATGCCACAAATCTATTTCAGCACTAGGCTCAGTATATGGAAAATGTGCAGGTCTAATTCTAACATCAGGAAAACCCATCTTTCCAAAAAATTCTTTTAAATAACCTTTTAAATTTGAAAAGTTAGCATTATAATCAACTACAATTCCTTCAACTTGAATAAATTCAAATAAGTGTTTCCATGATAATGCTTCATTTCGAAAAACACGCCCAACTGAAAAAAATTTTTTTGGAACTTGACTTTTTTTTAATTCTGATAAAACTTTTGCAGACAAAACTGTAGTATGAGTTCTAAGTAAATTTTCTTGTGCAATCCCTTTTTGCCATTTATTTTTCCAACCAGTACTACCAGTGTCACCACCAGTTTCATGAACTTCTTTAATTTTATCAAGCCATTTTTTTTCAATTTTTCCAATTTTTGGATTTTTTAAATAAAAAGTATCTTGTGCTTCTCTTGCAGGATGATCTTGTGGAACAAATAATGCATCCAAATCCCAAAATGCAGTCTGTACATAATCACCAGTCATTTCAGTAAAACCTAAATCAAGCCAAATTCGTTTGATATAATCAATCGCTTGATCTACAAAATGTTTTCTTCCACCATAAATTTTTGGAACATTTATTGAAACATCATATCGTCTAAATTGCATATTTTTCCAAGCATTTGATTTTAATACAGCTGGAGTTAATTTTTCAATTAATTTTAAATTATTTTTCCAAGAATTTAATAATTTTTTTCCTAAATTTAATATTTGAATTTCTCTAATACTTTTTTTTTCTTTTTTAATTATATTTTTTCTTTTTAATAATTCTTTATAACAAAATAAATCTTCATCTTTTAAGTTAGAAACTTTAATTGGAAAATCTTTTTTTAAAAATTCTTCCTCTAAAAAATTTTTTTCTTTTAATAAAAAACCATTTTTCGATAATTTAATTTTTATTTTATCATCTTTTATTATATCAATCGCTGCTCTCTTTTTTAAAATACCAATTGTTATATTTAATTCTTCATTTGAAATATTTGCATTTTTTAATAAATCATCTAATTCATATAATTTATTTAATTCTAAATAATTTAAAAGACGCCTTTCTGGTAATTGATTTTTTAAATATTTTTTTCCATTAAAATCTAAATCAATTACTTCTTCATCTGTTTTATTTATTTTAATTAATTGCTTATTTTCAAGCCACTGAATAGCCCTCATTACTTCAATTTTATCTAAATTAGAATTTTTTACAATTTCTTCAAAATTTGTTTCAGTTTTAAAAATTGGAAAAATTTTTCTTTCAACTGGACTTAGTGAAGTAATTATTTTATTAATATCCATTTTTTAATAAAGATTAAATAACTATATAAATATTTTTGTTAAAAATAAAAAAATAATAAAAAATTACAAAGATTTTAGAACTTTCTCTGCAGGTTTTAAACTTTTCCATGCAACTTCAAATAATTCAGTCATTGATTTTGCAAAAAAAGGAGTATTTACCCAAATACCTATATCATATGTTGGATGAATTTCTGTATCATCTGTAACCATAAATATAATTTCTTTGGAATCAACCACAGTAAATCTTGCTTTTGAATCAGTATGTCTAATTTCTGCAACTGATAAAATATCTTCAACAGTTTCTTTTGCTTCTTTTGTAATTGGAGCTGCAATTTTTATTTTAACTCCTCGTTTTTTTATTTTTTCAAATGTAGGTTTTAATCCTTCTATTTTTCTAATTAAACCTTGGCTTGTTGTCATTATTATTACAGAATCTTCTGCATTTCTAATTGTTAATTCTAAGTGATTATATAAATTATGTCTTCCCCTAAGTGACCCTGATAAATCTGCAGGTTCAACTAATTCAACACCTTGTGTATGAAGAGAATTTAATTCATTTAATACATCAGTATTTTTTAATCCTTCAAGACGCTTAACTTTATCATCAGCTTCTAGTCTCATATTTTTTTTTACTCGTTCAATTACTTCAGATGGTGGAACTGCCAAATATTTTATTGGTTTTCCAATTTTCATTACAACAAAACCTTTTTTTTCAAGGCTTTCTAAAACATCATAACTTCTAGATCGTGGAACATTTGCTATATCTGATAATTCACCAGCAGTAGATACACCCCTAGATAACAATGCAGCCCATATTTTAACCTCATATAAATTTAAAGAAAAATATCTTCTCAGTTTGCTTAAAAATTCTTCTTTTACAATCATTTAATTACACCCCCCTTTTTTATCAAAAACCACTATTTTTTAGCTGTAGTTTATGATAAAACAAGAGCACTACTATTAAAATATTATGTTTTTTTACTAAAAAAAGGTAATAACTTTAAATCAGTTAATATTTGTTTACACTTTAAAGTTAAAACTTTTAAAAACCATAAATACATACTGATATAAATATCTTTCTATTAATTTAATAAATTTTTTAAAAAAATAATTTTTATCAACCAAAAATGAACACAATTTGATATCAAGTGATAGTAAAAATTAACATTTCTTGAAAAATAGTAAAAATAACAAATATCTACAAATTAACCAAACCATTTCCCAAGACCTTCTTGCTTTTCTTTTTCTCTTCCAAAAACTTCATCTACCCTTTGGTTTAATAATTCTAATGACTGTTGTAAATATTTTGATACATTATAATTTTTCGCTAAACTTAAACTTGGCTCTAAATATTTAATAACTGAGCCTTGTGAAATTGTGAAAATTAATTTACCCATGCATTTACATTTACCAGATAAAGGTGGTCTTCTATATTTTTGATTGCATTTAACACATCTAAATTGTTGCATTGAAAATTTTCTTAAATTTCCTTTAATATCCTTTAAAAAATGTTTTTCTATTACAAATCTTGCAACCTCACTTTCATCTACAGCATCTATTTTTTCTGCTAAAGTCATTTGTCCTTTTAATTTTTCTTCCATTGATGGTAAGGATTTATATGCAGAAAAATTTATCCCACAATTTATATCAAAAATATTATGGGTAAATCCAAAACCTTCATATTGTCTTTTTGTGTTTAAAAACTTATTTAATTGATCTATTTTTATTTCAAATGGTTTTAAATAATTCATTGCACCATTATAAAAATCAAGCTCATACTTTGATACAACATCTAAGCCATGCACCATATCATCAACTTCTGAAGGTATTATTTTATAATTTAATACAAGTGGTGCATCCATGGTTTTAGCTCCTCTAGAATTTGGTAAAAACTCCCTTGAAAAATTTAAAAAAGCATCCATTAACATAATTACTGCAGCTTCATCCCCATCACAATCTCGTCTAAATGCAGCATGCATCAATGGATGTGCAAAAAAACCCTGTGTTTTTGAAAAACCAATTATACGTGCAACAGTCCCACAAGAAATATGTGGTGCAAGACCAATCACATAGTGCCCAATTAATTCATTTTTATTTTTTAAATTATAATAAGGCTTTTGTTTATACAAACTAACTAACAATTCATCAATATATTTTGTAATTCTAAATAAAACATCGTTTGATGGTTCATCTAAGGTTTCTTTAGATGCAGGAAGAACAATATCGTGCGGTTTTAATTCAATTATCTGTTGAATATCAACTAAATTTTTTCCATAAATATCTTTATTATATCCTAATTCTTTTAATTTTTCAATTGAAACATTAATTTCAAATGGCTTAAAATGAGTCATTGGAAGCTCTGTCATATCATATCTTACTGTACCATCTTTATTAACAAAAACATTATTTTTTGCTCGTAAAATCCCTTTAACTAAATTTTCACAATAATGAAATTGATTTTTTGTTTCTTTTACACCTTTAATTAATTCAGGATAAACCCTTGTCTTTATTTTTTTCAATGCACAATTAAAATAATTCTTTATATCTATCTTTCGTTTATTAAATTTTAAATTTTCACCATGAATTTTACATTCTTTTGTAGTTAAAATTTTATCACAACTTCTACAATAATAAAGTTGTTTTGTCTTAAAATTACATAATTCACATACAGTATAAACAGTTTCATTATTGCAATTTTCACATTTTCTTAAAATAAATTCAGAATTTACAAATCCTGATTCATTTGAAGCTTGAAAACTTTTAAATCTACCACCTTCCTCACCAACAGGAAATAAGGAATGAGGAGAGCCATGAATTTTTCTCTGTTTTGCCTTTTCAGGCCTTCCCATTCTTGCACCAATAAAAGTACCCGCTTTATCATTAATTAAAATAGAAGATAAATTATTTATATTTTTTAAAATAGATTCATCTAAATTAATATTATTTAAAATTTTACTATTTTCTAAAAAATTAAAATAACCAAGAGAATATAAAAACGAATGAGCAAAATCATATTCAAAAACAACAAATTCATTGTTTACTAAAATATGAGGAATACACAAATTTTCAATAATTTTTTTTTCTTCTAATTTATAAGGTAAAATAGCTTTAATTATTTTATCATCTTCTTTTTTTAAATTTAAAAATTTAAGCCATCTTACTAATAATATTAATTCTTCATTTGTTATTAAATTCCAAAAATAATTATATTTTGGATGAATTGGTATATTAAAAGATTTTGATAAAACTAAAGCATCCTCAAAACTTATATCAAAAGTTAATGGATTTTTTAATATTTCTTTTATTTTTTCTTTTGAAATTTTACAATGGTTAAATATTAATTCAGAATTAAAATCTTTAAATTTATCCAAACATGATTTTTCTAATTCCAATAACCACCATTCTTCATTAAATCCACATGGAACTAAAGCATGATTATTTTCAGAAAAATCACCATAATTAAATAAAATATCACCTAAAAATAAAATTCTTTTTATTCGTGAATTTAATTCTTTAGCTTTTTTCATATCATTTATACACACAACATTTCCATCATCCAATTTAACAACAGGTCCTAAAATCTCATCACATGGAACAACAGAAGCTGCTTTTCCTGGTCGTTCAATTTTTAATTGTGTTCCTGTTGCAATAAATTTATCTAAAATAACCATTGTTGCAGGATTTATGGAAGCTGTAGAAAATCCAGAAATTCTAGTTCTACCATATCTTAATCTAAAACCGCGGTTTGCCATTGGAAAACTAAGAACAGGTCGTCCTGCAACTAAATCTTTAATAAAAGTATAATTAGGTGTAATTTTTGGTTTTTCACTATTTTTTGTATCAGTATTATTTTTTCCAGAAGATAATTTTTTTTTTAAATCTAAAAATTCTTTTAAAAAATTCCAATCTAAAGAAAAATCATTTCCCCATTTTTCAAGTCTTTTCCAAATTTTTGGAGCTTTTTGTGATAAACCTTCAGCTAAAACTAAACAAACACCGCCCCTAATTCTATTAGTTCCAATTCTTTCAATATCTTTATAATTTGAAACTTCAAATTTTTCAGTAGGGTCACCTGAAACTTCAATTGGTAAATTATTTAATAAAAAATCTAATTCTTCATCATATGGAAAATATTGTAAATTAGTAACACGTTCATGATAATCAACAATTTCTGTTTTAATTCTTGATATCTCTTCATTAGTTGGATCCCACTTATCATACCCAAGCATTACCCTAACATAATCACATAAAATTAAAGAAAAAGCAGCAGCAGTCCCACCAGCTCCACGAATAGGACCTGCATAACAAGGACATAAATATTCTTTTCCATCCTTTCGTTTTTTTATTTTTAACTCAATAAACCCTTCAAGTGGTGCTGCAACAATTCCTGATGTATGGTATGCAAAACCAACTCTAATACCTATTTCAAGTGCTAATTTTTTATTATCAAACTTACAAAATTTTTCCATTGCAACTTCTTTTCCAATAATTAAAGCAACTCTCCAGTCCAATGGTGAATATTCCTCTTCAAGCTCAATAATTCTTTTAGCCATTCCAGAACCAACTAACTTTGGAGCAACAGCAGAAATTAATCCTTCTACTCTTTCAGCCATATTTTTTGCAATTTTTATATCTACACTATTCTCTGGATCAAAACCTAAACTTTTAGCACTAGTTGAAACATCATAAGCATGTAAAACATCCTTTTCAATTTTTAAAAAATACTTTTTCATATCTTCACTTTCTTTCATATCTTCCAATATACACACTCCTTTTTAAAATTCTAAAATTTTTGTCTCTCGTGTTTGTAAATTTACAATAGGAACCATTGCAGGTTCAGGATGATGTCCCATTTTTTTTTGAAAACTAGTAATAGATTGCCAGCAAGACCCACAAATTAAAGATACATTTCTATAAGTTGATACAGCAACTTTATGAATATGTCCACAAACAAAAAAATCTGGAACTTTTTTTATAACTAAAGGATCTAATTCATCATCTGGAACATATAGGGTTGATTTATGTGATGGTGCTAAATGTCGTCTTTGAAGTAAAAATTTCATAACTAAATCTGCTCTATCATAACCACCATTATTTCTAATACTATCAACATTTGCAATAAAATAATCAAAACAATATCCATGATACATTAAAACTTCAAAACCTGAAAAATTTTTAGTTGCTGCAAAATTTACAACGCATGGATTACTAAGCATTGTAACATTACTCATTTTGGTAATAGGCTTTGTAAAATCTTTAAAAAGTGCTGGTTGTGGTTCTGAAAGCCGTGTTGCATCATGATTTCCAGGACATAAAATTATTCTAATATCTTTTGGTATTTTAGATAATAACCTTGCACATTCACTATATTGTTCATAAATATCTTCAATAACTAATTCTTCTTCTTGTTTTGGATATATTCCAACACCATCAACTAAATCTCCTGCAATAAAAATATATTTTATTTTATCAGTTAATTCTTTTTGTTCACAATTTCCAGCTTTTCCATTTATCCATTCAATGAATTTATTAAATTCTTTTTCCATAAAAGTATTAGAACCAATATGTAAATCTGATAAAAAAACTGCATAAATTTCTTCTGGATGTTTTTTTATTTCTTTAGTTAATGGAATATCTGGAAAAATAACATTATTTGAAAATACAATATTATCCCCACAAACACCAGTTATCGCAATAACCTCATCATCAACAATATCTTTGGCAATTTCAAAAACATCAGGATTATTTTTACTAACTAAAACATTAACCTGTCCTGTTAAATCTTCAACTTTTAAAATAATGTTATTGTTTGAAGTTATTGTTTTTTCATAAACCATAGCAATTAATGCAACATTTTCTTTATCTTTTTTTGATTTAATTCTAGAAATAGAAGTTAAATTAGTTAATTCTTGTCTTAAGCTTAACATCTTTTCTAATTCTTTATACCTATGGTTAAAATAATGAATAAAATTATCAATTGATTTTTTTTTAATTTCTTTTTCATATGAAGAAATAACTTCTAATGGGTACAAATTAGATGAAGTTTCATCGTTTATTTTATCTTTTTCTTTTAACAAAAATTTAACCATTGATTCATAAGGTTTAGTAATATTTTTTTTTTCTTGCATTACTTTTAATCTATCAATTTCAAACCAATTAACTTCATCTTTATCTAATTTAAATAAATTTAAACTATCATTATTTATAATTATAAAATTTTTAAATTTTTCATTTAATATTAATTCTTTTTTTTCAAATACTTCTTGTAAATTATCTTCAAGATTTAAAATATCAGGACTAATTAAAATACCATTATTAAAAAAATCATTAACAATATTTTTTTTATATTCAAGATTATTTTGCATTTTAAAAATTATATAAATTTATTTTAAATCAAGAGCTTTTTCAAGCATTGATTTTATTATTAAAATATTAGATTGTGGGATACATAAATATATTTCTTTTGTTCTTCCAAATCTACCTTTTGAAATAACATCAGCATTAATTACACCAAGCATATCAAGTTCTGAAATTATATCTGATAATCTTCTTTGAGTTAAGGGCCTTAAACTAACCTTTTCACATATTTCTTTATAAAAATTATAAACTTCACCAGTTGAAATAGCTTCTTTTCTTTTTTGCCATAAAAAAATAATTGAATATAATGTTGCATGATGTTGTTTTGGCTGTGTACTTATAATATCACTAACTTTATCTTTTTCTATTTTTTGTTCAGCTAAATCTAAATATTTTAATTCTAATTTACATGAATTATCTCTCTCACATAGCTCCCCTGCAACTCTCAATAATTGTAAAGCTCTTCTTGCATCGCCATGATCACGTGCAGCATATGCAGCACATTTTTCTAAAACACCAGAATCAATTATATTTTCCATAAAAGCTGCTTTTGCTCTTTTTTTTAAAATATCTTGAAGCTGCAAAGCATTGTATGTTGGAAAAATAATATCCTCTTCACTTAAAGAAGATTTGATTCTAGAATCAATATTATCAACAAACAAAGGATCATTTGAAACACCAATAAATGTGATTTGACTATTTTTTAATTCAGAATTAATTCTAGTTAAATTATAAACAATTCCATCTCCACTTTTTTTAACTAATTGATCAATTTCATCTAAAATTAAAATCAAAAACATTTTTTTTTTCTCAAGTAATCTTATAAAAACTTTATATACTTCATCAGTTGGAAGACCAGTTGCAGGAATATCAATACCTAAATCACTTATTAATTGAGCAATTAATCTATATTCTGTATCTGCAACTCTTTTTAATTTACAGTTTAAATAAATAACCCTAAGAGGAATATCTTTAGAATTTGCAACTTCTAATAATTTTAAAGTTGTATGTTTTGCACATAAAGTTTTTCCAGTACCAGTTTTTCCATATAAAAAAATATTAGATGGTTTTTCGAATCTTAATGCAGGAGCTAAAATATTTGCTATTTGATTAATTTGATCTTCTCTATGTTCAATTTTTTCAGGTTCATAATTTTCTTCTAAAACTCTTTTATTTTTAAAAATAGGTTCTTTATCTAAAAAAGCCTCAAAAAAACCAGTTAAAGATTTCTTTTTCATAATAATTCCAAAAGAAACAAAGGTTTATAAATATTTTGAATTTAAAAAAACACAGACCCTTTAATTTCCATTGGAACAAAATAAAAAAAAAAAATAAAATATATCAATAAAATAAATAAATATAATAAAAATAGTCAATAAAAAAAATATTATTAATTAATTAATTATTTTCCATATAGAAAATAAATAAATAAATATAATTCCATAAGAAAAAAAGTTCTATTAGAAATAAAGGTTTATTTTTATTATATTATATATATTTAATAAATCAAATATTATATTATTATTATAAATTAACATTATTAAAAATAATATGAATATTTATTTTTATTAAAAAAAAAATAAATTAAAATATAATATTTTTATTTTTATATAATTAAATTTTTTTAATATTTATTTATTATTATTTTTTTCAATATCTTTTTTAAAAAATAATTTTTTTATTTTATTATTACTTTTTTTTTTATATAATTAAATATTTTGTTTTTATTATTATTACATTATTATTATATTTTTATTAATTTTATTTTTTATATGCTTAATTTTGTTATAATAATTTAAATATAATATTATTGTGATAAATTATATTAATTTCTTATATATTATAATTAAAATATATTTATTTTTTATTATTTATTATTTATACATATATATATATTTTTTTTTTAATATATTTTTTTTTAAATTCTATTAATTAAGTATATTTATTTTGTTAATTAAATGTAATGTTTATTTAATAAAGAATTTTTTTTACTTTTTTTTTAGCTTTTTATTTTTTTAAAAAAAATCTCCATAGGAAATCATGGTGTGATGGTCATTTTTTAAATAATAATTTAAAAAAAATTAAAAAATTATTTTTAGAATAGAAACTTTTTTATATTATATCAATAAATATAATTTTATAATGATACAAAATGAAAATAATATAGTTCGACCTAATAAAGTTTCTATTGCTGTTAAATTACTTTGGATAACTATTGTAGTTGGGATAATACGAAGTATTATTGAACTGCCAAATACATTAGAAGTTTTAATTGAACAAGGTTTTTATTTTGGTTTAGCTATAGGATTTGTAATTTTTACAGCATTTATTAGTTTAGCAATCATATCTTTCTTCATTTACATGATTGGAAAAGGCAAAAATTGGGCTAGAATTATATTTTTAGTTTTATTTATAATAGGCATTCCTTTTTCAATTTTACCTTTAGTACAATCATTAATGGCAAATCCAATTTCTGGAATTATTGCTATAGGTCAAACCATATTACAAATAGTTGCACTTGTTTTATTATTTCAGAAATCATCTTCTGATTGGTTTAAATTAATGAAAACAAAATAAGACATAATATAAAAAAAAATTTTGTAACTCTACCCTCGCTTAGATCACTTTTGACATTACACTTCTCTTTTCAGTTGATTTTTATTTAACATGAATTTATTTGTTCATTCGCTAGCACTTCGCTTTTCAAAATTTTCAAAATTTATTATTTATAAAATATAAATTTACTCTAATCTATTCATGTATTAAAGTAGCGATATTATATAAAGTTTTAATAAATTATAAATATAAACTAAATAAAATATGTATATTTATTATTGTTAATAATATTTTATTTGTTAAAAAATAAATATATTATATATAAAATTTTATGAATTTTTAAAAAGCATTATTTGTAATAAAAACTTAATAATAAAGTTTTTTTATTTATTAGTAAAAAGAAAGTTTTTTATAGTTAAATATAAATTAAATAATTATTATATTAAATTAAATAAATTTTAAAAAGGAGGTAATTTGAAAATGGATTCATTTCTTTATGTTTTGGCTTCAATTGTTGTAGGTACACTTGCTGCTATTATTATTAGTTTGAGATATGTTGTTATAATGGAGAGAAGAATTGCACGAATGGAGCTACATCTTGAAAAAATAGTCTTAAAATTAGTAAAAGATGAAAAAAAAATATTAGATGAAGAATTTAATATTGAAAAAGAATTAAACGAAGTTAAAAAAAAATTAGGTAGTAAAAAGAAAGTAAGTAAAGTAGCAACAAAAACAAAAAAAAAATCTAAAAGAAGATAATTTTTTTTAGATTTTTATATATTTTTTTATAATTGGTGAATTTTAATGTCGTTTCAAAAAGTCTTAAAAGATATAAAATCATTAAAAATTCAAGGTGCAGAAAATATTGCAATTGAAGCTGTTAAATCTTTAAAATTAGTTTTGAAAAATTCAAAAGCAACTTCTATTGAAAATTTAAATAAAGAATTAAATGTTGCAATAAAACAACTTATTTTAACAAGACCAACAGAACCTGCAATGAGAAATAGTTTAAATTTTATTTTAAATAGTATATCTGTAAAAAATTCTAATAGTATTAAAGATTTTACAAATGAATTAAATAAAAGAATAAATGTAGTTTTAACTCATTTTTCTGATTCAAAAAAAAAAATAATAGAAGTTGGTTCTAAAAAAATAAAAAAAAGTTATATTGTATTTACTCATTGCCATTCTTCTACAGTTGTTGATATTTTAATTAATGCAAAAAAAAGAAAAATTAATTTTGAAGTTCACAATACCGAAACAAGACCATTATTTCAAGGTAGGAAAACTGCACTTGAATTATCAAAAAGTAATATTTTAGTAACGCATTATATAGATTCAGCAGCTATGTTTGCATTAAAAAAAGCAGACATTGTTTTAATTGGTGCAGATGCAATACAATCAGATGGAAGAGTTATTAATAAAATAGGTTCTTTAATGTTTGCAGAAATTGCATTTAAATTAGGAATTCCTGTTTATTGTTGTATGAATTCTTGGAAATTTGATCCTAAAACTATTTTTGGAGAGGATGAAAAAATAGAAAATCGTTGTAGTAATGAAATTTGGGAAAAATGTCCAAAAAATGTTAAGATATGCAATCCCGCATTTGATTTTATAGAACCTTCAAAAATTTCAGGAATTATTTCAGAACTTGGTATTTATAGACCTTCAACTTTTGTTGAAGTAGTTGAACGAAGTTATCCTTGGCTTTCATATTAATTCTTCAAACAATAATCCATTTTGTTTAATTTCTTCTTTTTTTATACAATAAGATGAATTTGTTTCTTTCATATTATCAATAGTTGTAAATAACCATTCTTCTTTTAAAAATTTAAAAGCAAGCCAAACTTCAGCACCAAACATTTTACCAAATTTTTGTAATTGTAATATTTCATTTTTTGGAATATAAATTATTTTTTTTGAGCTAGATTTACATTCAATTGCTAATTTTCGTATATTGTTACTTGCAATTAAATCTGGACTTGGATATTTTGATGAACCAGAACCTGCAATTCTATGAGCAACCCAAATTTTAGTATTCCAAAACATATGAACTAAATTTCGTTCAGCATCGCTTCCTTTAGCTTTTTTATTCATTTTAATTAAAGAAAAAGCTTGTTTTATTTAATTATTTATTTTTTTGTATATATTTTTTTTTAAAATCAAAATATTTATATAAATAATAAGTTTCTTAGTATTAAAGTTTATTAAGGTGATTTAAAATGTCAAAAAGATTAATTCCTCTAGCTTCAATGGAAAAAGTTATGAAAAATGTTGGTGCACAAAGGGTTTCAGATAAAGCTAAAGAAGCACTAAAAAATGCCATTGAAGATATTGCAGAAGAAATAGCACACGATGCTGTAAAATATGCAATGCATGCTGGACGAAAAACAGTAAAAGCAACAGATATAAAGCTTGCAGCAAAAAAATAAATTTTAAAGATTAATTTTTAAAAAATCATACGCAGCAATTGTATTTGGGAAAATATCTTTTGCTTCATCTATTAATTCATTAATATCTTTATATCTTTGTGAGAAATGTGTGAGTATTAATTTTTTTACATTACAATCATTTGCAATAAATCCAACTTGCTTTGAGGTTAAATGTTTATATTTTTCTGCCTTTTCTATGTGTTTTGAAGTGTGCGTTGCTTCAGATATTAAAATATCACAATTATCTGCAATTTTCAAGCAATTATTAACCATGGCAGTGTCTGCAATAAAACCAACAATTCTACCTTGTGTTTTATATGTTAAATCTTTAGAGTATATTGTTTTATTATCAACAACAATTTTTTTATCCAGTAGTAATCTTCCAAGTAAAGGCCCTTCTTTTAATCCAAAGGATTGTGCTTTTTTAGAATTTATTCTAATTTTATCTTTTTCAATAAATTTATAACCAAGACATTTAACACTATGATCTAATTTGTAGGCTTTTATGCTATATTTTGGTAAATCTAAAAAGTTTATTTTTTTTATTTCATGTAATTTAATTTGTAATTTATTATCAAAAATAAACAATTCATACATTTTTTTCATAAATTTTTTTAATCCAACAGGACCATATATTTCTAATGTTTGTTCATATTGAGAAGCACTCATTGTTTGAATTAATCCAGGAAGTCCTAAAACATGATCTCCATGAAAATGTGAAATAAAAATTTTTGTAATACTAGTTGGTTTAATTTTTGCAATTCTAAGTTGTCTTTGTGTACCTTCACCACAATCAAAAAGCATCCCTTCTTCATTATATTTTATAAAAAAAGAAAAATGGTTTCTATCTTTTGTTGGAACCATTGAAGAAGTTCCTAAAAATATTATTTGCATAATTTTTTGAAAGCAACTTTATTATTTAATAATTGTGTTATTTTTAAAAAAGAAAAACATTTATTTTCTATATAGAAAATAAATCAAAAAATTTATTTTTAATTGAAAACTTTTAAATATGGTATTTTGTTCTTTAAATAAATGGTAGAAAAAAAAATTGTAGATGCTTTTTTTTTAAAAGAAAATGTAATAACTAATGATAGTGATTTAGCAAGAGAATTATATAATAAAAATGTTTTTGGCTTTATTAATGAAAGTAAAAAAATTGAATTATCTTTCATTGAAGCTTTTTATTTATTACAAAAAAAAAAGATAAAAATATTTGATTTAAAAAATAAAGAAGTAAATGAAGATTTATTTTTAAAAAAAGTTTTACGAAAAGATAAATTATTTTGGACAAAATTTTTTGTTTTTAAAGATTTACGAGATAGAGGATATATTGTAAAAACTGCATTAAAATTTGGAGCAGACTTTAGAGTTTATGATAGAGGAGTAAAACCTGGTGAAGATCATGCAAAATGGGTTGTTTTTGCAGTAAGTGAAACATCAATTTTAACATGGCATGAATTTTCTGCAAAAAATAGAGTAGCGCATTCTACAAAAAAACGTTTATTACTTGCAGTTGTTGATTGTGAGGGTGATGTTAGTTATTGGGAATCTAGATGGATTAAACCCTAAACTAAATTATTTTGTGATTAAAAAATGGATAAAGAAAAGATTGTAGAATTTATAAAATATAATGGCCCTAGTGTTCCAGCTCAATTAACAAAAAATTTTAATCAAAATACTATAATTATTGGTGCATTTTTATCAGAACTAGTTAAATCAAAAAAATTATGTGTTTCAAATTTAAAAGTTGGAACAAGCCCTCTATATTATGTTTTAGAACAAAACTATAAACTAGTTAATTATTCAAATTATTTAAATGAAAAAGATAAACAAGCATATGATTTATTAAAACATAAATTAGTTTTATTAGATGAAGAACAAACACCTCTTTTACGGTTTTCACTAAGACAAATAAAAGATTTTGCACAGCCAATTAAAGTTACAATAAATAATTCTGAAAAATTATTTTGGAAATGGTTTTTACTTTCACTAAAAGATACAGAAGAAATAATTAAAAAAAGATATTTTTCAAATTCTGATATTTTAAAACAAGAAAACAATAATGAAGAACAAAAAATACAAAACCAAAAAAATAAAGATGATGAAGAATTAAAAGAACAACAAAAAGAGCAAGAAAAACAACAAGAAAGACAAGAAGAAAACATAGAAGAATTAAAAGAAAAAGATTCTATTAAAGATAATACAAAAGAAAAATCAAATGAAGAATCAAATGAACAAATAAAAGAAAACGAAAAAAATTTCAAAAAAAATAATGAAAATATACAAAAAAAATTAAATTTTAAAGATGATATTGATGATGAATTTCATAAAAAGGCAATATCTTTTTTTGAAAAAAATAATATTTTAGTATTAAATTCAAAATTAATTAGAAAAAATAGTGAACTTGAATATTATTTAAAAATACCTTCTGCTATTGGTGATATTAAATTTTATTGTCGTGCAAAAAATAAAAAGAAATTAAATGAAAGCGATATTGCATCAATTTTTGTAATGGGACAGACAAAAAAATTACCTGTTTTATTATTAATTTCAGGAGAATTAATGAAAAAAGCTGAAGAATCATTAGAAAAAGAATATACTAATGTTGTTGTATGTGGTTTATAAAATTAAATTAAGGTTTTTATAATGGGAGTTAAATTTAATAATTTAATAAAAAAAAATGAATTTAAAATAGATCAATTAAATAATAAAATTGTTGTAATTGATACATATAATATATTATATCAATTTTTAACAACAATACGCCAGCAAGATGGATCTCCTTTAGTTGATTCAAATAACAACATTACTAGTCATTTAGTTGGTTTATTTAGTAGAACTGTTAATTTACTTGAAAAAAACATTAAATTAGTTTATGTTTTTGATGGAAAACCACCTCTTTTAAAACAAAAAGAGCAAGAAAGACGAAAAGAATTAAAAATAAATGCACAAAAACAATACGATCAAGCAAAGCAAATAGAAGACATATCGCTTATGAACAAATTTGCAAAACGAACTTCTAGATTAACTAAAGAAATGGTAGATGAAGCAAAAGAATTAATTTTAGCATTTGGCTTACCAATAGTTCAAGCACCATCAGAAGGAGAAGCACAAGCTGCACATATGGTTAAAAAAAATGATGCATATGCAGTTGTTTCACAAGACTATGATGCATTATTATTTGAATCTCCAAAAATTATTAGAAATTTATCAATTACAAAAAAGAAAAAAATTGCAAATTCTCCAGCTTATAAATCAATAGATATAGAATTAGTTAATTTGTCTGAAAATTTAAATTTTTTAGGTATTGATATAAATCAATTAATAGTTATTGCAATGCTTACAGGAACTGATTATAATTATGGTGGCATTAAAGGAATAGGTCCAAAAAAAGCATTAATTTTAGTAAAAAAACATAAAAATAATTTTGATGAGTTATTCAAAGAAATAAAATGGGATGAACATTTTAAATTTTCATGGCAAGATGTTTTTTATGCATTTAAAAAAACAAAAGTTACAGACGATTATAGTTTAGATTTTAAAGAAATAAATTATGATAAAATAATTGAAATTATGTGCAAAAATCATGATTCTTCATTTGATAGAATTAATTCACAATTAGAAAAATTAAAAAAATTTAATAATAAAAATCAAAAATCATTAGATTCTTTTTTTACTTAGATTGTTTAACTTCTTTTTCTCGTTTAACTTTTTGTTTTTTTGGTCTTTGTTGTTTTTCTTTTTTCTCTTTAGTTGATTCTTTTTTCTCTTTAACTGTAATTTTTTCATTTTTTAGAGCATCTAATACTGTTTTTGTATCTGCATTTTTTGTTACTTTAACAATTTTTTTAGTTGGCTCTAAATGTTTAATGTTACATTTTTTTCTTCTAGTTAAACCATCAATTAAAACATAATTATCATCTAATTGTTCAATAACCATACAATAGTTACCTGCATCTCTTCCAGCTGTTTTTATGCAAATTCTTCCAACATTATACATTTTCTTCATCCTCTCTTGCTTTTAAAACAGCTTTTTTTTGTGAGCAAATATTGCATAAAACTCCACCATATTGTCTTTCTGGCCTTTTTTTGGTTTTTGGCATATTTCTCATTTTTGCAGGGTTTTCCCTTGGCACTCCATGTAAAGGTTTTTTACAGTTTCCACAAACTGCTTTTGAAGGTTTTCTTTTTTCATAAACAGTTTTGTTTTCACCGCCTGGAGTAGTTACCTTTATTCTCCTAAGTTTTCTTGACCTAAATCTTGGTTCTGGCATTTTTAATTTCCTCCTAAAAAACTCAAATTTTGCGGTTTTTTAATCATTGGATTTATTATTTATTTAAAAAGGTTATTGTGTTTTTTTGTAAAAATTTATATATTTATTGATATTTTATAATATCTATGAGTACTCAAATCAATCTAAAATTATCTGATGAAATTTTTAATACAGCAAAAAGCTATGCAAAAATAAAAGGATATAACAATTTACAAGATTTTATTAGAGAATTATTAAGAGAAAAACTTTTTGAAAATGAAGAAAAGTCATTAAATGGTTTTTTAACATATAAAGCATCAGAAGAAAATCTTGCAAAAAATTGGTTATTAAAAGAAGAGGAAGAAGCATGGAAACATTTACAAAAGGAGATGTAGTTTTATTTCCTTTTCCTTATACAGATTTAACTAATAGAAAAGTTAGACCTTGTTTAGTTATTTCTAATGAATTTAACAATGATATAATTTTGTGTCAAATTACTTCAAAAAATATTAAAAAAGATCAAAATTGTATAGAGTTAAAAAAAGATGAAACAATTGGTGGTTCCTTAATTATTGATAGTTTTATTAGATGCAATATGATTTTTACAGCATCTAAAAAACAAATATTAAAAAAATTTTGTAAAATATCAAAAGCTAAATATTTTGATGTTATTTCAAAAATAATTAAAATAATTAGTTAATTTTTTCATAAAAATTTAAATATATAATTATTAATATATCTTAAAATGAAACAAAAGTCTTTATACACAGATTTAGCAAAATATTATGATTTAATTTATTCTTGGAAAGATTATATGAAAGAATCAGAAAAACTTGTTAAATTAATTTTAAAATATAAAAAAAGTAATGGTAATAATTTACTTGAAGTTGGATGCGGCACTGGAAAACATTTAAGTTATTTAAAAAATAATTTTTCTTGTATTGGAATTGATTTAAATTTAGGCATTTTAAATATTGCAAAGAAAAATGTAAAAGATGTTAGTTTTAAAAAAGCTGATATGATTAATTTTAATTTAAATAAAAAATTTGATATTATAACTTGTTTATTTAGTTCAATTGGATATGTTAAAACTTATAAAAATTTAGAAAAAACAATTAAAAACTTTTCTCTTAATTTAAATAAAGGCGGTGTTTTAATAATTGAGCCATGGTTTACTATGGCTATTTATAAAAAAGGTCTGCCGCATATGACTGTATATGAAGATGATAAAATAAAAATTGCAAGATTATCTGTTTCAAATATAAAAAAAAATGTTTCAATTTTAGATATGCATTATTTAATTGCAGAAAAAAATAAAACAGTTTTGCATTTTATTGATAGACATGAACTTGGATTATTTGAAATTGATAAAACTTTAAAGATAATGGAAAAATATAATCTTAAAGCTAAATATTTAAAAAATGGTTTTTCAAAAAACCGTGGTCTTTTTATTTGTGTTAAAATTTAATTTTTCACTTGTTTATTTTTTTAAATTAGAATTAATTATAAATGGATTTTTTATAATTTGGAATTTTAAAAATATCTTTCATAAAATAAATAATTTCAGGTGTTTTTTCTACAATTTGTTGTGCAATTTCTTCAACTTTCTCTTCAGAATATTTTGGTTTAATAAAATGCATAAATTCATGTCCTATTGTTATTAAATAATCTTTTTTTGATTCAATATTTTTTATATATAACTCGACTAGATAAAGGTCTGGGAAAAAATATCCTTTTATGTTTGTTTTTTTATTTGAAACTTCAAAATCAAGACCTTCCTTATATGCAAAAACAATTTGTTCAATAGTTGGCGTTCTAATCATCTTATAGTAGTAATATGTATATTTTGATATTAATAAAGTTTTTGTTTTGGAAAAAATAAGTGGTTATTTTTCAAAAAAATAAAAGTATTTTTGTCAAATCAACTTAACAAATTTTAAAAAAGTGTTATATTGTACTATATTACTTTTTAGAAAAGTGTTATATTACATTATAACAAAATAATTTAAAGATTATTAGTTTAGGTTATAACTAAAATATTTATAAAATTTCTTAGAAAAATAGCTTTATGAAAAAAACACTTAATTATTTGATCTATAATTTTTCACTATCAAGTAACGAAATATTTATATATAACTTATGTTCTTTTAAATAAATTATGGCAAAAACATTTATAACTGGAGCAAATGGGTTTTTGGGTAGAAATATGCTTGAGTATTTATTAAAAAATACAGATGATGAATTTCATTTACTTGTAAGATCTGAAGCATCCAAAAAATCAATTAAAGATAGATTAAAATGGGCATCACCTGAAAGAATTAATTTTGTATGTGGAGATTTAACTTTTCCTTCATTTGGTTTAAATTATAAAGATTCAAAAATTGTATCAAAATGTGATAAATATTGGCATTTTGCAGCGGCAACTAGTTTTGATGAAAGAAAAAAAGATGAAATTATTAAAACTAATATTTCTGGCTCAGATAATATTTTATCATTTGCAAAAAACAATAATAATTTAGAAAATTTATTTTTTGTATCAACTGCATATGTTTCTGGAAATAATAATGGTGTTATTTTAGAAGATGGTTTATGTGAAAATAAAGGATTTAAAAATAGCTATGAAGAATCAAAATATCATTGTGAAAAAAAAGTTAGAGCATTAGATATACCATATACCATTTTTAGACCATCTATTGTTATTGGTGATTCTAAAACAGGAGATCCCCAAGGGGAAATGCGGATGATTTATGGCTATGTTTTAGGAATTTATAGTTCATTATTAAAACACTTTGGAAATGAAAAAAACTTTTTAGAGCATTACAATTCTGGAAAAATTGAAGAAGTTCCTTTAAGATTAAAAGGCCATCCTAAAACTAAGAAAAATTTTATATGTATTGATGATGTTGTTGGAATGATTACTGATATTATAGATTCAGATTGTATTAAAAAAACATATCATTTAACTAGTAATAATATTGTTGGTGATGATGTAAAGTATGGTGTTGAAAATTCATTAAAATTTTCAGGAATAGATTATACAAAAGAAAAAATTGAAAATCAAACACCAATTGAAAGACGAGCTATTAGGTTTGTTAAACCATTTGATCCATATTGTTTAAATCATGATCCAACATGGGATACAAAAAATACAGATTCTGCATTAAAAACACATAAAAAAATTGGAATGAATAGAGAATTATTTTCATATATGCTAGAAGAATTTGTAAAGAATGAAATAATAAAACCTTACATGAAAAAATGACAAAATTCAGTTTAGAAGAACGGATGGAATACTTAAAAGAGTATGGAAGTCATTGTATGGCTTATTCTACATTACAGCCAGGAATGCAATATTTTGATGTAAAAGACAAAGGGTACATTGCATATAAAAAAACAGGTAATAAATTATTTGTTCTTGGTAATCCTGTTTGTTCATATGATAATATGGAAAATATAACTGGAGAATTTATTAATTCAAATAAAAAAGTAGGTTTTTTGCAAACAAATAATTATTTAAGAGATTTATTAACAACAGAATTTAATTTTTTTGGAACTCAAATGGGTATTGAAACAATTATTCCTTCTTATTGGAATTTAAAAGGCAAAAAAAAACAAAATATTAGAACTGCTATTAATAAAATAAAAAAAGATAACATTATTATTAAAGAAAATCCTTCTGAAAAAAATTATGAATTTTTATCTAATGAATGGTTAAATACACGAAAAACAAAATCAAAAGAAATTTCCTTTTTAGTAAGACCAATGAATATGATAGAAAAAGATACACGAAAATTTTTTGCATATAAGGAAGACAAACCAATTGGATTAATTTTTTTTGATCCATTATATTCAAATCAAAAAATTATTGGTTATGTCCCAAATATTTGTCGTTCTTCAAAAGATTTTAAGCAAGGTATTTATTATGCATTGATTAATGAAGGATTTAATACTTTTAAAAATGAAAATAAATATATAAATTTAGGTTTATCACCTTTAAAACAAAACATCTTTTTCCCAAATGAAAGTAAAAATTTAAAAAAAATTTTTAATTTTGTTTACAATAAAGGGAATATGTTTTATAATTTTAAGGGCTTAGATTTTACAAAATCAAGATTTATTGGTGAAGAACACCCAACATTTTATTTGCATAAAAATAAATTACCTATATTGGATTTATATCGTGTTTTTAGACTATCAAATCTTATTTAAATGTAATTTCAAATATGCATTCTTTATCTCCTTTTGCAATACAATTTTTTTCAATTACTTCACATTCTTTATTAACTATTTTAAATGCTGATTCTAACAAAAAACAAGAAAATAAATCAATACAAAAAGGTTCTTTTTTAAATAAGCTTAAATAATTTTTTGGGTTTGGATTATTATTATTAAATAAAATTAATTTTTTTCCAACCATTGCTCTAACTTCAAATACACCAAATCCAAACAATTCCAATTCTTTTAATATTTGTCTAATGTTTTTATTAATCAATCGATCTTTTATTGAATATATACAATTATATGCAAATTCTTTTAATATTTTTTCATATTCATTAGGAAATAATTGTTTTAAAATTTCATCTAAAATAACTTTTGCATAATTCATCATATTAATTCCAATACAATTATCTAAAACAAAACTACCATCACCAAATTTAATAGATTTCTCTTTAATTATTTTAAAACTAGATTGTCTTTTTAAAGAAAGATTTTTAGTTTTTTCAATAATTTTATCTTCATTTAAAGTTATTTTTTTAAAAAAAGAAAAAATTGGTTTTTTTTCTAATTTTGAGAAAACATATTTGCATTTTTTAAAACTTTGTGCCATACATTCTTCTTCAATAACTTTAATATGTAAATTAAATAATGGTTCTGCACCACCTGATAAAATACCTCTTATATAGTGGTCTTGAACTTCTTTTTGTTTTGAAAATTCTTTTTTATATTCAATTGCAAAAGTTGAATTTTCTCCAGTTACAATTCCATATCCTATATCTAAATCATACTCTTGTATTTTCATATAACCAAAACCATCTTGGGTTGCACCATTCACAAAATTAGGGATGTCTTCTTTTTTAACACCAAATCTTTTTATTAACATGATTGTAGCATTTCTTCCTGTTAATCTTCCAAGCCAATAAAATAATTCAGCTGTTTTTTTATAACCTATTTTATCATAGATTTGTTTTTGAAATTTTACAAACGCATTAATTGGAAAAAAAGAGCAAGGATCCCCCCATACATTAATAATTCCTTTTTGAACATTAAATCCACCATATGCAACTAGATGTAGAAAAAATTTTGAAATTTTATTTTCTTTTTTTTTTGTATTATCAATAATTGCCATTTTTATTTTATAAAATTATTAATTTTTTTATTAACCTCATCTGGTTTTTCATAATAACACATATGCCCTGCATCCTCAATAAATTCTAATTTTGAGTTTATAAAAGTATTAGATACTTCTATATCATTTTCTGTTTTAACTAATATATCTTCTTTTCCAGATAATATTAGTGTTTTAATATCACATTTTTTAATCCATGGCTCTGCATCAAAATACCAATAAGTTTTAAAAATTAGTAATGTTTCAATATTTGGAATATTATTTTCATTTAAAAATTCAACAACAATTTTTCGTGGTGTTTTTTTTGAAAAATATAAATAATGAATTAAATTAGTTTTCTTTGATAATTTCTTATATATTTTATTTAAAATAAACCGTGGCATTGAAATAAATAATTTCCACCAAAAAGGATCATTTTCTTTTAAAGAAACACTAATTAATACTAATTTTTTTAATCTTCCGTTATATTCGTCTTTATTTTTAATATATCTTAGTGCAATTTGTGTTGATGAACTATGCGTAATCAAAATTAAATTTTCTTTGATTTTTAAAAAGTCTAATAAAGCAAGAAAATCTTTAAAATGTTCATCAAAATTATAGTCCTTAACAAAATCTGATTGACCTTGTGAAATTGGATCGTATGAAATAACTCTATATCCTTTTTTATAAAAAAATTCTATTTGATGTTTCCAATTGTAAACACATCCACCAGCTCCAGGAATAAATAATAAAATATTTTTATTATTTTTTTTCCTTTTAGCATATGTATCTAAGTAATTAATATTATGCTTTCTTAATTTTGTAGTTTTAAAAAAAGGAAAAATAAAATTATTCATGTTATCACCCTAAACTATGTAAAATAACTCCTTTATTGCTAATCTCCATTGGATGGACATCATCATTATTCTTAGTCATTCTCATCTTTCTAACAATCAAAGACCGTGAATACTCACCACCTAAGCTCTCAAAAGTAATCTTAATAACTCCATCGCAGCTATACTCACCCAAAATAATTTCGTTACTCATACCATTTTCACTAGCTTCAGCCACAATTAATGTTGTGCAATCTTTAATTGATTTTATTTCATCAATAAAATTATACAAAAATCTATTTACAACCTTATCACCAATAATTGGAGGTGAGTAAAAAGTTCTATTAGACAAATAATCAGTAACTCCAAGTTTAGATAAATCCTCATAAATTGGTGCATTAACAATTAATGTTGATAAACTATCAATAACTAATCTTTTAATATTATTTTTTTTAGCAAAAGATTTAATTTTATCAATAGTTTTTTTATTAATATCTTTTACTTTAATAGACATAACATTTAGTTTTTTCTTTTTTTCAAGTTCATTTAAATCCCATCCAAATTGTAATGCTTGCATTTTAATATCTTCGTCATTTTGTTCAAATGAAACATATAAACCGTTTTCACCTTGTTTTGCACCATTTACTAAAAATTCCATGCAAAAAATACTCTTACCAGTTCCAGGCCCACCAGTAACTAACACACTATGTCCTTTTGGAATACCGCCCTCAACTAATTCATCAAAACCTTTAATTTTTGTTTTTACTCTTTCTAATTTTTTTATAGCTATTTTAATCAACCTCCAAAATTTTATTTCATAAAATATTTATTGATTAATTGTTCAATAAATTTTCTGATTGGTTCAAACAATAATGCAACAATAGTTGCACTAATAATACTTGAAATAATTAAATATTTTGTTGTTGGTTCAATTTCAAATAAATTTAATGAAATAAAACTTAAAATTGCTTTAATCATTTCAAATATTATAAAAATAAACAATGCAATAAATGAATAAATAATAGATTTTTTTAAAATAATATGTTTAATTTTCATCCATTTTTCAATATTAATTGGATCTTTAATTGTTTTTTCAACATCAATTTCATTAATAAATATATCTTTTATTGGATGTTCTTTAATAATTAATTTTAGGGTTTTTTTTAATGCTTTGTTAAATTTGTCAGCTCGTTTTTTATTAACAAAATTAGCTTTTATAACGACAGGATTTTCTAAAATTATCTCCATAGCTCCGCCATGATTAAATATAAATTTTTCAACATGTTTATCATATGTTTTTTCTTCACCTAAATAAATTATTTCTTCATGATAATATGAATGTAGTGTAGAAATAAATTGTGCTAATTCTTCTTTAGCTCTAGTTTCTTCATGATAATTATCTTTTAATTGATTAGTATCTTTTATTGAAAAACTAATAATATTTTCAACATCTGTAATAGAAATAGTATAAAATTCTTGTGATTTATATTTATTAAAACCCTTCATAAAACAATTTAATACACTTTATATATATAAAAGTTATTAAAATTAAAGATTTTTATTACCAATATAATTGCCTTTTACTTAAATATTTTATTAGAACAATTTTATTAAATTAAAACTTTAAAATGGATTATTTATTTTTTTCATTTTATTCCATTTATAATATGTAAGCATTTGTTCTTTTTCTGTTTGAACTTCAATAGAATTAATAAATAATTCACTTATTTTATTTTTTGGTAGTATTTCAAATAAAGATTTTTTTAGTGCTACATGAAAATTTTTTGCTCTTTTTTCTTTGATAAAATGTGCAACTAAAGCTAAAGGTGATTCAATCATTACTTCTAAAAAGCCAGATTTTTCAAAAATAAATCTTTCATAAGTTTTCTCATCAATATCCATACCTATATAATATATTTTTTCTTTAAAATTTTTTTGAAGAATTTCTATAAATTTTTCTAATTCTGTTTTTGCTCTTTTTTGTTCTTTTATAGAATCAATTAAATTATTCTTTTCTTTAACCAAAAACGGAACTAATTCTCCAACATCTAAAGCAGGGACAAATATATGTTTTGTTTTCATTAATTTTATAGAAAGGCTTTGTAGTATTTAATATTT
>CAZQHZ010000011.1:4131-47744 GCA_964593285.1 uncultured Methanosarcinales archaeon | reverse complement strand
CAATTCCCGTCGGAGGCTTTTTTATTTAATATTATAATAAAAATTAATTTCTAAATATATTAATCAAAATTTACACATAAAAACTTAAAAATATTTATTAATTAACTAAAATAAAATTTTAATATAAATTATTTTATTAAAAATATAATTAATATTATATTACTTAAAAAAGAACCTAATAAAAAAATAATAAATAATTAAAAAATTATCTTGAAGAATCTGCTTGTCTTTCAAGCTCATTCTTTTTTGCAATTGCTTGTGTTTGATTACTCAAATTATACGCACCAATGATCTCATTTGCAAAAACTTCTGTAAAATCTTTTCTTGTATTAAAAGATTTTTGATATGATGCTTGAACTAACATTCTTAAAGCAAAATCAACTCTTCTTTGAGGTGCCATTTCAACAGCTTTTGGATAATTTGCACCACCATATTGTATCATTGTTATTTCTTCTCTTGGTGCTGCATTTTCAATTGCTTTTACAACAACAGCAATAGGATTTTGTTTAATTCGATGCTCAATTATTTCCAGTGTTTTTTCCATCAAATTATAAGCAGTTGAACCTTTTCCAGTACAATGACCACTTGTTTTAAAATGTTTTTTACTTTTATGGCCTGGAACTAATAATTTATTCATAAGTCTTTCAATTATAAAATTTTTTGATTTATGAAATCTTGTTTTAACATTTTTTCCACCAGTCCTTGGAACAATCTTTGGTTGTAAATTTATATAGGCTTTTAAACCTTGATCATTAACTACAATTCCATCAACGCTCCATTTATTAAATACTTTTATTTCATTCATTTTTTATCATCTTTTTAATTATTTTCTAGCTTTTTCAACTTTTCCTTTAAGTAAAGCTTTAAGTGATTGATCATTAACTTTGATAACACACCATCTAACACCAGGAATATCTCCTTTTGCTCGACCCATTCTCCCACCAATGCATTCAATTACAACTTCATCATGTTCATCAACTAATTTAGTTGCACCATCACCAGGTAGGAATGCAGTAACTTGTTTACCATTTTTAACTAATTGCACTCTAACACATTTTCTCATAGCTGAATTTGGCTGTTTTGCCTCAAGTTGTAATTTTTCTAAAACAATACCTTTTGCTTGTGAAGCTCCAGCTAATGGATCTGACTTTTTTTTTAAATTAAAAAGTTTTTGAAAAAGATCTTTCTTGCTTTGTCTGAATATGTGTCTTCTTTTCTTTAATTTTAATGCTGAATTAATTCCACTTGATTTTTTTGCCATTTTTTTAACCTCATATGATTTTTATTTCATCAATATCAAAATATCTTTTTGTTATTTTTTCAAAATTTCTTAAATTTTTTGCATTTTTTCCAATTAATAAACCTCGTGACTTACTATCACTTGATTCAATTATTATTTTATTTTCTTCCTGTCTAATTTCTTTTACTTTTAATGGATAAATTAAATTTTTTACAAATTGTAAAACCTTTGGATTAAATCCTAGTATTTTAATTTTTCTATTAATTTTATTTTCTATTAATCTAACATTTGCACCTTTTATTCCAACTGCTTTTGATAAATGAAAATCTTTAACAACAAACACTGAAATTTGATTATCATCAACAAAATAATCTTTCAAATTTATTTTAGTTACATAATTAAAAATATTCATTATTTTGATAACTTCATTATCATATTTTATTTTCAAATAAAAACACCTTAAAATATTTAAACATTATTTAATTATTCCAATTACACTTATTGAAAATGGTTTTTGACAAACAACACCTAATTCTTCATTTGGTATGTCAAGTTCAATTACATTAATATTTGAAATTTTTGTATAATAATTAATGTCATCTTTTACATCATTTGATGTATTGTATGAAACAAAAATTTTTAAAATCTTTCCTTGTTTTAACAATTTTAATGTCTCATTTGTACCAATAACTGCTTTATTATTTTTTAAAGCATCTTTTATTTCTTTTAATACACTTGTTTTAGTATCTTCTTTTTCCTTAATTTCATTATCTTCAAATTCGTTCATTTGTAACACCATTTAATTTTTATATTTTTATTTTTTTGCAACCAAATTAACAAGGCCAGTTCCAAGAGGTACTGGTTGATTAATCATCACATTTTCAATAACACTATTTAAAGGATCAACACTTCCCATAAGAGATGCTGTAACTATATGTTTTATAGGCGTTTCAAAAGATGCCCTAGCTAACACACTTGATTTTTGAGATACAATTCCAAATCTAGTAATTCCTTTCAATGTACCATCTAAACACATAGTATCTGAAACAAGCAAAATATGCCTTATATCAATATTTAAACCTTGTGTATTCATAACTTTTGTTACTTCATTAATTATTGAATTTCGTGCAGCTTCAATTCCTAAAACATTCCGAATTTCATGAATATCATTTGAAAAAGTTCTAGTATAATCCACAAAATCTAATTTAATAACTTCTTTTAAATTTGTACCAGAAGTTACAATAACAAATTCATCTTCACGCTTTACTGGAAGAACTTGCTTTACATTCTTTATTCCACCAACATATATCTCTTTTAATTTTTCTTTTAATTTGAAAACATTATTTAATTCTTCATTTTTGCCTTTTGGAGTTATTAAAATTGACTCGTTAGTTGTTTTAACACTAAAACCCTTAGTATGATCATTTACAATTTTTCCAATTTTTTGAATAGTTAAACTAAATATTTTTATTTTTTCTAAATTAGGAATTATTTCTATTGATAAATTTGAAATATTAACACTTATTTCCTTAACTACATCTTTTAACAATGTTTCTTTTATTTTTGATGCAATTTCTTTAATATCTTTTCCTTGTGAATATGGCTTTTGTAAATATATTTCCATCATTGGCGTTGATATTGATTTTGAACAATCCAAAACTTCAATGATTCTTGGCAGACCCATTGTAACATTCATCTCGGATACTCCTGCAAAATGAAATGTATTTAATGTCATCTGAGTACCAGGCTCACCAATAGATTCTGCAGCAACCAAACCAATAGCTTCACCAGCTTCAACTTTTGCACCTTCATATTCTTCACATGCCATTTCTAGAACTTTTTTTAATTTAGTTTTAGTTAGTTTTGGTACATATTCTCGAATTTCATCTATAATTTTTAAAGGTAATTTATCTTTATATTCATCAAACAATTCATCCATTTTTAACACACTCATATTATTTATTTTAAATTTACAAAAAAATATTAAAAAATATTTATTTTAACTCATCAACAATTCTTTGAACATTTATTTTTCCATTCTCTGTTTTTGAAACATCTAATAAATCTTCACCATACTCAAATTGAATAACAGTATTATTTGAATCTCTTGATGTTCCATCATAATTTACTTTTACATCTTGAAGTGCATTAGCAAGTCTTCTGTATAAATAACCAGATTTTGGTGTACGAAGAGCAGTATCCATTAAACTGTCTCTACCAGTCATTGCTCCAAAAAAGAATTCATAAGGTTTTAATCCTTCCTTAAATCCTTTTGCAATAAAACCATGTGATGCAGGGCTTAATTCATCTCGTTTAAAACATGAAAGCGTTCGCTTATTATAACCTTTATTGATTCTTCCTCCTCGCAGAGCTTGCTGACCAACACATGCAGACATCTGAGCGATGTTTAATGGTCCACCTTTTGCTCCAGATTCAGTCATAATAACAAGTGATTTAGTTTTATCAACATTATTCAAAACAATATTTCCTGTTTCATTTCTTGCTTTATTTAACAATTCTAAAATTTTTAATTCTAATGTTTCCTTAACAGATCTTCCAGGAAATGCTTCTAATTCACCATTTTTATAATCTTCTATTAATTTATCAACTAAACTAATATGTTCATTAATTATTTTATCAATTTTATCTCGTGCTTCATTAGATATTTCAATATCTGATAACGCTGCAGAAAAACCATATTTTAAAAGTGTATAAATACCTAACTTAAAAATTTGCCCAATAATTATAATTGCTTGCCTTGGACCATATTTTTTATGAAGCATTCTAAGCATTAATCCAGAACCGCCTCCTAATGTTGATTTATCCATAATTCCAGATTCTAACTTTCCATTTCTTATTACAATTTCAGTTCCATCTTTTAATTTTCCATAATAATTAAAATCATCAGGAATTAAACAACTAAAAACTTCTTTTCCAGATATTTTTTCTTTATTAGGTATTTTTTTAAAATCAGTAATACCAATATTAATAAGTAAATCAACTGCTTCTCTCCTAGACATACTTAAACTATCGTTAGTTAATATATAATTTCCAGCAACTGCATCTTGAATACAACCAATAATACTTAAACCATACCTTGGACTTATAAGTTGAGTTTGAACTTCTGCTAAAATTTCAGCTTCAGCCATTGCTTCTTCATTTTGAGGGATATGTAAATTCATCTCATCGCCATCAAAATCTGCATTATATGGTGCACATACAGCAGGATTTATCCTAAAAGTCTTGTGCGGAAGAACCTTAATTCTATGGCACATCATAGACATTCTATGCAAAGATGGTTGTCTATTAAACATTGCTAAATCACCATCCATCAAATGTCTTTCAACAAAATAACCTGGCTGTAATTCTTCAAGTAATTGTTCTTTTGTATCATCAGTTATTTTTTTCCGTCTACCATCCGGTCTTGTTATATAATTTGAACCAGGATATTCTTTTGGTCCTCGTTCAACAAATTTTTTCAAAAATTCCATATTCCAAGATGTTATTTTTTCAGGAACAGTTAATTTTGATGCAACTTCATAAGGTATTGCAACCTCATCGATATCAATCATTGGATCTGGGCTTATAACAGTCCTTGCAGAAAAATTAGTTCGTTTACCTGCAAGATTGTGTCTAATTCTACCTTCTTTACTTTTAATTCTTGCAGTAAGTGTTTTTAAAGGCTGACCTGATCTATGTCTTGCAACAGGCAATTGTGCAATTTCATTATCAAAATAAGTTGTCATATGATATTGTAGTAAATCCCACAAATCTTCTACAATAATTTCTGGAGCTCCAGCATTAATATTTTCAAATAAACGTTGATTAATACGAACAATGTCTCCTAATTTATGAGTCAAATCATCTTCACTTCTCTCACCAGATTCCAAAGTTATACTAGGTCTAACGGTTACTGGAGGGATTGGAAGTAAAGTTAAAACTGCCCATTCAGGTCGCATTAATTTACAATTAAAACCAAAAGCTACTAAATCATCATCAGGTATTTTTTCAAGTCTTGCTCTAACTTCAATTGGAGATAGTCTTTTTTCATCTTCAACAAAAGAACTAGGTTTATCTAAAGATATTTTCTTTTGTCGACTTTTACAATGAGGACATTTATTTGCAGTTTTCAATTTTGTAATTAATTCCAATACTTTTTTCCTTTTTAAAAAAGTTGGATCTGAACTCTCTTCTTCAGTTTCTTCTTTAAAAATAGTATTAAAATCATCAAGTTTATTTTGTGGAATTAATAACTTCCCACATTCCCTGCAACTACACCGCAATAAATCCAAAATAATTGGAACATATTTTATATGGATAATTGGTCTTGCTAATTCAATATAACCAAAATGACCTAAACATTCTTTAATTTTTGAACCACATGTTTTACATCTAAGTCCAGGATCAATTATTCCAAGCCTTATGTCCATTAAGCCACCATCTACAGGGTAACCTTCCTTATCATAAAGCTCAGGGGTCACTATTTTAACTGAAGCCATTTTTTTAATAATTTTTGGTGATAACATACCAAAAGTAATGCTATCCACTTTTTTTGAAACAAATTGACCATCCATTTTTTATAAAACCTCAAAATTTATTCTTTAAAGAAAGCTTAGGATATATTCCCATGCTTTTTATTTCATCCAAAAATAATTTGAATGCATAAGATATCTCAACATTATTAATATCAAAATTATCACCACATACAGGACAAGACATGCTTTTTTTAAAGCTATCATGTACTGCAATCAAACCACAGCCTTCACAAATAGGAACTAAAGTTTCATCTGAATTAAATCTCTCTTTTAATAACATTGATGCACCATGTGCAACCATTGCATCTTTTTCCATCTCTCCAAGTCTTAAACCACCTTCAAGTGCTCTACCCTCTGTTGGCTGTCTTGTTAATAATTGTATAGGACCTCGTGCTCTTGAATGTATTTTATTTGCAACCATATGTTTTAATCTTAAATAATACTGACTTCCAATAAAAATCTTAACTTCAAACATTTCACCAGTTTGACCATCATATAATGTTTCAGTACCGTTTTCTTTAAATCCATGTTCTAACAATTCTTTTTTAAGATCTTCTTCTTTTTCAGATTCAAAAGTTGTTCCATCAATATTTCTACCAGATAATGAACCAACCTTTCCACCTAAAATTTCTATTAAATGTGAAACAGTCATCCTTGATGGAATAGAATGTGGAGAAAAAATTAAATCAGGAATTATACCAGAGCTTGAAAAAGGCATATCCGCATGATCAACAATTAATCCAACTATCCCTTTTTGACCAAGTCTACTAGTAAATTTATCACCAATTTCAGGAATCCTTGGATCTCTTACTCTTACCTGAACTAGTTTATTTCCATCTTCATTTTCTGATAAAAGAACTAAATCAACAATACCTTTCTCACCATGATGCATTGCAGATGAAGATTCTCTCTTCATACTTGAAGATAAATTATAATCATCTAAACCTGATAAAAATCTAGGAGGAGATGTTTTTCCAATAATAACATCATCTTCTTTTACTTTTGCTTCAGGATAAATAATCCCATCATCTTCTAAAAATCTATAATCATGTTCTGTTCTATAACCTTTTATATCTTTGTCAGGAAGACAAATTTCATCGGTTAATCCTCCAGAATATCTTAATTCTTCAACAATAACAGGTCGATAATAAGTAGATCTTCCAAATCCTCTTTCTATAGAACCTCTATTTAAAATAATTGAGTCATCCATATTATATCCTTTATAACTCATAATAGCTACAACTAAATTTTGTCCACTTGGATGCTTTTCAGATTCAGAAATTTCATGCATTATACTTCCAACTATTGGTATTTGTGGTGTTGCTAATAAATTCACATCGATATCCATTCTTAAAAGATAATTTGCAGCATAAAAACCAATTGCTTGTTTTTGATTTTTAGAACCCATATTTATTCTAGCAGGAGGAGAATGATTTCCAAAAGGTACAAGAGAAGTACAATAACTAAACATAGCCATTGGACAAATTTCTAAATGGGTATGTTCTATTGTTAGTTCTTTTTCTGAAAAAGCAACCAAAGCCATTTCTTCTTCTGTTGCATCTAAATATTCTATTAAACCTTGTTTTAATAAATCAGTCCATGTTATTTCATTTTTTTCTAATTGTTTTAAATGTTTTTCAGTAATTAATGGTTTTCCTTCCTTTACAATTATCAAAGGTCTTCGAAGCCTACCTTTAGAACTTTCAATAAATATTTGATCATGTTCATTTATGTACCTTATATTTAAGTTCATTGAAATTTTTCCATTTCTTCTCTCTAATATAAAATTATCAATAAATGTTTTTGCATCATCTATGTTACCTATAAATTTACTATTTAAATATATTTCAGCCATTATAAAATCACCTATTACCTTTAAAACCACATATTTTAAGTGATTTTAAAACTTCTTTTTCATCAGTTTCTTGAGAAATTTGTGCAAGAAGTGCTAAATTTTTTCTAAGACCAATGTTTGTTCCCTCAGGAGTTTCCATAGGACATAATCTACCAAGATGTGTACAATGAAGTTCTCGTGCTTCAAAATTTTCCTGTGTTGCAGATAATGGAGATACAACTCTTTGTAAATGACTCAATGTTTCAAGAAAATTAAATCTTTGTATTCGTTGACTAATCCCTTTTCTTCCACCAACCCAGTTTCCTGTAGCAATAGAAGAATACATACGTTGAGTTAACAGTTTATCTCTAATTACTACTTTAATTGAAGGAAATTTTCCTCGTTTAACAATTCTTTGAAAATTATATAACATGTCTCCAATTAATACTTTTAAATTAACCCTGAATAAATCACCAAGTAAATCTCCTGACATTTTAAGTCTCTTATTCATATAATGATCTTTATCGTCCACATCAATTTTTTCCTGTGAAACTAATAAAAATTTTCTAATTAATTTAGATAAATTTTCAGCTTTAAAAAGCCTATCTTTATCTGAAATACCCAAATGAGGTAATAAATATTTGTCAAGTAATTCCTTCATTCTTTCTATTCTTATTTCCTTTGATTGAGTAATTCCTATTTTTTTTGCAATATAATCTAATGCTTCCTCAGATGTTTTAACTGTTGAAAACTCTAGCAAATTAACATAAACTTCATCTTGCATGTCACTATCTGAAATACTTTTCATTATATCTTCATCACGTAGCATTCCAAGAGCTTTTAAAATAATAACAACAGGAATCCTTTTAACCCTAGTAAATGATAAATAAATAATATTATCTTTTAATCGTTCAACTAAATGAGGTATTTTAAAAGAACCAAATTCTGAGAATAATTTACCAACATATTTTGAAACACCAACTTTTGTTTTTTCTACTAAAAACTTATTAGATGCTAAATCTTCAATTTTAATTAATACCCTTTCTGTTCCATTAATAATAAAATATCCACCAGGATCATCTGGATCTTCTCCTTTTTCAACTAATTGTGCTGGAGTTAAATTATTTATATGACAATATTTTGATTTTAACATAATTGGTAATGAACCAAGTTGTGTACTAAATGATTCTCTTTGAATTCCATTTATATGTGCACTAGCTTCTAAATAAACAGGAGCTGAATATGTTATTTTTCTCAATCTTGCTTCAATTGGAAATATGTTACGTTTTGAACCATCAGCCTCAGTAATTTCAGGCATACCAACCCATATTTTATCTAATTTTATCTTAAAATCATCAATATTGTGAGGAATTATTGTTGGTTCTATTGTTTTATTTTCTTCAATAATCTTTTGTAGCTCAAAGTCTATAAAATTATTAAATGATTCAATATCTGAAGAAATAAAAGAATACTCCTCAAAATGTTTTTTCATTAATATTTTAGATAAATTATTCATTTACAACACCCCTATAATAATATGAAATACCCTTAGTTTGACTTTTTCTTTCAATTTTTACAATGTCTTCTTCTTTTAAATTTAAATTTTGTATTGCTGGATCATTTATTGAAATTTTAGGTAGATTAAAAAAAGAAATGTTGTATTTTTCAAAAAGTTCTTTTGTTTCTTTTTGAGTTAATTTTGTATGTTTTGGAACTAGTGTGTGTTTAAAGATATCGATATTAGATTTTTTTGCCATTTTTCCCCATATTTTATTTATTTTGCTTACAATAAGCTTTTTTTTTAGATTTAAAAAACTGGGTCCGGCGAGATTCGAACTCGCGATCCCTCGATTAAAAGTCGAGTGCTATAACCGGACTAAGCTACGGACCCAACGCCCTGGCCGGGACTTTCATACCACGTCCCTTTTTAAAAAAAGAGACTGAAATAATGGAATTTGAACCCGGGTCGAAGCCTCGACAGGGCTTCATGCTAGGCCGAACTACACTACCAGGGCATTTGCTTTTAAACAACTAATAACACCTTAATTATTTCAAAGAAACCCAAAATGAGCTTTTTTTGAAAAACAAAAGTGTTTAATTAATTTTAGTCGTATTTCTTCAGCCAATGTTTCTATTTATAAAGCTTACTATTTTTAATAAAATTTAAATAAAATTTAGTTATAAAATAAATAAATGAAAACAAAATCATCATTCATATTAATATTAATTGGAATAATTCTCTGCTTTATAATTTCGATTATTTTTTTAACAATAGGTATAATTTTCAATAAGCAAATAAATGAAGGGCAATTAGATGAATTTTTTGAAAAAGCAAATAATGAACAAAAAGAAATGCAAGAAATATTTTTCAAAGATCTTAATCTAACTAAAAAAGAGGAAGAAATTTTATATAACCAAGACATAAAAAAACAATTTAATATTTTAACATTATTTTTAATTATTACATCAGTTATAGGTATTATTATTTCATTTATTATTGGTTTTTTATTGTATAGAATTAAAAAAAAAGAAACAAAAAAAGACTATATAATTATTACAATACTTTCTGTAATTGGATTTATTATAGGTGGAATTGGAATGGTATTTTCAATATTATTATTAATTATTGGAGGAATAATTGGAATAGTTAAATTAAAAGATGAGACTAATTAAATTTATTATCTTTAGTATATTACTTTTTAATTATAAAAGTGATATTCATAATAAATCTTCTATTGAAAATGAACATGAAATTGAAATATTTGATAATGATTATAATGAAAAAATAATTTTTTGAAAAATAACATAATTAAAATTAAAAAATTTTAAAAAATTAACATCCACTTATTTTAACTAAGGAATAACAAATCCAAGAAAAACGCTTATTTTTTGCATATTTTTCAGTAAAATATTTAAATGTAAGATATTTTAAATTTTAAAAATTAATAATATTGAGGTGATTTAAAAAATGAATAAACAAGAATTAGTTGAAGCAATTGTTAAAGAAACAGGATTTACAAAAGCAGATGCTGAAAGAGCATTAGAAGCATTTATGAAAAATGTTTTAAAAAGTGTAAAGAAAAAACCTGTTCAATTAGTTGGTTTTGGAACTTTTAAAATGGTTAAATCAAAAGCAAGAGCTGGAGTTAATCCACAAACAGGAGAAAAAATAAGAATTCCTGCTAAAACCAGTTTAAAATTCAAAGCAAGTAAAAACCCTAAATATTAAGGGTTTTTTTATTTTTTTTATTTATTTCTAAAAAATATTTAATATTAATTAGATGATTGATTTTTTAAATAAGAAATAATATTGTTGATAGAATTTGGCTCTAAAAGTATAATTAATTTTCCACTAAGGCCTGTTCCTTCAGCCAATATAGATGTTCTAAGCATCAAAGCTTTATTATCATCATTACTAATCAATTTTTCTTTAAAATCATATAATGAACCTAAAATATCTGATGTTGGAATTGGTTCTGTATAATTTATATTAGTATTTATCATTTTACTTAAAGTTGTCAAATATGTATGCATTGTAATTTGAGAAAATTCTTTTAAAATTGCATTTTTTTCATCATCCTTTAATTCAGTATCTATAGCATATAAATTTTTAGATAATGATTCAACAATTAAATTTAAATGTTCTTGTTTAAATAAAATTACAGAAATACCATTTGCACCACTACTTGTTTTAATAAAATAACCAGTAAATACTTTTTCTGCAACACCTTTAAAAATTTCTGAAAAATCTTTAGTTAAAATAAATTCCATTTTAAAATCTTTAACCGAAATAAATTTAATATCTGTATTTATATCTACATCTTCTTTAATCAAAGATGAAAATGCATTAGCACAATTATTTGAAATAATATTTCCAACTTCAGTTATAATATCTTGTTCTATAGCTAAATTTTTATCTTCCATTTTCAATCATCCATTCTCACTTGATATTTTTCATAAAAAACCTTCATTTCATCTTTTGCTTTTTGTGTTCCAAGAAGAGTAGATAAAAAATCTACACACTTATCTAAAAATTCTTTTTTATTAATATTTGAATCTATTTGTTGTGCAAAATCATCTATCTTTTGAGCACTATAACTACCAAATGTTTTATTAACATAATCATGTATTTCATCTTTTAATCCCATTTTAAAACCTTTAAGTCAAAACTAATCATTATCCAAATATAAATAATTTATAAATTTTTTCATTTTAAATTTAAAAACAAAATATTTATAAATATCTTGTAAAGACTATAAAAATATTGCCTAAATATATATCATACTTTGATTTATATAGAGCAGTCTGAGGCGAAAAAAAAGACTTGCAATTTTATATGATAATTAATTATATAAATTAAACTTGCAAATTAAAAAACAATTATTGGAGGATTTAAAATGAGTGAAGAAGAATTTTTAGTTCCAACAAAAATATATCTAAAATCAGGTATACACATTGGTACAAAATTTAAAACAAAATATATGGAACAATTTATCTATAAAACAAGACCTGATGGATTATCTGTCTTAAATTTAAAAAAAATTGATGAACGAATTAGAGTATTAATTAATTTTTTATCAAACTATGCACCAGAAGAAATAATTATGGTTAGTAGAAGAGAAAATGGCTGGAAGTCTATGAAAATGTTTGGTGATTTAACTGGTGCTAAAGTATTTCCAGGTAGATATCCTCCAGGAATTTTAACTAACCCTAATTTAAGCAATTTTACTGAAGCTAAAGTTTTATTTACAACAGATTCATGGCCTGATAGAAATGCAGTAAATGAAGCACTACAAATTGGAATTCCAGTTATTGCACTATGTGATACAAATAATCAAAGTAATAATATTGATCTAGTAATACCATGTAACAATAAAGGGAAAAAAAGTCTAGGTGTTTTATTTTATGTTCTAACAAAAGAATATATGCTAAAACGAGGTATGATTAAATCTGAAGAAGAATTTAAATATACACATGATGATTTTTCTGATGAATAATTTTTTTATTTTTTTTATTTATAACAAATTTTATTTCTTCCATTAGCTTTTGCAATATATAAAGCTTGATCTGCACGATTAATTAATTCACCTGGGCTTTTTGAATAATTTTCATTATTTAAAGATTTATTATAAACAGATGAACCAACACTAAAAGTAATATATGGATCATTTTTATCCTTATTAATTCTTGAATAACTACCTTCATTAATTTTATTTTCAAATTTTTTTAAATTTATTAAATATTTATTAAAAATTTTTAACTTTGATAAATTACCATTTAAATTTGATAAATCTGCATTTGAACTTTTTAAATCCTTAATTTTTTTGTTTAAAGCACCTTTTTCTAATTTAATTTCATTTATTATATAATCTGAAACACCAGTAATTCTATTATTAAAATAATCATTAAAATCAATTTTATTTTCTATATTAGAATCTAATAATAAAGAAAATTCTTCTCCACCAAGCCTATATGCATTATCTGATTCCCTAATATTTTTTTTAAGATATTCTCCACATTTTTTTAAAACAAAATCACCAAAATCATGCCCATAGGTATCATTTATTTGCTTAAAATAATCAATGTCTAAAGTCAATAAATTTAGTTGTTTATTTTTATCACGATTAACACTTTCAATTTTTTGACTTAAATCTTTATCAAAACATTTTCTATTAGGTAAATTTGTCAAATGGTCTATACATATATCTTTTTGCATATTTGAATATAACGAAATTAATAATTGCTTTTGATTTTCATCAGACTTATTATACATTTCAATAAAAGAATTATGTTGCTCTTTTGGAAGATAGTCTAACATACCATTTAAAACAGAATTAATTTGAGAGTGACTTTCATGAGTATATTGCTCTTTATCTTTTTGATATGGTCTTTGATCATCTGAAATAGTGTGCTTTCTATTATATGCATCTTGAAAATCAATTATTTTTTCTAAATTTAAAGCAGTATTTTGTACCATACTACTACTTAATAATAGTACATATATTTAAATGTTTCGTTTTTTCTTACTATTTAGTAACAAATTATTACAAAAATATAGTTTCTTTATAAATGTTTTAAAGAAAAAACAAAATTTAATCAATATTTTTTAAATTTAAACAAAAAGAATCAGCTTTTTTTTTATAATTATTATTAGCAATTTCTTTGGTAGTTATAGTTAAAGTACTTACTGGTTTTTTATCTAATAAAGATTCCATTTCAATAAATGTTTTTGCAATGTCATTTCCTTTTAGAGTGCAAAAAAACGAACAAGATTTTATTTTATCTTTATTTTCTAATAAAAATGTCCTAATTGCAGGAGTAATATTACCAACCCATACAGGCGTTCCAATAATTATATGATTATATTTTGATAAATCTTTTGATAATTTTTTTATTTTTGTTTGTTTTTTAAAAACAGCATCCTTTCCAGAACTAATAAAACCAACCCCACCATCCCTATTTTTAAAATCAATTAATTCTTCAATCTCACAATCTAAATTTTTAGCTAAATATTCTGCTAATTTTTTTGTTGTATTTGTTCGTGTATAATAAATAATTAAATACTTCATATATACAAGAATAATTAATAAATTAATAAATTTAATTATTTTTTACATAAATAATATAAATATAAAACAATTTTTAAAACAAATGATAAAAGTTATGGTTTTTGGAACATTTGATATTTTGCACAAAGGGCACATTAATTTTTTAAATCAAGCAAAAAAACATGGCGATTATTTAATAGTGACAGTTGCAAATGATTCAAATGTATACAAAATAAAAAATAAAAATCCTTTATATACACAAGAAAAAAGAAAAAAAGAAATTGAAAATTTAAATATTGCATCAAAAGTAATTTTTGGAAATAAAAATATAAAAAAATATTTTGAAATTATAAAAAATGAATTACCAAATATTATATGCCTTGGATATGACCAAGATGATTTAAACTTAGAAAAAACAATTAAAGAAAACAATCTAGAAATTAAAATAATTAGACTAAAACCATATAAAGAACATATTTTTAAATCATCTATTTTAAAACAACCATTCTAAAATAGTAATAATTTAAAAAAGTTTAAATAACAAAATAAAAATCTTTTATTCATAATGAAGCAAAGTAACTTAAAAAATAAAATACTATCTTACAATTATATTGACGATTTAATTAAAAACAAAAATAATACATATTCATCTGATTTTTTAACTTGTGACATAATGGTTTTACCATCAAAAATTAACTGCAAAAAATATTTTTTCCCACTAAAAGAAGCAAAAAATATCATTTATAATCCATTATATGATGATCTTGCTGCAAGAATAATTATAGAATCTAAAAAAAATAATGATTGGATTGGTTTATCACATAAAAATTTAATTTCAAAAATAAATGATGAAATAATTCATATTAAAAAAAGTAATAAAAATAAAACTAAATTTAAACAATTTTATGATAATTTATCTAAAATTATAAAATCAAAATATAAACAACCACTATATAGTCCAATTATTGAAAAAATTACTAAGGATAAAATAAATACTAACAAATTAGAACAATACTTTATCGAGATGAATAATCAAAATATTATTGATTTTAAATTCAGTAAAAAATATTCTGATTATATTATTTTTCCAACAAAAAGATTAGTTAATGATATATATTTTAGACAAGAATTTTAAAAAAATAAAATAAAAAATTAATTAAAAGCATCCTTTAATTTAGAAAAAAAGCCTTTAGTTGGCTGTATTTCTTCTTTTGATTCTTTTGCATAATCCATCAATAATTGTTTTTGTTTTTTTGTAACCTTTTTTGGAATAATAATTTTTACTTTAACAAATTCATCACCATAATTATAATTATTATGCAAAGAAGGCATACCTTTTCCTCTGAGCCTAAATAAAGTATGTGTTTGTGTTCCTTGAGGTATAGTCATTTTTGCTTTACCATTTAATGTTGGAACTTCAACTTCATCTCCAAAAACAGCCTGCACAAAACTAATTTTAATTTCGGTTAAAATATCATTATTTCTTCTCTCAAATAGATCATGTTTTAAAACATTTATGTAAATATATAAATCACCAGATGGTGCACCTTTTTCACCAGCTTCACCTTGACCTGGAATTCTAAGTTGTGCACCAGTATAAACACCTTTTGGAATATCAATTTCTATATTTTTTGTTCGCTCAATTCTTCCTTCACCATTACACTGATTACATGGTTTTTCAATAATTCTACCTTCTCCTCCACATTTTCTACAACTTGCGGTTTGTGAAAAAATACCAAAAGGGGTTCTTTGAGTTCGTTTAACATAACCACTTCCTTTACAATCTGGACAAGTTTTAATATCAGAATCAGATTGTGCACCGCTCCCACTACATTTATCACAAACTTCATACCTTGGAAAAGAAATATTTTTCTTTGCACCATGAAATGCTTCTTCTAAAGTAACATTTATTTCATATCGTAAATCTGAACCCTTTCGTCTTCTTTTATAGCCTCGTCTACTACTTCCACCGCCACCAAAAAATGCATCAAATATATCTTCAAAATCAAATCCACCAGACATATCAAAATCTGATGCATCAAATCCTTCATAACCTGAAAATCCTTCTCCAGAACTTCCAAATCTATCATAATGTTCACGTTTTTTTTCATCTCCTAAAACTGCTGCTGCTTCATTTATTTCTTTAAATTTATCAGCAACATTAGGATTATCTTTATTTAAATCAGGATGATATTTTTTAGCTAAATTTTTATAAGCTTTCTTTATCTCTTCTTTTGATGCACTTTTATCAACACCAAGTATTTCATAATAATCTTTTGCCATTTTTTTTAATTATTTCCTTTTATTTATAATAAATATCTAATTTTTATTTGACTTTAGTTACTATTTAAATTTTTTATTGTTTTTAAAAAACTATAAAGTTAAAGCATTAATTTTTTTTTCAATTTCTATTTTATCTAAATCAATTAAATTAAATAATTCATATTCTAAATTAAAATAAGCTTCATTAATTTGTTTAATCAAATTAAAATCAACATCTTTATTAAATTTTAATTTCCACCGATTTAAGCCTTCTAAAAATCTTTTTTCAAGCGATACAATTTTTGAATGCATTACTCTTTTATCTGCATAACTTACAATTTTTTCCTCAATAGTTATAGGTCTGTTACTTTCATCATCAGATATTATTGATTTATAGTCATGTTTTTTAATAATTAATGCTAATTCATAATAATCATCTTTAAAAAATTCAAATCCTGCCATACAATGATTTAAATTTGAAAATTGTTTTTTAAATTTTTGCCAAACAATTATTTTTTTATCATTATTTTCATTTAAAGTACTATCGTTTACTTCACTAAATTCTAAAAATTTAAAACAATCATGAAGAAGTGAAGCTTTTTTCACCAAATCTACATTAATTTTAAATTTGTCATTTGTTTTATTTATCAATTTTGCTATTAAAACTGAAATTTTTGAAACTAATACTGAATGATTAATTACATTTTTTGGTGTATATAATTTTTCATAAATTAAATTACATCTTTTAATTGTTGGTAAAATAATTTCATCACCCATTTTAATTCAAAAAAATAAAAAAATAAAAATAAAAAAACAAAAAAGAATTATTTTGTTTTTTTATCATCTGCTTTTTTTTCACTGCTTTCACTATCGTCTTTACTTTCATCTTTGTAATCAGCATCAACAACAGTTTCATCAGATTTTTTATCTTCTGCTTTATCAGTACTTTCTGCAGTTTGTTCCTGTGTTTTTGCATGTTCTGCTGCTGCTTTCTGATAAACTTCTGTTGCAACTTTATTAAATTTTTCTGTTAATTCTTCTTTTTTTGTTTTTATTTTTTCAAAGTTTGTATCTTTATCTTTTAATAATTCTTTCAATTCTTCTATGTCTTTTTGCAGTGGCTCTAATTCTTTTGGATCTACTTTATCTTTAAAATCCTTAATTGTTTTTTCGTATTGAAACACAATTGATTCAGCTTCATTTAATACTTCAACTTTTTCTTTTCGTTTTTTATCTTCTTCTGCATTAGCTTCTGCTTCTTTTTTCATCTTTTCAACTTCTTCATCATTTAATTTTTGAGTTGCAGTTATTTTAATTGAAGTCTCCTTACCAGTTCCAATATCTTTTGCACTTACATGAACAATTCCGTCAGCATCAATATCAAAAGATACTTCAATTTGAGGAACACCTCGTGGAGCTGGAGGAATGCCTACCAAATCAAATTGGCCAAGTAATTTATTATCATTAGCCATAGGTCTTTCTCCTTGAAATACTCGTATTGTAACCGCTGTTTGATTGTCTGCAGCTGTTGAAAATACTTGAGATTTTTTTGTTGGAATAGTAGTATTTCTTTCAATTAATTTTGTAAAAACACCACCCAAAGTTTCTATTCCTAAAGACAATGGGGTTACATCCAATAATAATACATCTTTAACTTCTCCTGCTAAAACTCCAGCTTGAATTGCAGCACCTTTAGCAACACATTCCATCGGATCAACTCCACCTTCTGCCTTTTTCCCAATAAAATCTTCAACAAATTTTTTAACAATAGGCATTCTTGTAGGCCCACCAACTAAAATAATTTTATTAATATCTGATGGCTTAAGTCCAGCATCTTTTAAAGCTTGCTCTGTTGGTGCTTTTGATTTATTAACTATATCATAAACCAATTCATCTAATTTAGATCTTGTAAGCTTTAAATTAAAATGCTTAGGACCTTTATCTGTTGCAGTAATATAAGGTAGATTTATATCAGTTTCATGTGTAGTTGATAATTCAATCTTTGCTTTTTCAGCAGCTTCTCTCAATCTTTGCATAGCTGTATGATCTTTAGATAAATCAAAATCTTCCTGTTTTTTGAATTCTTCAACCAAATAATCAACCAAAGTATTGTCCATATCATGTCCACCAAGATTTGTATCTCCTGATGTTGATTTAACTTCAAATACACCATCACCAAATTCCATTACAGTTACATCTAAAGTTCCACCACCCATATCATAAACTAATATTTTCAAATCGTTATCAGTTTTATCAAGGCCATATGAAAGAGATGCAGCGGTTGGCTCATTAATTATTCTTATAACATCTAAACCTGCAATTCGCCCAGCATCCTTAGTTGCTTGCCTTTGATCATCATCAAAATAAGCAGGAACAGTAACTACTGCTTTTTCAATTTTTTCACCTAAATATTCCTCTGCATCTGTCTTTATTTTCTGCAAAATATAAGCAGAAATTTGCTGAGGTGTATATTCTTTATTATTTATCTGATATTTATGTGCAGCACCCATCTTACGCTTCGCAGCAGTAATAGTATTTTCTGGATTTGAAACTGCTTGTCTCCTTGCAGGCTCACCAACTAAAATTTGATTATCTTTAGTAAAAGCAACAATACTAGGAAATGCCTTACCATATTGAGATGCACCTTCCTTACTTGGAATCATAACAGGGCTTCCACCTTGTAGAACTGATGCTGCACTATTACTTGTACCAAGATCAATTCCTATAATTTTTTCATATTTTGTTTTATTTTTTTCTGTCATTTTCATAACCTCCGTTTATTTTTTTTATTAAATTAGAAAAACTATCCCAAATAATTTGGAACTGTTTTCGTCTTTAAATCATTTTCATTTATTTTATCTTTCATATTTTTTTCAGCTTTTGTAAGCTGAGTTGGTTTTTTTATTTTACCAAATTTTTTTTCATATTTTTTCATTACATCACCTAAAATCTCATGTAAATTTTTTAAATGATAAGGATCTAAAATAACAACATTATGCTTAATTGAAAGAATTGTTGAGTCTCTTGATCTCATATCAACTCGTGGTGTAATACATTTAAAATCTAAATTAAAATGCATCGGACTAAAATTTACTGAAATTTCATTAGCAAAAAAATCCACTCCTTCATTTACTGATAAATTTATTTTTTTTTCTTCTACCATTTTTTTTATTTCCCCTTATTTTTTAAAATTTCAAACTCAATAACAAAATACCAATTAATTATTTTAAAATTTCATAATTAAGTATTTTTGAAAGTTTTTCTCTATCACCTACTAAATCAATTAATTTTCCCCCAGGTATTGTTTCATGAGTTTCTAAATATGTCGCCCATTGTCTTATCGATTCTGGATCATTTGGATTTACTAAATAATTTAATATAAACCAAACATATATTTGCTCACCTATTTTTTCACAACCACTAGCAATTTTACAATGAAATGGTTTTATTTCATGAATTGTACATTCTTTTTTATCATTTAAAAAAACACATTCACCATAATTGAGTTTTTTTTTATTATTGTTATTTTTTAATTTTGATTTATAAACTTTTGAATTAAAAATCTTAATCTCTTCTAAAAACTCATTTATGAAATCCTCTTTTTTCATACCAAGTTTAAAACTAATTTTTTTTATATCATCTTCTAAAAAAAAACCAGAGCTATACGAACAACAATGACCACATTTACTACAATCATTTAATAATTTTTTAATATAACTCACAGGTGTTTTTTTGGTTAGTAAAATTGAATCTGTTGAATTTTTATTTTTTTGATCATTCATTTAATTCGTCCTCTTTTTTATTAATACATCCATCTTGTATCTTTTTAGCCACTTTAACTTTGGAATGTCTTAATATTTTATCATTTAACATATAACCTGTCTGAAATTCTTCAAGGATTATATTGTCGTCTTTATTTGACTCAACAGTCATTATAATATCATGATAATATGGATCAAATTCTTTTCCGATACATTCTATTTTTCGAAGCCCTACTTTTGATAAAACCTCAATTAATTGTGAATAAACTAGACCAATCCCTTTTCTTTCACTTTCAACTTTTGTATTTAAAATGGCTTGATCAAAAGTATCAAGTACAGGTAATAATTTTTCAATTAAATTATATGAAGCAAAATCATATGATTTTTCTTTTTCTCTATCAACACATTTTTTATAATTTTCAAAATCTGCTTTCAATCTTTTAGCCAAATATTCATTATCTTTGATTTTTTCTTCATATTCTTTTATTTTTGATTTTGGAATTTGTATTAACTCATCTTCACAACTATTTTTATTATCATCTTCTGTGTTAACTGATTCATTTTCGGAATCATTTACATCACTTTGCTTAATTTTTTGCTCATCTAATTCTTCAAAATTTTCTTCTTTCATTTAAAACACCTCTAAAAATAAAAAAATAAAAAAAATTACTTAACTTCAATTCTATTTTCATCACTTATCTTTGGCTCTAATTTAGGAACTTTTAATTCTAAAATTCCATCTTTATATTTTGCATCAATATTCTTTTTATCAAAATTGCCTGCAATTGGAATAAATCGCCTATATCCTGAATATCTTCGCTCAATTCTATAAATTCCTTTTTTCTTATCTTCAGTTTTTTGCTCATCTTTTTTTTCAACACTTATTGAAACACCATTGTCATGAGCAGTTATTTTAATGTCATCTTTATTAATTCCTGGCAATTCTATATTTGCTTTAAGTTCATTTTCATCGTCATAAATATCTGCAAGTGGTTGTCTGTAATTAGTTTTAGTCAATCCTCTTTGTGTGGCATCTTCAAGTAATGGTCTGTCATAATCTAATGGTTCGTAGTCAAAAAAAGATTCAAATAATCTATCCATTTCCCTTTGCATCTTTCTCATTTCATTAAATGGGTTTTTCCATAACATTCAAACCACCTCCATTAATTACATTTTTGTTTACTTTAAGTAAACTAAATGTAGTTAAACTTAACTCATATTTAAATGTTTCGTTTTTTTACTTCTTTTTTTACTTTTTTATTATTTTATTCTAAAAATAAATTTTTATACAATTATATATACAAAATAAATTTAATCAAAATACTTAACAACAATTAAAGATATAGGAAAAATAAAAATTAAAAAGTGTCTTTATATATAAATGACATAACAATTAAATTATAATTTTTAAAATAATGTAAAATAATTATTAAATAACACTATGCAATCATAAAACCGAAAATTATATAAATAGAAATGAACACAAAAAATAAAGGAGGGGTTTTAATGTCAAAAAATAAAATTTTACTAAATATTTTACTACTTATTATTTTTGGTACAGCTATTGTTAATGCAAGTTTCAATGTGTCTGTTATTTCTAATGAAAACAACATTTTACCATGGGAAGAAGCAAACTTTAGATTAGCAGTAACCAATACATTAGATTCAAATCAAATAATAAAATATAATTATGTAGATAGTGTAGAATGGAGTTTAATTTTCAAACCAATTTATAAATATAGAACACTAAAGCCACATGAAACAATCTATACAGATGTTAAAATAATGCCAAGTAATACAAGATTATTTCCAAAAAGATATGATTTTACAATTACTTTAGAATCAGAAAAAACAAATATCAAAAAAGATGCATTATTTGATGTATTTTTAAGAGATCCAAATCAAATAATTAATTATGTACCTATAGTAAATATTGATGCAGATGTCCCAAGAAAACTCGACCCACGAAAAGAAGGAACTATAAAAATAAAATTAAATAATTTAAATAGACTAAATATTACTGATTTCACAATTGAATTAGATAGTTTAATTGACTCAAAAAATAATCAATTAATTACAACAAATTTAAAACCACTAGAAACAAAAGAAATTAAATTAAATATTAAATATGATAATAAAACAAATCCACAAACAGACATAATAACAATCAAAACAAGTATCCCATCAAAAAATAAAACATATACAGATATTAAAAGAGAATTAGATATTGATTCATATTCAAAAATAAATACAGAAATTGAACCTAAAAAAACATTTTTAAAAACTAAAACTACAATTACATTATATAATGATGGAAATATAGAAAATACCTACATTTATGAAAATCCAACAACTATTTTTAAACAAATATTCACTAAATCAGAACCAAAATACGAAGTTAAAAAAAATATACATGACCATACTATAATTTACTTTGAAACAAATCTAAACCCTTTTGAAACAAAAGAAATTGAAATTATAGTAAATTATAGACCATTTTTTATTATTTTTATATTACTAATAATTGCATTACTAATATACTATTTTGAAAGAACACCAATACTTATTAAAAAAGAAACAAGATTAATAGAAACTAATGAAGGAGAAAAAACAAGATACAAAATATTATTACATGTGAAAAATAGAACAAATAAGCAAATTGAAAATTTAACAGTTATCGATGTTGTTCCAAAAATGTTAGAGCTTGAAAAAAATTTTGCAATTGGAACAATGCATCCAACAAAAATAATTAAAAATGAACATAAAGGTACTGTTGTAAAATGGCAATTACCAATTTTAGAACCACATGAAGAAAGAATAATTTCATACCAACAATTTTCAAAATTAAGTATAATTGGAACATTAAAATTGCCTTCAGCACTTGTTAAGTTTAAAAACAAAAGAGGTAATATCTCAAGAAGTTATTCAAACAATATTACTTCAAAATAATTTTTTATTTTTTTTAAATATTAATAATTTCAAAATTTTATTTCTAAATCTTATTATAAAAATTTCAAACTATATAGATTTAAAAATAACAAAATTTATAAACTTTTAATTTTAAAATTAAATAAGCAGTCGAGCCTAAAACTAGTAGCAACCAAAGCCAATCTTGGTTTACTGCAAACTAAAATTATTATCGCTTCAAACTAGGGAAAATATCAACCATCGTTTGTAATAAATTAAAAAAGGTGACTAAATAATGAAATTAAAAGTTAAAAATTTAGATATAGGTACAGGAAATCCATTAATTGCTTTAATGAATATAAATGATGCAAAACACTATGATTTACATTTTGCAGATAGAATAAATGTTAAAAATAAAAATAAAAAAATAACTTGTATTTTAGATATTACGCATTCTAATGATTTAATTAAAGAAGGAGAAATTGGTTTATTTAAAGAAGTTTCTAGTGAAATTAAAACAAAAAATAAAGAAGAAGTTTCAATTAAAATAGAAAGAAAGCCAAAATCTATTGAATTGATTAAAAAAAAAATGAAAGGATGTGAATTAAAAGATGATGAACTTTTTATAATTATTGACGACATAATAAAAGGAAATTTAAATGAAATAGAAATGTCTTACTTTGTTGCATCAACATACATTCATGAATTATCAGACAAAGAAATAATTGCTTTAACAAATAGTATCGTAAAAACTGGAAATGTTTTAAATTTAAAATCTAAAATAATTGTTGATAAACACTGCATTGGTGGAGTTGCAGGTAACAGAACAACAATGGTTGTAATTCCAATAATTGCAGCAGCTGGTTTAATTATGCCAAAAACTAGCTCAAGATCAATTACTAGTGCATCTGGTACAGCAGATACAGTAGAAGTTTTATGTGATGTTTCTTTTGGTATTAACAAAATGAAAAAAATTATCAAAAAAACTAACGCATGCATGGTTTGGGGAGGAGCTATGAATTTAGCTCCTGCAGATGATAAAATAATAAAAGTTGAACATTCAATGTCACTAGATCCAGTAGGACAATTACTAGCAAGCATACTAGCTAAAAAAAAATCAGTTAGTGCAACACATGTATTAATTGATATTCCAATAGGAATAGGATGTAAAACATCTTGTGATAAAAGAGCAAATTTACTTAAAAATAAATTTGAAAAAATAGGGAAAAAACTTGGAATGAAAATAAAAGCAATAATAACAGATGGCTCAAACCCTATTGGAAATGGCATAGGTCCTGCACTTGAAGCAAAAGAAGTTTTATATACATTAATGAATTCAAAAAAAGGCTCAATTCCTCTAAAAAATAAATCAATTGAAATGGCAGGAATTATTTTAGAAATGGCTGGTAAAGCAAAAAAAGGTAAAGGTAAAAAACTTGCACAAGACATATTTGATTCAGGAGATGCTTATAAAAAATTCATAGAAATACTAAAAGCACAAAATGCGAAAATTACAGATCCAGATAAAATTAAATCGGCAAAATACAAAAAAAATATACTTGCAGATAAAGATGGAATAATTACACACATTAATAATGACTTAATTAATAAAATAGCAAGAATTGCAGGATGCCCTCATGATAAATATGCAGGAATATATATGTATAAAAATAAAAATGAATATGTAAAAAATAAAGAAAAGCTTTTTACAATATATTCAGATAGTAAAGAAAGACTAAAATATGCCATACAATATCATTTAAACAATAATGCATATGAAATAATAATAAAAAAATTGATTAAAACAAAAAAATAATTATTTTAAAAATATTTTTTTGTTCTAAATAGAAAATTTTATAATAAATAAAATTCATAAAAAAAATATGAAACAAATTAAAATATTTTTATTATTTTATTTTTTTATAATTTTATCTAGTTTCGTATTAGCAGACCCAATTGAATTCTTATTTAGTTCAATTGATAGCATTAATATTATTGATAATTATGAAAAATATTACATTGGAATAGATTTTGTAATTTATTTACTAATTTTTGCAAGTATTTTAAAAATTTATGCCAAAGAGCAATTTGGAAATGGTGCAGTACTTGGATTAACAATTGTTTTTTCAATATCAATGATTTTTTTTCAAATTGAAAATGATTTCAAATTAGCAGATTTTGGTTTTGTTGTTGCAATAATTACAGTTATTTTAATTTCACTAATTGTATATAATAAAATTTCAAAACATAGCAAACTTGATAATTTAACAAAATTATCATCAATGTATATAATTGCATATATTATATTAAATGAATTTTTAGCAGAATATGCATTTGATTTAAAATATGACTATCCATTTCTTTATCTTATTTTAAATTTAATATTACTTGGTGCAATTGTTTACTTAGTTGTTGAATTTATAAAATTATTAAAAACAAAATAAATTATTAATAATTTTTTAGATTAATATTAAAGTAAATAAAAAATATTTTTTCTATATAGAAAATAAATAATTGAAATTAAATAAATGCCATCATAGCAAAACTTCAATGTATTACACTACTTTCTAAAATAGTTCTTAATTTAATACAAACTATATCTACTATTGCTTCAAAATAACACGTATTTAGCTTAATTTATAATAAATAAAAAAATTTAATTTAAATAAAATAAAAATTACATCTTTTCAATTGCTTTTTCAAGTAATGGTTTAATTGCAACAACTTCTTCTTTAGTCATTCTACCAAGTTTAGTAAAAGTATATCCACCATCACTAACTCGTAAATTTTCTCTTGAAATTTGTAATTTTGGTTCACCATCATTATATGAAAAAACGCTCACTCTAAGCCTTGTTGTTTCAAAATTTGCATATTCACCAAATAATTCTTTATCTAAACTTTTATCAAATGCCATTTTTTTTAAAAAACCCCCTATATATATTATATATAAATAAAGTATAATTAACTCTTTTAAATTAATTTTGGTTTTAATATTTTAAATTTTGATTTTAATATTTTAAATATTCTAAAATTTAATAAAAAATCTTCTAAAACTTCAAAAATTAAATTAACCATTTTAAAAAAAGAAAAAAACATAAATTTTTTTAATTAACAATAATATATTTTACAAAAACAAAAAGTAATTTTATAATTTAATCTAATAATTATTCTTAACAAATAATTAAAATATAAATAAAAATAGGGGCAAATATTTTGCCCCCACCCTTTGTCTGCCTCTTCTTTAACGTTTTGGGGGTGGTTAAAAAAAAGAGGCAAGAAATAAAGTAAAATAAAAAGAGAGGAAAAAATCCTCTGCTTATCTAATAATCTCTATTCCAAGCTCATCAGTCATAGCAGCCATTTCACTTGATCTAGCTTTTGAATCAACTTTTCCTAAAATCCAAGGTGATTTAACACCAGTAATAATAGTCATAACAGTTAATTTACCTTTCATATCATCACTAACTCTAGCACCCCAGATACAATTTGCATCAGGATCCATAGATTCAGTTACCAATTCACCTATTTGATTTATTTCATCAAGTGTTAAATCGGGTCCACCTTCAACATGAATTAATGCACCAGTTGCACCTTCATAATTTATATCTAATAAAGGATTACTAAGTGCTCCTTTCACAGCTTCTTCAACTCGATTATTAGTATCAGAACTACCAACACCAATAGCAGCAACACCACCATTAGTCATAATAGTTTTAACATCAGCATAATCTAAGTTTACCAATGAAGGTACAGCAATTGTTTCAACAATTCCTTTAATCATTGTTGCAATTAATTCATTAGCAACAGCAAAAGCTTGCTGAATTGGTAAATTTCCTGCAATTTGAACTAATCTATTATTATCAATAACAATTACAGTATCTGATACTTGTCTTAACTGTGATAATCCAAATTCTGCTTTATCAACTCTTGCTCTTTCTATTTTAAATGGCATAGTAACTGTTCCAATAACAATTGCACCAGAATCACGTGCAACACTTGCAACAATTGGTGCTGAACCAGTTCCGGTTCCACCTCCCATTCCCGCACATACAAATACCATATCAGAGCCTTTTAATGAATCTTTTATATTTGTAAGAGACTCTTGAGCAGCTTCAGCTCCTTTTTGTGGAAAACCACCACATCCAAGGCCTTTGGTAATATCCTTACCAATTAAAAATTTTTTATCAGCTTCAGTAATATTTAGGTGCTGTTGATCTGTATTTGTAGCAATAATTTCTGCTCCATCAACACCTTTTTTATATAGCCAGTTAACCATATTATTACCAGCTCCACCGCAACCAATAACTTTAATATTAGCAGGCTTTATTTCCATATTATCCATTTCCCCAGCTTGTTCCATAGCTTTTTTAACAACAAAATCCATTTTTTCCCCTCTATCTTCTTTTTTAAATTATAAGGTTTTTTAACCCCATTTTTTAGAATATAGTCTAAACTATCGAAAACTTTAAATAGTAGTTACACTATATTCTCTTTTAGAAACAAACACTTGATATATATCGCCAATAATACTTTTTCGCCAAAAAAGGTATTAAAACTAATTTATATCAATAAAACACTTTAAAACGCCAAATCTTGTAAGTATTTTCCGCCAAAAAAATACTTTATTTATATCTATTTTTGTGAACATAATCTTATTTAAATATTTCTATATTTTAAACACTATTTTGTAAAATATATATTAAAAACAATAGTTATTTTATTTATTAAATTTTTTCTTAATGTTTTCATGCAGGTTTTTTGCATGTTTAGTTATCTTTTCACCAATTGTTGAAGAATTATCAATAGTATCTTTAATTTTATTTACAGCCCTTTCTGTATATGGAGACCATTCTTTTAATACTTCTGTTCTAATATCACTCATTTTAGCAGCATTATCCCCATAGAAATTAAAATGAACCATATCAGTTAATGAATATTTTGGTGGCCTTGGTGGTTTTTCATCTGTATAACCTATTGGTATAATAGATTGCACCCTTGCATAATCAGGAATTTTTAATAATTCTTTTACTAAATCTTCATCAAATGCACCAACCCAGCAAGCACCTAAATCTAATGAATGTGCAGCAAGAAGCATATTTTGAGTAGCAGCAGCCGCGCTTTGAATAGAATAAAGTTTTTCACCTCTAACCCCATAAAACCTCTGAGTTTTAACATAAGTTGAGGTAACCACAATATAAACATGTGCATTAGCCATCCAATTTTGATTCATACAATGCTTTGCAATTTCTTTTTTTTTTGCATCATCATTAATAACCATAAAACGAAAATCTATAAGATTACCTGCAGAAGGTGCATTTAATCCAGCTTCCAAAATACGACCTATTTTAAACCATTCAACAGGTATATTTAGAAATTTTCTAATTGATCTTCTATTGTATATACAATCTAAAGTATCCATTGTATATATTATTTATCAACTAATTTATATATTTTTTGAATATAAAAAACCAAAACCTTATAAATGAATCATTTATCCAAAAAGTATATAATACTAATTATAATAAAATAAAAACTTTTGGAGGTTTTAGAGGCTTATTTTGCCTACAATTACAAAAATGAAAAGAAGTTCAAGGCGCTGGAAAAAAAAAGGACAAATGCGTTGGAAATGGCAAAGAAAAAGAATGAAAAAAGAAAAGCGCAGAAGAATGAAAAAATAATTTTTTAACATTTTCTTTTAGCATTTCTTAAATTTTTTTATTAATTTCTAACTATTAATTAACCATATTATAAAATCCATAACAATTATTAATATAATTCTAATTTTTTTTAAAAATAAAAAAATCGAATATAAGCTGTAAAATACAACAATAATTTTTTACTATCATTTTTGAAATTGAATATTATTTTTGGAATTTAGTTCCAAAAATGAAAAGTTATAAATATTAGTTCAATTTCAACATTTAATATGGATGAAATAAAAATTTTTGAAGATTTATTTGACAAAAAAATAATTGCCATCTTAAAAATACTATTTAGAGAAAAATCAAAAAAATACTATTTACAAGAATTGTCAGAATTATCTAAAATTCCAATTGCTACAACTTTAAGAATATTAAATAAATTAGAAAAACTAGAATTAATAACTGTTGAAAAAATAAGCAGAATTAAATTATATTATATAATTGAAAACAAAAAAACAGCAATTTTATCAAACATATTTAAAGTTGACAAAAGAATCCTTGATATTTTTATTGAACAGATAAAAGAACTACCAAACTTAAAATCAGTAATACTACATGGAAAAGAACATCCAGATAAAGCAAATGTCTTATTAATTGGCGAAGATTTAGATCCAGGATTTATTAAACATATATGTGCAGATATTAAAGAAAAATACAAATTTTCATTAACTACACTTTCTTTAACAGAAAATCAATATGAACAAATGAGCCACATGGGACTATATTCAGGCAATAAAAAAATATTGCTTGAGAAATGATTTATATAATTAAATATATAAATGTATATTGATTATAATTAATATTTATTCTACTTTTATTTAGTTTACTAATACTGAAGGTAAACTAATAGGTAAAGCAAAAAATAACATCTTCCCTATATAACTTTGAGCCACTACAAGGATAAAATATCTTAACTTTTGACATTCCTGTAAATCTTTTTTCCCAAAGCCCTTTAAAAATTTTAAAATTTATTAAAAAATAATTTTTAAATCTTATAAAATTAATACATTGCAAGATCTTTAAATTATTTTTAGAAACATTTATTAAGATTTATACTCTACATTATTTATATGGAAGCAATTAAAATAAGAAAGGATGCAATAATAGATTTATTAAAAGTAAAAGAAGAATTTGATTCTATTGTCGAATCTTTAGAATTAATGAGCGACCCTAAATTTATGAAATCATACAAAAATGCAAAGAAAAATATAAAAAAACGAGAATTTGATGATTGGAATGAATTATAAGATTCTTCCAACAAAAGAATTTTCTAAAGATTTTAAAAAGCTAGAAGATTCTCTTAAGAAAAGTATAAAAACAAAAATTGAAGAAGTATCTAAAAATCCAGAAAGATATAAAAAACTTCATTACGATTTAACAGGTAGTTGTAGAATTCGTATAAAAAAACTTCGTATCATTTTTTCTTATGACACTGATAAAAAAGAATTATACCTTGAAAAAATTGTTTTTGGACATAAATATTAAATTTCTGTTATTGTCACGATTTAAAACATGTTTTTTAAAATTTATAAATTAAAAAAAAATGTACAATCAATAATAACTTTGAACTACTACAATGAACAAAATATCCTAACTTTTGGCACTGCTACAAATTTTTTTTCTGAGAATTTAAAGGATTAAAGAAGATAATTTAACTTTAAAAAACATATATTTTTTATAATTTTATTTAATTTCACCAATCTGACCTTGATTTAGTTTATTTACATATTTTCCTTTAATGCATTTAACAGTTGCAATTCTTTCTTTGTATTTAAGATATAATAAAGTGTATTTAATTCACTAAACAAAACATTTAAATATTACTAACATTTATTAGTAACAATATTACTAACTGATGTTAAAATGAAAGGACTTTCAAAAAAAGAAATTGAAATTATATCTAGTCTTGAATTTAATCAAAATTATTTTTTCAAAACAGAAAATATTGAAAAATTTACAGAAAATAAAACTCAAAGATATAACATTATAAAAAATCTTATACAAAAAAAGCGTATTATTAAGCTCAATAAAAATAAATATTACCTAATACCAATTAAAGCAAAATCAGGGAAATGGACTGAACACCCATTCATAATTGCAGATGAAATACTTAATAGCAAAGACTATGTTATTGGTGGATGGGCTGCAGCAAATTACTACAAACTTACAAATCAAATACCCATGCAAATAGATATATGGACAACAAAAAAACAAGGTAAATTTATAATTCTTAACAACAGATTCATATTCCATAGATCAACTAAAAATAAAGTAAACAATTTTATAACTGAAAAAATAAAAGGTCATTCTTTTAAGATATTTCCTAAAGAATATATAAAAAAATGGATAAAATCAAAAGATTAACTAATGACGAATTTACTCATATCTCATCACAATATACATTTAATAGAAATATGTTAGCTAAAGATTATTATATAACAATAATTCTTTATCTGCTAAAAGATGTTAAAGGAATTTATTTTAAAGGAGGAACTGCACTTCAAAAATTGTTTCTTAATTATTCAAGATTAAGTGAAGATATAGATTATACTATTACAAGAAACATAGATGAACTTAAAAAAGAAATTACAAAAATATTACTTAACTCAAACTTTTTTAAACATGTTAGAGAAGATAAAAATGTTGAAGGTTTTATAAGACTTATATTTCATTATACAAATTTTGATGATAAACAAGATACAATATTTATAGACCTTAATAAAAGATCAAAACTTTTAGAAAAACCCAAAATTCATAATGTTTCTCATTTTTATAATGAATTTATTCCCAATTTTTATGTAAATACCCTTTCAAAAAAAGAAATGTTTGCAGAAAAACTTGCTGCAACAATAGGGCGAAATAAACCAAGAGATCATTTTGATATATATATGATAATTAAATCAAACCAAAAATTAGATTTAAAATTAGCAAAAGAAAAATGTAAATTATCAGGATATGATTTTGATATTATAAAAATGTTTAATAAAGCTAAAAAACTTCATAAAAGATGGCAAGAAGATATGCTACCATTACTTTCTAATGAAATTGAGTACAAAGAAGTCATAAAAACACTTGCAAGACATTTTAATTTAAAATCATTTAAAGAAGAATTAAAAAAAATAATTTAACCAATTATATTTTCAAATTCATTATTATTTAATTTCACCAATCTGACCTTGATTTAGTTTATTTACATATTTTCCTTTAATGCATTTAACAGTTGCAATTCTTTTTCTGCAATTAGGACATAATATGTCTGTATTTAATGACGAATAATCATTTAAAAAAATACCTGTAAAATCTTTTGTTATTCTATCTCTATGAATTTTAAGCAAACGTCTTCCAGGCCCTTTTTTATATTGCACTAATTTTTCTCCACATTTACAATGTATAGTTAAAATTTTATAATCAGTAAGCTTTTTCATCTTATTAACTAAAAATACTTCAATTTTTTATATCTTGTGGAAAATAAAAAAACTATAATTATAAAAATAAATAAGATAACTTTTTTATATATATTAATTTAAATAAAATAAATGATATATCCAATAATTACTTTTTTTATAACAATTTTACTAGGACCCGGTATGTTTTGGTTTTTTTCACATGTTATTTACAAAAAATCAAATTTAAAAAAATATCCAACACAAATAAACGATAAATATGGTGATTTAATATTTTTACCAGTATTTAATGCAATTTTTGTAGAATTAATAATAAAAATAAATCATATAATAAATTACAACTATTTAATCATAAGCATATTTTTATCAATAATATTTACATTAATTTATGTAAAATACCAAATAAATGCAAATTATTTAGATTGGTCTAAACCAAAAAAAGATAAATTAAATTTAGGTGGAATATACCATTCATGCTATATATTAATTCAAACCACAATAATTTTATATGGAATAATTCTATTTTACAATAATTATTTAATATATATTGGAGTAATTGGATATTTAATTACAACATTAATTCAATATATAAAAAAAGGGTATATTTAACTAATTAACAAATACGAAAAAAAATTTATAAGGATTAAAAAAAATAATAGATTTTTCATCTTCAATTACATATATATGAACATTATCTTCAGTGATAACATCAACATTAAAATCCAACTCTGTAAGATGGGTCATGTTTATATATCCATTATTATTTTTATTAATTTCAATAATTTCATTTCCAGCATCTAAAATCTTATTTATCCTTATAGGAACAGTTGTTCTAAAATCTTCAATCCTATATTTTTTTGTGTTATCATCTAAATAATAACTAATTTTATAATTTAAATCTACAATAATATTTTTATTAGTAATTATAATTTTTGAATTAGGCTTACCAAGTTCAAAATTATAGCCTAAATTTACAAAATGATCAAAATCATTTAAACAATCATTTAAATAATTATCAATAAAAAATTTTAATTCATCTTCAAATTCATCAATTTTTACAAGAGAATTAGTATCTTCATGATATGCAATATCAATTGAAATGTTTGAAAAATTATAATATGGATCTGGATTAATATAACCACCCTGAATACCTAGCAAAGTTAAAGCTCTTGAAGTTGTTAAGAATAAACATTCCTCAACATAAATACCAACAGGTGATTTTTTAAATATGTTTATATCTGAAAATGAAGAAATATAAGTAAATAAAATAACAAAAATAAATAAAATCATAATACCTAAAATTATAAAAAAAGTTACTTGTGATTTTTTATTTTTTTTCTTCTTCATCTTCAGATTCCATTTCAGTTTCAAATGCCTTATTTATTTCTTCATCTAAAAAACCTTCTTCACTCAATCTTGACCTAATTTGTTTTTCATCTTTATTTAACATTCTCATTATAGTAATCATATTATTAATTGCTGTTTTTTTCTCTCTTTCTTCTAATTTTTTAATTCTCATTTTAATTTTATCAACATTTTTTTCTTTTTTAAACAAAGCAATTAATCTATCTTTATAAAAATAAGCAAAATAAGCAAAAACACCAATTAAAATAATTAATAAAAACAAAATAATATACAAAATACTGCTTTGATTTTTAGAACGTAAATCAGTAACAAAAGTATTAAAATTAATTGTTTTTGACTCTGAAAGTGCTTCAACAATAATGGTATTTGTTTGTGTATGATTTATATCCAAAGGAACATTATTAAAAATTGTAACATTTAACTCTTCATATGGAGCAATCACTTTTGAATAAACACTTAAATCAAAATAATCATCATCTTTTGAAAACTTAATATTTACATTTATACTTTCATCAATTTCATTTTTTATAGTAAATGTAGGGTTTTTTACAGAATCATTAATGATTATATTTTCAGTAGATAAACTAAATGGAAAAGCAGGATATCTTTTTATATCTATAGTAAAAGGAATAGTAAATTTTTCATTTTCAGCATGACAAACAAAAGTACCTTTATATGTATCATCACTTTTAATTGCATTATCAAAATTAATATCAACAAAAAAAGAATTTGAATTTATTTTAAATTCATCTTTTGATTTAATTTCATCACTATCCCAATTTAAAGTACAATCAAAATCATGTTTTGTTTTAGTAACATCAAATTCAATTTTAGAAGAAGTACCAAAAATAGTTAATGAATCTTGTTTTTGATTAATTTCAATAGTAGGATAATTTACCATCAAAACAGGAATTCTTGCAATTTCTTGATCATCATTAAATATTTTAAAAAAACCAAAAATATTTCCAGCATCTGTCTTAGTCCTTTTAATATTTAATTTTACATATGAATACGCACGTATTTGATCTTTTGAATTTACAAGTTCAACTAAATCCTCTAATTCACTTGAAAATTCATAAGATACATCATTTAATGGAAAAACAGTTGGATTAAAAATATCAAATTCTATTTCATTTTTATCCAAAATTAAAATCATAGGCGAAGATTTTAAAAGAGGTCTTGCATTATTTTTTAAAACAGTAAATGCTAAAGCATTTTTTTCTGTTGAATTCCAACCCAAATATTCTTCGGTTTTATTTAGAGAAATTTTTATTTCCTCTTCATTTACCCAATATTCACCATCTTTAATTACCTGATTATTTCTTGAAAAATCATTCTCTAAAAATGATAAAATTGAAAAAGCAGTTGATTTAATTTCATTATCATGTAATTCCTTGCCCCAGCTACCATCATTATTTTGTCGAAATCTAAGCCATGCAATCAAATCTTCATTTTCATAATCATTAAATTCATATTTTCCTATTATATAAGAATAAAGTGCTGTTTCAATAATATGATCTTCACTTTTTATAAAAGATTCACTTCCATGACCACTAACTCTCAAACTTTCAACATATTTCATTGCCGCATCTTTTCTTTCATCATCAATATTTGTCATTAATGCATATAGCGTAGTTTTTAAATCACAAGGACCCCATTTTGAATCTTCTGACCAACATGCATAAGGCATACTATATGAAAGATTATCTCCTTCGTAAACAAAAGTTGTTTCATCAAGATAAGTTTTAAGTGTAGCCCTTATATTTCTATCACAAATTACTATTAATTTTTCTGTTGGAAATGCATCGATTGTATAAGTTTGTGTTTCATTTTCATTTATTATAAATTCTTCATCATTTAAATGATTTTTATCATAAGTTATAAGACAATTTGTATCTCCTCTATCAAAAGGATTAATCGTTAAATTCCACTTTTCACCCTCTTCATAATAACTTTGCTTTTTTTTTAAAAAAACATTCCCATCATGCATTACTCGAAGTTCATCACTAACGTTTCCAAGAGTTAAATATGCTAAAATTCTAGCTGTATCAAGAGTACTACAACTCTTATCTGGCCAGCATTTTAAATCATTATTCCTATATAATTTCAACCATTCATTTGCAAGTAAAATTTCATCCTTAAAAATATCTTTATAATTACTCAAAACCCAAATTCCAGAAGCCGTTTCAATAGGATCACGCCATCCACCATCACTAAACTGTTGATCTAAAACTACTTCTAATATTGATGAAAAACGATTAACTTTTATATCTTTTGAAATGGTTATTACTTCATCATCTTTCACATATTCAGTTTCAATAACAGCATTCCTACACTCTTTTTTATTAAAATCAAACGCACCAAGATAACAATTACCACTATTACCCCATTTATATAATTCAATATCATGAAAACTTGTATCATCTAAACATAAAACACTAGATCTAACAGGAACATTTGTCTCTTCAATACAAGTATAAAAAAATAAATCTTCAAGTGAAACATATTCATATGGAATATAATCATAATCAATAAACTTATTATTAGGCCTAATCAAGAAAATTTCACCACCCATAACCTCAATTGAAAAACAAAAATTACTAAATAGAATAAAAGATAATACAAAAATCCATAATAATTTAAAATTCATTTAAAAATCCATTCCTCTTAATTTTTTAAAATTAAAAAATAATTCTATATAATAATATGTAATAATATATATTTATAAAATATACTAACTATTTTATTTATATATTTAAATAAATTGTTTATTATTATAAAGTAATTATTAATTGATATCTATAACAAAATTTATTTTCCATAAATTAAATCATTGATAGCGATATTGTCATCTTGTAATTTCTTACCATATTTTAAATTATTATCATAACTTTCTTTTAAATTTCGCATTTCTTCTCGTTTTCTAAGATTCAATAAATCAATCATTTTCAAATAATATGAATATTTTTCATTTATTTTCAATGCTAAATTAGTTGGAAGTGTTGAATATACATCTTCTATTTCAATAAACAATTTATCTTTTGAATCATATTGCCCATGATTAATCAAATTTAAAGCAACATCTATTTTTGATGATAAATAATCTAAATCAACTAATCCAGATAAATAACTAATAATTGGTTTAATTTCATTTTTACTTCTAACACCTAAATTTTCATATGATTGAATTATTAAAGGATATAATTTTATTGCACCAAAACTATCATTATTTTTTATTAAATCTATTGCTTTTTCAATTAAATGAACACATCCCATATTATTTCCAAGATTATTATTTTTTGAAAAAACTAAATTTTTGCTAAAACTATTAATTTGAAGATTAGTATTTTTTAAATAAAAAAAACCTACAATAAATGATGAAAGAATGAAAAATAAAATAAAATAAGACCAATTATTATAACTAACTATATTTGAATCAAATATATTTAAACCAGTAATTAAATTTCTAGAATTATCCTCATTTAAAATAAATATAGAATTTAAATTTTCAAATTCAAAATTATCAATATCGTCTTTTATAAAATAAAAAAAATTAATTTCATTATTTTTTTCTAAATAATCTAAATCATTAATTGAAAATTTAATTATTAATGGATTAGAAGATACTAATTCATATTGATTATTAGAAATTATTTTACTTGAATCTAATTTTTCATCCATATTAAAAAATTCAACAAAAAAACCATCACTTAAAAATTCTTCATCCAATTCAATCCTTTTATCAACATAATTAATTGTTTCAACACTAGAAGATGCAAATAAAACATCAAAAACAGTAATACGAGTATATATAACAAAATTTTCATGATTTTTTCTAATATTTTTAACTAATCTACTTACCTTTTTTTCACTATAATCAGCTGATTTACTAGCATAATAATTAAAAACATTATTAAAAGTATCCTCTTCACTTATTGATTCAACAAAATAATCCTTATGTTTTATATCAATGGATACAGGTAAATCATTCAATTCTTTATTTAATGAATTTAATAACTCATCATTTCTAGATTTATAAGAGGATTCTGAAATTTTCAAATTTTCTAAATTAATTCTTTGCTCTTTTAATTTTTCAATTTCTTCCATTTTATCTTTTAGTATTTTAAAATAATCTAATTTTTCAATCATTTTTTTTGCATCTGAATCCAAAGAATCAAAAAAAGAAACAGCATCATCTACTTTTTTTAATGCATTATTATACTTATTTAAATAGCTTGGAGAATTAGTATTAGTAATTTCATTTTCATCATCCTTATTTCGATTATTCTCATTTTTCTTCACTAATTTGTCGTCTTTAACATTAATCACTTCTACCCTATATAAATTTGAAAAACTAATTCCCAAATTATTTTGACAAGAAATCTTAAAATCATATAAACCATTATCTAAATCTGCATTAAGTTCTAAATTATCACTTAAAACATTTTCAACATGATCATAATATTTAAAACCAAAAAAATCAATTTCTGAAATTAATAATCTACAATTATCTATATTTGTATTAGAATTTACATTAAATTTAACTTTTAATTTTTCATTATCTAAAATAGAATTATTTTTAAAAGATGAAATGGTTATTTTAGGTAACTTTTCACCAACTAACTTTTCTTTTTCTAAAATTATTGTAAAATTTTTATTATCATCAATTCTAACAGTTTTTTTAACAGATTTAAATCCTGATTTATTTGCCACTAATTCAAAAACACCAAAAACATCCTTAAAACTAGTATAACCATTTACATTTGTTTTTTTAACATTATTATCTAACTTTATTGTTACATCCCCAAGTTTATTGTCAAATCCATCAATAACATAAACATCAAAAGAATAAGAATCATCAGCAAAAGAAAACATTGAAAATATTAAAAAAGAAAATAAAATTAATACCATAAATATACTTTTTTTTATTTTCTTTATATGTTTCATCGTAAATACCAATCAATATTTTAAAGGCGAATATTTATTTTTTAATTCATCAAAATTAATTTTTATAAGCTCAAAAAATTTTTCATAACCATAAAATACTACAAAATCTGTAAAATAAATAGGATTTTCAAGTAATAAATCCAAAAATTCATTTTTATCAATTATAATTAAATTAGAAAATTCATTTTCAATTTTTCGTCTATATTTTAAATCATCTAAAATAAATATTAATTTATCATTTGAAAAAAAAACAGATTGAATTTTATATTCTAGCGCCTTTTTTGAAAGAAAATTTTCAATATTTTTTTTTTTAATTACAGAATTTTTCAATAATTCTTTTTTAAATATTTCATTATATGTTAAGAATAATAATGTTTTATCATCATCAAGATTCAATGAACAAAGATAAGATTTCCCAATTTCAATTTTATTTAATATTTTGTTATTAATCAAAAAACTTACTTTCTTATTTACAAAAGGATATTTTTTTTTTAATAATTTAGAAATTTTATTTATACTAAAAATATTAGTCAAATTATTTGTATATAGTCCAATAATTTCATTTTCTATGTTTTTTTTTAGCATTAGTATACCTTTTTGTAACTTATTATAACTAAATTGATATAAAGTTATAATTTAATAGATTGATTTACTTTATAAATATTTTGGTATTTAAATATATATGTTAAATAAAAAAGATATAAAATTAAATTTATTCAAATATAATATTATATTTAAAAAGATATAATAATTAAAATAAACAAAAATAATTTAAAAAAATTAAAAATTAATTAAAAACAATTAAAATAAAAAAATTATTCAGAAACAAAAATTAAATCTTTTGGCCAATCTTTTTTTATTTTTCCTTTTTCAATATTAATACCTTTAACATAATTATGCATATTTATAATGTTTTTACTCAAATAAATCACTTTAGTATCATCAATACAATTATGACCAAAAATATCATTCAACCTATAAAAAATTTCAGTGTTAAAAATTTCAAGCAAATCTTCTTGTAATCTTGATTCAATTACAAATATCAAAGTTAATTTTCCTTTAAATTCACCAACATCTAAAGATTTTATATGCTTTAAATTATGATAATTAAAATTAAATTTAGATAAATTATCAAAAAACATTTTTCTTGTAATTCCATGCCTAAATAAAACAATAAACTGAGCAGTAGCATTAAAATTATTTAAACCATCAAAGCTATGATCAATGTCTAAAATATAATTAATACAATTCTTTTCTTCTAATTTTTTTCTTTTTCTATTAACTGTTTTTAGAGGAATACCTGTATTTTTTGAAATTTGATTATCACTTATTTTAGGATTTATAACTAATTCTTTTATTATTTTTATTTCAGACTCATCTATTTTTTTAATATTTTTACTACTTTCCATATTACACCAAAAATAAATAAATATTGACTTATTTTAAGCTAAATAAGCAATAAATAAACATAAATTTGTAAAAAATTTAATAAAAAAACAAAAATTATTACAATATATAAATTTTTGCATTTGTCTAAAATAATGAAAAGTAATTTTAAAAACCAAAAATAAAACCAAAAAGAGGCCAAAATTAGGATTACGAATAACAATTAAAACAATTTCATGCCAATATAATGTTTTAAAAAACACAAATTTTTTAGAAGGATTATCTAAACGAAATATTTAAATAAGAGTGAGAGAATTAAATATGTAAAGAAATATAAATGTATATATAAAATATATAAAACAGTATATTTTTCAAAAAGGGGCATAAAATAGAATGAGGATATTAATGTTTGGATGGGAGTTTCCACCATTTAATGCAGGTGGACTTGGCACCGCATGCTATGGTCTCACTAAAGGATTAAAAAACCAAAATACAGATATAATTTTTGTTCTTCCAAAAACAATAAATAATACAAATTCAAATTCAAGCCACGTAAAAGTTTTAGTTGCAAACGATATTTATTTAAAAGAAATTGGAGTTAAAAAAAGAATAATTAATTCCTTACTTGGAGAATATGTAAATTCTGAATCATATGATGAAAAAATTAAAAAATTCAAACAAATAGAACAAATAAATAACAATATCACTGGAGATGTTTATGGTAAAAACTTATTTGATGAAGTTTATAGATATTCACAAAAAGCAGAATTAATAGCTGAATTTGAAAATTTTGATATAATACATGCACATGACTGGATGACTTATCAAGCAGGAATCAAAGCAAAAAAGACTTCAAATAAACCACTAATTGTACATGTACATGCAACAGAATTTGACAGAACTTGTGGCCACCCTAATCAATATGTTTATGATATAGAAAGAGAAGGTATGCATGTTGCTGATAAAATAATTGCAGTAAGCAATTATACAAAAAATAAAATAATAGAACATTATGGAATAAATCCTCAAAAAGTTGAAGTTGTACATAATGGTGTTGATTTTGAAAAAGATGAAGATTTAAATTATGAAGAATCTAAAAAATTAGAAAAAACAGTTTTATATCTTGGACGAATGACTATCCAAAAAGGACCAGAATATTTCCTTCGTTCTGCAAAAAAAGTACTAGAATATGATCCAAATGTTAAATTCATTATGGCAGGTGGAGGAGATATGGAAAAATACCTTATAGATGAAGCTGCAAGACTTGGTATTTCAAAAAATGTTTTATTTACAGGATTTTTGCGAGGCAATGACATTAATAAAGCATATAAACTTGCAGATTTATTTGTCATGCCATCTGTTTCAGAACCTTTTGGAATAACTCCACTAGAAGCTATGAAAAATAATACTCCGTGTATAATTTCAAAAACTTCTGGAATATCTGAAGTATTAACTAATTGTTTGAAAATAGATTTTTGGGATACAGATATTATGAGTAGTCATATATTATCTATTTTAAATTATAAATCAATGCATAATTACTTAAAAGAAAATATAAAAAAAGAAATTTACAAACATAATTGGGACACTGCAGCGCATAAGTGTGTCAATATTTATAACAATTTAATAAATTTAAAATAAAAATTATTTTTATAAAAAGGGGGTGTTTTTATTGGTTAGTGTATGTTTTTACTTTCAAGTCCATCAGCCATATAGATTAAGAAAATATCAAGTTTTTGATATTGGAAATAATCAAAATTATTTTGATGATAAAAAAAATAGAGAAATTTGTATTAAAGTTGCAAATAAATGTTATTTACCAGTTAACAGAATAATGCTTGATTTAATTAAGCAACATAAAGGTAAATTTAAAATTGCATATTCAATTACAGGAACTGTACTTGACCAATTTGAAGAATATTGCCCAGAAGTAATTGAAAGTTTTAAAGAATTAGCAAAAACAGGCTGTGTTGAATTTATTTCAGAAACATATTATCATTCTTTATCATATCTTTATTCAAAAGACGAATTTAAAGAACAAGTATTAATGCATAAAAAAAAAATAAAACAATTATTTAATCAAGAGCCTAAAATATTTAGAAATACTGAATTAATTTTTAATAATGAGCTTGCAAAATTCATTGAAGATATGGGTTATAAAGGAATTATTGCAGAAGGAGCAGACCATATTTTAGGATGGAGATCACCAAATTTTCTCTATAAAACAATTAATACTAATAAAACAAAATTACTTTTAAAAAATTATAAACTAAGTGATGATATTGCATTTAGATTTTCAAATAAGAGCTGGGAAGAATGGCCACTTACAACAGAAAAATTTACTCAGTGGATTAATGCTGTAAATGGAAATGGTGAAGTTGTAAATTTATTCATGGATTATGAAACACTAGGAGAACATCAATGGGAAGATACAGGGATTTTAGATTTTATTAAACACTTACCAAATGAATTATTAAAAAACAAAGATAATAATTTTTTAACACCAACTGAAGTTGTAGATAAATACCCTATAAGAGGAGAAGTTGATATGCATAATTTTATTTCATGGGCTGATATTGAAAGAGATTTATCTGCATGGCTTGGTAACCCTATGCAAGATAATTCAATGAATGAATTATATTTAATTGAAAACATGGTCAAAAAAACAAAAGATAAAGAATTAATTAAAAATTGGAGAAAATTAACAACATCAGATCATTTTTATTACATGTGTACTAAATGGTTTGCAGATGGAGATGTTCATAAGTACTTTAATCCATACGATAGTCCATATGAATCATTCATTGCATTCATGAATATTTTAAATGATATAATAATCAGAATTAATAAAACAGATGATAATACTGATAAAATAAAAATTACAGAAAATCCAAGTAATTTACTTAAAAAAGTAACTAATTAGTTACAAAAATAACAACATTTTTATATTATTATATTATTAAATATGCTAAAAAAGAGGTGTTTTTTATGAAATCAAAAAAAACAGTTAATAAAAAAAATCCTATTAAAAAAAGAATTCCACAAAATAAAAAATTTGTTTTAGCAGATGGAAAAATTATTTCTAATATAAAAGAGCTTGCAATGGAAATTGAAAATATGCAAGATAATATTTTTTATCACCATGTTAATGAAAATAAAAATGATTTTGCAAATTGGATTAAAGATGTAATTAAAGAAATAAAACTTGCAGAAAATTTAATGACTATAAAAGAAAAACAAGAATTTGAATTAAAACTACTAAAACACATTGTTAAAAATATATAAAGGTGTAATTATGCCAAAAAAAGCTAAAGAAATATTATCAAATGTACATCCAAATGAAACTTTTAAAACAGCACTTGGAAAAGAAATTATAAGTTTAGAAGAATTAGTAAAAACCCTTGAAAATATGGATGATAATGAATTTAAAATTCATGTAAATGAAGAAAAAAATGACTATGCAAATTGGATTAATGATTCAATTAAAGATGAGGTATTAGCATTTGAAATTAAACATGTAAAAGACAAAAAAAAAATTATAAATACTATTAAAAAAAGAATAACTGAACTAGAAAAAAGGATTAAAATGGGAGAAATTGTTGATAAAATAAAATCATTAATTAATACTAAAAAAAATGATAATAATGAAATAAATACAAATGAAAATATTAAACAAAATCAAGATGTAAACATTAAAGATGATTTAACCAATAATACAGAAA
>CAZQHZ010000011.1:0-4031 GCA_964593285.1 uncultured Methanosarcinales archaeon | reverse complement strand
ACAAATCAACCAATATTCCCTAAATCATTCAAAACTAATAATAATAATAATAATATAACTAATCAAAATAATGAAACTAATAATGTAATAAATACAACACAAAATATTAAACAAAATCAAGATGTAAACATTAAAGATGATTTAACCAATAATACAGAAAATCAACCAATATTCCCTAAATCATTCAAAACTAATAATAATAATAATATGACTAATCAAAATAATGAAACTAATAGTCAAACAAAGATTTCACAAAATAATTTATTAAATGAAAAATCAGATAATAAAGATACAACAAATAATAACAATACAAATAGAGAACAAAAAAATAATGATATAAATGATATTTTTGCAACTGATAATAATAGTACAATCAACAAAGACCCAATATCTACACTTTTAGATTCTGCACAGAGTCATTTAAACCATAATTATGAAGAACAAAAAAAATATCAAGAAGAATTTGAAAAAAAATTTAGTTCAACAAAACCAAAAAAAGAATCTTTTTTAAAAAAAATAAGTAATATATTTAAAAAATAAAAAATTATTTAATTTTTATTTCTTCCAACAAACACAAATATAACTACTATTAAAGGAATTAATAATAAAGGAACAAATAACATATATCTACTACTTTTTGGATCGCAACTAACACAATTAGCAAGTGAAACAGTTACAGGGCTTTCTTCATTTATATTTGAAGCTACAGCCAAAGCAGTCATATCAACTTTTGATTTATCAACAGAATAAGATAATTCAACCTCTTCATCTTCTGAAACACTATTATAATTCCAAACAATTAATGGGTCTTCATCAATAACTTCTAATCGAATAGAATCATTAAAATTTATATCTAAAAAATTATTTGCAAAACTTTTTGGAATATATTCAAAAAATTCTACATCTTCTAATTTTTCAGAAGAATTTATTTTAATATTTACAATTATTACTTCATTATCATAATCAAAGATTATATTTTTGTCTATATCAACAATTTCTTCAATTTTTGAAACTCTATTTACTGCATCTAAAATTTCATCATCACTAAACCCTCTCATCTCATAAGCTTTTTTAACAATATTTTCAGAATTAACAATTTCACCAGAATCATCAACAAAGTTTTGATTATCTAAAACTTCAAAAACTTCAACCCCTGTAAATATGTTTTCATCTACTTCATCACTTACTTCATCAGTTGTTGTTTCATTTTCATCAGCTTCATCATCTCTATATGAAATTAAATCTTCAGATTCATAAATATAATCTGTAACATAATCATTTGGACCAATTAAATTATCATTATAAATATTATCAAAATATGAATTATGTGGCATATCTTCGTATGAAACTAAATTAAAAGCAGTATCAAAAAAAATGTTGTTATTAAAAATATTACCAGCAATATTTAAAATTTCATTTAAATCCATAAAAATTGCAGAATTTAAATTGTTTTCAAAAGTATTTGAAGAAAAATTTGACACATAAACATCATTTAACAATATACCTATTTGATTATTAATAATCTCATTATTTTCAATTACTAAATTTTTTGATGAAGTTATATCAAAACCAATCTGAAAATTATCAATAACACAATTTTTTATTAAAATATTTTCTTTATTTTCAATAGAAAATAAAGCACCATTATCAAATCCTTTTATAATTGTTTCATCACAAACAATGTCAATATTATCTGAATTAACAACCATCCCAGAATCCAATTCAAAAGTGCCTTTGCAAAAAGTAATATCTTCATCAATTATTAATGAATTTTTTGGATTCACACAATCAGCATAAACCATAAAAATATTTAAAATAAATACAACTATCATTAAATTTATAATTTTAAATTTCATTTTAACATTTTTTTATTTTAATTATTTAAATATTTTTTTATTTTTTGTCAGTATAAAGTCTATATTTGAAAAAAGGCAATATCATACGGTCAAAACTTTATTATAACAAAAAATATAGTTCCTTCGCGAGGGGTTGGTTTATAATCTCGTAAGATTATAAACTTCCGAACGCTAGTAATAGAACTCCATATGGGAACGCAGAACCTTTAATAAAATCATAGAAAGTTTTGAAGATATTGCCTTTTTTTATACCTGCCTTTATACTTACTATTTTTTTGTAAAAATGAATACTTTATCATTCTTTCTAACAACAAAAGGAACTTTAATTGCAACATTTTGACCTTTAAGCCCACAATTTATTTCTTTTTTATTAAATTGTATAGATTTTAAAGTAAAATCAACACAACCAGTCTTATTTCCAGTAATAATTAGTTTATCATTTAAATTTAAGTTTTCTGTTTCAAGTTTAACTTCTGCAACATTTATTTTTTTATAATAATTAAGAATTCTTCCAACATATTTTTTTACATAATTTGATTTATTACCATAACTATCAGTCCATTCATTTATTGGTTTAGATAAAAAAAATCCAGTAGAAAATCCTCGATTATAAACCATAGATAATTCTTCTTTAAGCTTTAATTTAACATTTTCAGTCAATATTCCTTTTTTATAAAATTCAATTGCTTTTTTATAACACTCAATTGTTTTTTTTAAATATTCAGGCGATCTATTTCGTCCTTCAATTTTAAAACATTTAACATCTAATTCTAATAACTTATCAATAATATCAATAGTACACAAATCCTTTGGTGACATAACGTAATTTTCAGTAATATTTAATTCTTTACTAGTTTCTGGGTCTATTAAATCGTACGATCTTCTGCAAGGTTGAATACACTCTCCCCTATTAGCACTTTTCCCATACAAATATTGTGAAATAAAACATCTTCCAGAAACTGCAACACACATTGCACCATGGATAAAAATTTCAAGTTCTAAATTCGTTTTTTCTTGTATTTTTTTTATATCAGTTAAACTACACTCTCTTGCTAAAATAATTCTTGAAACACCTAATTTTTCATATTCTTTTATAGAAATTGAGTTTAAAACACTAGCTTGTGTTGATAAATGAACATTTAATCCTTTTTTTAAAGCTATACTAATAACAGCAAAATCCCAGCAAATAACACCATCAACTTTGCATTTAGATAATACATCCAAAACTTTTTTTAAAAAATCTAATTCATCTTCAAAAATTACAATATTTAAACATGCATAAGCTTTAATAGATTTTTGATGACAAATTTTAATTACTTTAGAAATTTCATCAATTGAAAAATTTTTAGCATTTGCCCTCAAATTAAACCCTGCTATTCCAAAATAAATAGAATCACAGCCACTATTAATAGCAGTATGAAGCATTTCATAATTTCCAGCAGGAGCTAATATTTCAATACCAACATTCTTTTTTTTCAAATTTTCATTCATATTTTTAAAAAAAACTTTAGATTATTTATTATCTTCGAAAATTTTAAAAAATAATATACTAAACAATCGAAAATTATATAAATTATTATATAATTATTTTTTGAAATGAAAAAAGAAGATAATTTAAACAAAGAACAACCAGACGTTTTAGAAAACCAACAATGTCCAATGTGTTCTAAAGATACATTAACATTAACTGAAAGCGAGCGAGACATACCATATTTTGGAAAAGTTTATCTTTTTTCAATGACATGTTCTAATTGTAAATATCATAAAGCAGATCTTGAAACAGCAGAAGAAAATGAACCATCAAAATATGAAATAACAATTAATTCAGAACAAGATATGAACATTAGAGTAATTAAATCAAGTAATGCTACTGTTAAAATAGGAAGAATAATGAGCATTGAACCAGGGGTTGCATCAATTGGTTTTATTACAAATATTGAAGGATTACTAAAAAGAGCAAAACATGCTATTGAAACAGCAAAAGAATACTCTGAAGATAAAGATGAAAAAAAGAAAGCAAAAAATCATTTAAAAAAATTGCAAAAAATTTTATGGGGCCAAGATGAAATTAAAATAACCCTTGACGACCCAACAGGTAATTCTGCAATTGTTTCAGAGAAAGCAAAAATAACAAAAAGTAAAAAAAAATAATTTATTTCTTTATTTAATTATCAC
>CAZQHZ010000010.1:0-49450 GCA_964593285.1 uncultured Methanosarcinales archaeon | reverse complement strand
TTGCTGGTCCAAAAGATTTAGGTGTTGAAAAAAAGCAAATTAATACATTAATAAAATTATATAAACAAAAAAAGATACCCTATGTTGTAATTAAAGAAGGAATACCATTTGTTCCAAGTTTTTTAATATCATTTATATTAAGCATTATAATTTATTTACTATATTAAAAAATTAAGAAAATTAAATAATTGCTCTATTAACAGTTATTGGAATTAATCCTTGATCAAATTCTTTATTTGCAATTTTTAAAACACTATAACCCATTTCTTCTATATCTTTTGATTTTAAATCAATCAATATAGGTGCACCCATTGATAATTGTAGAGATCTAGCCCCAATAATTCTAGCTTTTTCATATTTAGTATATTTCATAATAGTTGCTTAGAGTAAATAAGATATATAAAAAGATTTCTATTTAGAAATTTATTGTTCTAAACCATAATTATGTCACAGTTACAAAAACTCTTAATTGGGTGTGTATTGAGAGATAATTATGAAATAAAATTTTAAAAATAAATTATAATGTATATAAAAAATTTGAAAGAAAAACACACAATAACAAAAATTAATAAAAATCGTAAAATACGACAAAAAACGCTTTATAGATGTAATAAAGGATATAATACAAGGTGTGACATTAATGCGGTTTAGCATAATTTAGAAATTTATAAAAAACAATTATTTATCTTTTTTTTTAATTTTAACTTCAAAGTTAGATTCTGTAAATAATTGGATTTTATCAGGATCTTGTTTTATTTCTTTAACTATAGTTGCAGGACCAATAATCGTTAAACCTTTTCTATCACCTAAAAGCATATCAACAAAAATTCTTTTTATTTTATTAAAAAAAGGTAAATTTGACTTACTTGGATAAATTACTCCAAGCTCAATTCCTTTAAAAGCATCACTTATTTGTTCCATTGTTCTTTTAATTAATTCAGTTTCTTCATTTCCTTTAAGTCTTCCTTCTAGTAAAATTATTTTGTTTTCTTTTACTATTTTCAATAATTTTTCAATTCTATTTTGAGAATCTAAGTTTTCTATTTCATGATATGGAATATATTGTAAAGTTAACATTTTTAACTTACCACCTCAAATAAAGCATCATAAAAATGATCTAAATTATTTCCAAATTTTGCTGAAATTCCAACAACTTTATATTGAGGAAATGCTGCTTCAATTTTTTTTATATCTGATTTTTTTAAATCTATTTTATTTGCAACTAGTAAAACAGGGATATTTCTTGCTTGTAAATTTCCAATAATTGTAATATTAACTTGAGAATAAGGATCTTTTGTTGAATCTAATACAACAATTACTATATCCATGTCATCAAGCCATTTAATTGCATCAATTATTCCTTTTGTTGCTTCTTTTGCACGTTTTTTTGCTTGAGTAACTTTAATTCCTGATTTAATAAAATCTTCATAATCAATTTTTGTTGCAATTCCTGGTGTATCAACCAAATTAAAAGTTAATTCCTTACCATTAGATTTTATAACAATTTCTTCTTTTATTTGTATTTCTCTAGTTTCATGTGCAACATTAGAAATATTTCCCATAGATTCGCCAATCCAGTCTTGACAAATTTTATTTGCTAGAGTGGTTTTACCACCATTTGGAGGGCCATATAAACCTATTTTATAATTTTTTTTTTTTGCAAAAATTTTTCGAACAAATTTATTGAATATATTTTGAAATGCTTTAAACATGTAACTCCCTCGCTTTGTAAAATTACTTAATTTATTATATTTAAATATTTCTATTTTTAATAAAAAATTTATAAAAATAAAATTATATATTTTTAATATAATTACTTATTTTTAAAATTTTGCTTTTATCTTTTAAATTAATCATTTTTTTTATATCTTGGCTTGAAAGAAAGAATATTTTTTTAAAAACAATTTTTTGTGCATTTGAAAATAATCTAAAAAAATCTTTAAAATGGCTTTTTGAATATTTTAAGCTACTACCACCAATTACAATTACAATTAATTTTTTATTTTTTAATTTCTCATTATAATAAAATGCATTTGTTCTATCAATAAACTTTTTTGAAAATCCTGGAATTGCTGAAAAATAAATAGGGGTAAAAATTATAATAATATCACTTTTTAATAATAATTTATATAATTTTTGCATATCATCTTTTATCTTACAAAATTGATTATTTTTAAAATTATTATTTTTACACTCAAAACAAGCCTTACAATCTCTAATTTTAAAATCTTTTAAATTAATTTTTTGAATTTTATAATCAGAATTATTAAAAACTTCATTGAAAAGATAATCAGTATTACCTTTTTTTAATGCAAAAGAAATAAATAAAATTTTTTCCATAATAAAAAAGATAATATTTTAAATATAAAAATTTATTTAATAAAAATTTAAATTAAAAAATACAGAAAAAATTAAAAAAATAAAGAAAAATGAATTACAATGAAACTATAAAATGGTTATACAATAAAGGCTTTTTTACAACTAAACTTGGACTAACTAGAGTTAAAAAGTTAGCAAATAAAGTAAATAATCCACAAAATAAAATTAAAACAATACATGTTGCAGGAACTAATGGTAAGGGTTCAACTTCCGCATTTATTTCTCAAATATTAATTGAACAAGGCTATAGGGTTGGTGTTTATACATCACCACATTTAGTTGATTTTAGAGAACGTTTTAAAATAAATAATAAAATAATTCCAAAAAAAAACATATTAAAAATATTTAAAAAAATTAAACCATATATTAATGATGAAACTTTTTTTGAAATAATAACTGTTATGGCTTTTATTTATTTTGCAGAAGAACAAGTTGATTTTGCAATAATTGAAGTTGGACTTGGCGGAAGACTTGATGCAACAAATATAATAAAACCATTAATTAGTGTTATTACAAATATTTCAATTGATCATACAAAATATTTAGGAAATACTATTGAAAAAATTGGATATGAAAAAGCTGGAATTATTAAAAAAAATATTGATGTTATAATTGAAGAAAAAAATATTGCAATAAAACTAATTGAAAAAATTTGTATTGAAAAAAAATGTAATTTAATTAAATCAAAATCAATTAATTACAAAAATTATAAATTAGGGTTAATTGGAGAATTTCAAAAAAATAATGCTGAAATTGCATATTATGCTATAAAAACACTTCAAAAAAAATATGAAATTAATGAAAATTCAATTAAAAAAGGGCTAAAAAATACAAAATGGCCAGGTAGATTTGAATTTATTGAAAACAAATTATTATTTGATTGTGCACATAATAAAAATGGTGCAAAAACACTAATCCAAGAATTAAAAAATTTAAACTACAAAAATATAACCTTTATTATTGGAATTATGAAAGACAAAGACATAAAATCTATGTGTTTTGAATTTAATAAATTAGCAAAAAATATAATTATTACTAAAACAAAATATGAACGATGTGAAAGGCCAAAAAATCTTGTAAAATATTTTAAAAATAAAAATATAATTATTGAAGAAGATATTAATAAAACAATTTCAATTGCAAAAAAGATTTCAAAAGATAATTTAATAGTTGCCTGTGGTTCTATTTATTTAATTGGAGAGTTAATTACAAATTATAAAAAATTAAATAAAAATAAAATTATTCTAACAACATAATAATAATAATAATAATAATAATAGTAGTAGTAACACAACAATTTATTTTCTAAGCCATTTTACGCCAAGATATACAAAAGGTGTATCAATTGCTGCAAGAATTAATTTAAAAATCCAATAAGGAATAATTAATTGAATTATAAATAATGTATTAAATTCTGGTGTTACCATATAAAATGCAATAAACATAAAAATTGTTGTATCTATTAACTGTGAAAAAAAAGTTGAAATATTATTTCTTAGCCATAAAAATTTACCAGCTGTTAATTTTTTTAAAAAATGAAATGCCCATATATCATGGTATTGTGAAATTAAAAATGCAAACATACTAGCAACTACAATTCTAAGTGAATTTGAAAAAATATTTTTATACTCTTCATTAAAAATAAACCTATCTGCAGGAGGTAAATATATACTAAGCAAAATAAAAAAAAATGTAATTAAAAGTGAAATTAAACCAACTTTAATAAAATACCTTGAAACCTTTTTACCTCTAACTTCTGCAACAACATCTGTACAAATAAAAGTTAAAGGATATAAAAAAATACCAACAGAAACACTAATTCCAAAAATTGTAGTAATTTTTGTGCCTAAAACATTTGCTAAAATTAATGCACTAATAAATACTCCAAGTAAAATAAAAGTTTTTTTTTCTAATTTATTTTTTGAATTAACAATTTTTTCAATATGATTATTAACTTCTTTTTTGTTTAATTTTTTATTCATTAAAAATAGAAAAAAAAGAAGTATATATAATATTTATTATAAATAAATCCAAAAAATATTTAATAAATTTATATTTACTAAAATTTAAATGGAAACAAAATTAAATGTAAAATTATTAGCTTATACTAAAGTACCAGTTAACATTATAGCAACAGCAGCAAGGCTTTGTTATTCTAATTCAGATATAAATGATCTAGTTGAATTAATGGATGAAGAAAAATGCGAAAAACTATTAAAAAAACTAATTCAATTAGGGCATGAATCACCACTTGAACACGCAAATTTTACATTTGGAATTGAAGGAATTTCTAGAGCTTGCAGTCACCAATTAGTAAGACATAGAATTGCATCATACTCACAGCAAAGTCAAAGATATGTTGATAGTAAAGATTTTAATTATATAGTGCCACCATCGATTAAAAAAAATAAAGAAATTTATGAAAAATTTAAAAAATCAATGCAAGAAATAGGAAAATATTATGAAGAATTTAAAGAAATTGCACCAAAAGAAGATGCAAGATTTATTCTACCAAATGCAGCTGAAACAAAAATAATTATTACTATGAATATAAGAAGCTTAAAAAATTTCTTTAAACACAGAACTTGCAAAAGAGCACAATGGGAAATTAGAAATATGGCCCTACAAATGCTAAAAATATGTAAAGAAAAAGCACCAATATTATTTGAAAATATGGGGGCTTTATGTATTAGTGATAAAATATGTCCAGAAGGTGGTATGAGCTGTGGTATTTGGGAAAATATTGATGGTGCAATGATTAAATATAATGATAAATTAATGTCTAAAGAGGAATATAAAAATGTTAAAAGAAAATGATAATGAAATTTATGAATTAATTGAAAATGAAAAAATAAGACAAAAAAATATGCTTAATATGATTCCAAGTGAAAATTATTGTAGCAATGAATGTCTTTTGGCACTTGGAAGTGTTTTAAATAATAAATATGCAGAAGGATATCCAAAAAAAAGATATTATCAAGGAAATGAATATATTGATAAAATTGAAGAAATTGCAATTAATAGAGCAAAAAAATTATTTAATGCAGAACATGCAAATGTTCAAGTAAATTCAGGTAGCCCTGCAAATATGGCAGTATATTTTGGATTACTTGAAGTAAATGATACAATTCTTGCAATGGATTTAAGTCATGGTGGACATTTAACCCATGGCTCAAGTGTTAATTTTTCTGGAAAATTATATAATTTTATTCACTATGGTGTTGAAGAAGATAGTGGTTTAATTGATATGAAAAAAGTTGAAGAATTAGCATTAAAACATAAACCAAAATTAATAGTATGCGGATTTACTGCATATCCAATGAAAGTTGATTTTAAAGCTTTTAGTGAAATCGCAAAAAAAATAGATGCTATAACTTTAGCAGATATTAGCCATATTGCAGGATTAATTGCAGGAGGAGTTCATGAAAATCCATTCCCTTATATTGATGTTGTAACAACAACTACACATAAAACTTTGCGAGGTCCAAGAAGTGCAATTATTTTATGTAAAGAAAAATATGCAAAAGCAATAGATAAAGCAGTATTTCCTGGTTTACAAGGTGGCCCGCATGAACATGTAATTGCAGCAAAAGCTGTTTCATTTAAGGAAGCTATGAGTGATAAATTTAAAGAATATGCAAAACAAACAATAATCAATGCAAAAATACTTGCAGATTATCTAATAAAAAATGATATTAACTTAGTTAGTAATGGAACAGAAACTCATTTAATATTAATTGATTTAATTAAAACAAAATTTATTGGAAAAATTGGTCTTGGAAAAAAATATTGCTTAGCACTTGAAGATGCAGGTATTGTAACTAATGCAAATACTGTGCCATTTGACCCATCAACTCCATTTAAACCTTCTGGAATTAGACTTGGAGTACCTACATTAACTTCAAGAGGATTTAAGGAAAAAGAGATGGAAAAGGTTGGTGAATGGATTGTTAGAGTTTTAAAAAATCCTGATGATGAAGAAATGAAAGCAAAAATTAAAGAAGAAATAAAAGAATTTTGCAAAGATTATGATTTTTAAATTTTATTTTTAATATATTTTATATCTTAGTATTTTTATTTAATCTTTTAGTATTATAACAAAAAAAAATTTTAATTTTTTTTATAAATTTGCTTTTTAAAAAATGTTAATATATAATATTCCTTGTTTTAATAATAAAACAAACACAATTTCTAATAACTAATTCATTATAAATAACTTTTCAATCAATACAAAAAATTATTGCTATTAAAATTTATAATATAAACAATGAAATATAATAATAAAAATAATAATTATTATTAATTTAATATGTTTATATTTTTTAAACAAAATATAATAGAGTAGAAAATTTAAAATAAACAAATAAATAATATTTTTCTTTTTATTATTAATATAATGCTAACTAAATTAAACTAATTTTAATTAAAAAATAATAAAGAAATAAATTATTAAATTAAAAGCCTCCGACGGGATTTGCACCCGTGACCTTGGGATTACAAGTCCCACGCAATAGCTGACTATGCTACGGAGGCATTAATAAAGACTTTGAACAAATAATTTATTTATAAAATTTTCTATTGAAAACTAATAAAATTAAATTCTTTAAAAAAATAAAGAAAAAAAAAGATGAAAAACCGTATAGTAAGCGAATATGAAGTATGAATTGTTAGTAACTGCACGCTGAAAATCTCGCCGAAGCTTGATCCTTACACGCCAGTTCTATCAAACCTATCTTCTTTAGGTATTCTAAGATGTTTCTTTTCGAGGCAGGCTTCGTGCTTAGATGCTTTCAGCACTTATCCGTTAGAGCGTAGCTGCCCGGCACTTACCTTATCAGATAACCGGTAGACCAGTGGCTCCGATCGACCGTTCCTCTCGTACTAGGTCATCCTTCCTCTCAAACATCAAACATTCCCAGTAGATATCAAACAAACTGTCTCACAACGTTCTGAACCCAGCTCACGATCCCTTTTAATGGGTGAACACCCCCACCCTTGGACGCTTCTGCACGCCCAGGATAGGAAGAGCCGACATCGATGTAGCAAGCCGCGCCGTCGATATGAACTCTCGGGCGCGACAACTCTGTTATCCCCGGAGTAACTTTTCTGTCATCTCCAACCCCCATCAAGGAGGTATGGAGGTTCGCTAGACCTCGCTTTCGCGTCTGGATTTCGTATATGTAGAAATCCAGTCAGGCTGACTTTTGCTCTTGCACTCTACAACCGATTTCTGACCGGTTTGAGTCAACCTTTGGGCACCATTGATACAATTTCAACGGTGTGCCACCCCAGCCAAACTGCCTGCCAATAGGTGTCCTAAAATTTCTTTTAGTAAGTGACGTAAATTTTGAAGAGTGGTGTTTCATTGGCGTCTATTCACAAGCTAGCGCTTGTAACATGACAACTCCCACTTACGCTGCACAACAAAATTCACATCACAGCTACAGACTGCAGTAAAGTTTCACGGGGTCTTCGCTTCCCACTGGGAATCCCTGGCCTTTGCACCAGGACGGAATATTCGGAGGCTTCCAGTTAGGGACAGTGGGGATCTCGTTACGCCATTCATGCAGGCCGTCAATCAAACGGCAAGGCATTTAGCTACCTTAAGAGAGTTATAGTTACCCCCGCCGTTTACCAGCTCTTCACCCGGTTGAAACCAAGCTTAAAGTACTGGCACTGGGCAGACGTGGCCCATTATACAAGGCTTTACAGCTTAGCAATGGGCTACGTTTTTGTTAAACAGTCGGACCCCCCTAGTTATTGAACCTTGCAATCGCATCTATACAGACACAATCACAGGGACCCCTTATACCTAAGACACGGGGCTAATTGGCCGAATTCCCTTAACTGGATTATACCTTCACACCTGAGGCTACTCACCTAGGGGCACCTGTGTTGGTTATGGGTATGATTACAAGAAATCTTTTCTTATTCCCTTTTCAAGGACCCAAGGCATTGGCCAAATATATCATGCGATATACTATTCATAAGTTTAATCAGAGTCTCATTATTACAATACTCATCTGATTTATCTTATTTAACATCTCCGATGAGAGATGTTGGCTTAGCCCAAGATGTCAGAAATAAGACTTGCGTTGCCGCACATATTCTTATAGTACAGGAATTTTAACCTGTTTCCCTTTCCCAAAAAACCTGTTAGGAATTTGGTTAGGATCAACTAACCCTTGACTGATCTACATTGTCAAGGAACCCTTGCCCTTCCGGTGACAGTGATTCTCACACTGCTATGGTCCTACTTTTACCAGGATTTTCATTCCAAGCCGGTCCACATTCTTTCTCAAAAATGCTTCTGTCCAGCTAAGACGCCTGCCTACCACACTCATTTGGTGAGGTCTATGGTATCGGCAATTGCTTTAGCCCCGTCCATCTTCAAGGCTCACACACTAGACGAGTAAGCTGTTACGCACTTTTTAAAGGGTGGCTGCTTCTAAGCCAACCTCCTCGCTGTATTCGTGAATGAACACTTTTCACCCTTTAACACTTAAGCAATATTTAGGGGCCTTAACCATAGTCTGGGTTGTTCCCCTCTTGCGACACACCCTTACGACGTGCCGCCGTTTTCCAAAGTCTACAGCACAAAAGCATTCGGAGTTGGACAAGATGCCGAAGGATTTCTCCCCCAAAACACCTAATCCGTCGCTCTACCACTTTTGCAACCTCGTTTGAAACTTGACTAAGGCCAATTTCGGCAGGAACCAGCTATCACGAGTCTCGATTGGCTTTTCACCCCTAACCCCAAGTTAGAAGAACACTTGCACGTAGAACCTCTGCAGACCTCCACGTTCTTTTTGGGAACGCTTCACCTTACTCAGGGTTAGATCGACTCGCTTCGGGTCTGATCCTTGTGACTAAAGGCATTTTAAAACCTCTTCCCTCAGAAAACTTGCGGAAAATTGCTTTCGCTATGGGTACTTCAATATTAGAATTACCCTCGCCACAAAGATAAACTCCCTGGCCCGTTATTCAAAACGAACGTCAGAACTCCTATAGAGCCCTAACTCACTATAACTATTAGGTTTCAGGATCTTTGAACTCCCTGTTAGGGGTTCTTTTCAGCATTCCCTCACGGTACTATTCTCTATCGGTCTCGATTAGTATTTAGAGTTGGAAGTTGATGCCTCCCAATTTCATGCCCCATATCCAAGAGACACTACTCTGGATACTGCTAAAATCCATTAATCTACGATTACGGGACTATCACCCTTTGGAGTATTTCATTCCAGAAAATTTCATCTCGATTAACTAGGATAAAAAGCAGTCCAAAACACTACATTTTCTTTATGTTTCCATAAAGAATTCAGTTTGCTCTATGCTGTTTTCTCTCGCTGATACTAACAGCATCTCTATTGATTTCTTTTCCTCTGGGTACTAAGATGTTTCAATTCCCCAGGTTCCCTATCCTTAACGGATCTTATGTGAAGTCACATTCGGATACCTTTGGTTCAAAGGCTACATGCACCTCGCCAAAGATTAATGCAGCTTGTCACATCCTTCATAGGCTATCGAGCCAAGCCATTCACCTAATAGTGTAAGACCATATTCGCCTACTATACGGTTTCATCAACATGATACAAGTGAAGGTTTATATTTATCACGATGATAAATATAAGGTCCATGTCTAAACCAACCGGCCGTAATCCTACAATTACGAACAGTCAAATGATTAAATGAGTATGAATTGAAAAAAATGGACCCGTCGGGATTTGAACCCGAGGCTTCCGCCTTGCAAGGGCAGCGCTCTAGCCGGACTGAGCTACGGGCCCAACAAAAAGTTTAAAACTTCCCATTAGGGTTGCTAATTTAAAAAAAAATGAAAAAGAATGTTGTTTTGCTTATTTACTTTTAAAATTAAAGTAAAAAAAGGAGGTGATCCAACCGCAGGTTCCCCTACGGTTACCTTGTGACGACTTAGCCCACCTCACTGAATCTAGATTCGACTTAATCAAAAAATTAAGCCTCATCTAAGCCCTGCTCGGTTGGCTTGACGGGCGGTGTGTGCAAGAGACAGGGACTTATTCACCGGTCTTTAGTGAAGACCGATTACTAGGGATTCCAGCGTCATGAGGATGAGTTCCAATCCTCAATCTGTACTTGGGTAGGGTTTAGAGGTTTAGCTCCTCCTTTCGGAGTTGCATCCCATTGTCCCAACCATTGTTGCGCGCGTGTAGCCCAGCAGATTCGGAGCATACAGACCTACCGTTGCCTGCACCTTCCTCCTTGTTTCCAAGGCAGTCCTTACAATGTGCTCGCTCCTATAAATAGACGTTAGCAATTGTAAGCACAGGTCTCGCTCGTTGCCTGACTTAACAGGACACCTTGCGGCACGAGCTGACGGCGGCCATGCACTACCTCTCGGCTCGTCAAGTAAGCCCTTTAGACTGACTTTCATTCTGCCGTCGCTGCTGGTGAGATTTTCTGGGTTGAATTAGATTAAACCGCACGCCGCACCCCTTGTGGTGTCTCCCCGCCAATTCCTTTAAGTTTCGGCCTTGCGACTATACTTCCCAGGCGGCGAGCTTAACGCCTTCGCTTCGACACTGCACACTCACAAAGAATGTGCAACACCTAGCTCGCAACGTTTACTGCTAGGACTACTCGGGTATCTAATCCGGTTCGCTCCCCTAGCCTTCATCCCTCACTGTCGAATCCGTTCTAGTTAGACGCCTTCGCCACAGGTGGTCCTCTGAGGATTATAGCATTTTACCGCTACCCACAGAATACCTCTAACTCCTCCCGGTTCCAAGTTTAACAGTGTCTTTTGCATTTTATCAGGTTGAGCCTGATAATTTCACAAAAGATTTATTAAACCAGCTACGGATGCTTTAGGCCCAATAAAAACGTTTGCCACTCGTGGCGCTGGTGTTACCGCGGCTGCTGGCACCAGTCTTTCCCACCACTTATTCGCCAAGGAATTTACTCTTGACAAAAGCCAACACAATGTGTAAGCACTTGGGATTCCCTTATCACACTTTCGTGCATTGTAAAGGTTTCGCGCCTGCTGCACCCCGTAGGGCTAGGACCAGTATCTCAGTGTCCTTCTCGGGGCTCCCGCTCTCACGGCCCCTACTGATCTAAGGCTTGGTGAGCCTTTACCTCTCCAACAACCTAATCAGCCGCCGACTCATCCATAAGCGTTGCCTTTAAAAGATAAATCATTCCAGAATATATCTTCCATCAGGTATTATCCTCAGTTTCCCAAGATTATCCCTGACTTATGGGCAGATTATCGACGTGTTACTGAGCATTTCGCCGAGGATGTAAACACCCTCAAGACTTGCATGGCTTAGTCGAATCCCAATAGCAGCAAACTCCCGCAGGATCAACGGGAACTCAAAGCTATCGCAAGAAATTTTTTTTGATAAAAAATTTTAAAACTTAAAACAATTAGCAAAACAACATTCTAATTCATACTTAATTAAATAAATTAAGCATACATTTTTATGATTTAAAAACATCCCGCTAGATACGGAATTAAAGGAGAGGATAAATTATTTAAAAGTAACATTTTGGACTAATAGGTTATTTATATAGTTTTCGTTTTTGCTTTTTTTAAAATATGAATAGAATTATTTTAATATGCACTAAGATACAAATCAATATACTTATTTTTTTTAAATATTTTAATCTATAAATAAATTTTTATTTTTTGTAGATACATTCTAAGGCCAAAATTTCTATTTATATTATATATATTATCTATTAGGGCGTTATGAGGAATTGATTCTATGGAAACAATAGCTTTTTATTAAATTAACAATATAAAATTTTGAAAATGTACATATACTATTTTTTTATTTCTAAAATATCATTATAAATCTCTTTTACAAATAAAATATCTTCATTTTTAACTTCATCTGAAAGTCTCATCCTAGCAGAAGCTTTTGCAAATCTGATAAACCCAATAACCAATCTTGGAGAAATTTCAACAATAAATTTATTTTCTTTTTGTTTTAAAGACCCAATATATTCACTAATTTCATTTTCTAAAGATTTTGATATTTTAACATTAATATTTTCTGCATAAGATACATAATTTTGTATAAATTTTTCATCATTTCCTACCTTTTTTTTATGACTTCCTTTAATTATGTTTTTAGTTATTTTCATAAAATTTTCAATATTTGGTTTTCTAACTAAAGAAACAATATGAAATCTTGATAAAAGTGCAGATTCAAAAGGTAATTGTTTTTTAATTGTTTCAATCATCCACCCATTAAACTTATCACCTTTTGGATTAGCTGTAGCTAAAACTCGAACATTTGCATTTAATTGAAAATGTTTTCCGCCTTTATCATATGTAACAAATCCTTTTTCCATTGCATTATATAAAGATGCCCTATCTTTTTGTTCCATTAAATTTAATTCATCAATTGCACAAATTCCTCTATCTGCCATCGGTAAAAGTCCTTTATTAACTTCTTTTCCCTTAACAGTAATACTAAGACCCGCACCACTAGTTCCAGAGCCCAAACCAAAACTAGAAATTGGATGAAGAGATGATGCACTTCTTAAAATTTCAGTTTTTCCAGTTCCAGGGTCACCTAGCAATAATATATGTACCGGTTCAATTGCAAAAAGTTGTAATGCAACTGCTTTTTTTATTGTTTCAAAACCATATAAATTCATACCAATATATTTTGGAATTAAATTATGTGCTAATTTACTGAATTTTTTAAAATAATTTAATTTAATTTTTTCAAGAATAACATAATTAATTTTATCAACATATTTGATAATTTTTTCTTCAGTTGTATTTGAAACAAATGTAAAAAACAAATTTTCTTTCAATAATTGAGGTGATAATCCAAGTTTAGTTTCAGAAAATGTAATTTTTTTTAATTTTAATAAATCTTTAATTTCATCTAAATCTTCTTTTTCTAAATAGTCTGTTAAAATATTCAAAACAGTTTTTTGTTTATTATTTAATGGAATTATTAATTTTAATAAATCTGTAAATTTTTTAGCCATTATTATGTAGTATTATATATTAAGTATTTATTTGTTTTTATTGTAAATAAAATATTTAATAAACTTTGTCTTTTATAAATTTAATATAAAAAATTTTATAAAATTATTTTAATTTTATAATATGTTTAATTTTTGTATAAATTTATAACTCTTTAATTACAAAACAAACTAAAAAAAGCAAAACTTATATATTAATTGTTTTTAAAAATAGATAGATGAATGATGAAATTAAAAAAGATGTAATTAATGTTTTAAAAAAATCATTTAATGCACTTACTAAAAATAATAGTCAAGAATTAAGAGAATTAAGTAACCATACATTACATAATATATCAATATATCAAGATAAAGATTCTATAAATATTGCTATATTTACTTATGCATTATCAAAATTAATTGAAAGAAATTCAGAAAATACTAAAATAATTGATTTAGTTAAATGTGCAAAAGAAAATCTTGAAAATGATAAAATTAATGAATATGAAGAATGTTTATCTAAAGCAATTAATTTAATTTCTAAAATTGATAAAAAAATGAATTTGTATGTAAAACATATATTAAATCAAGCAGGAATTAAAAAAGGGAGTAAAGTTTATGCCCATGGAATTTCTCTTGCAAGAACTGCAGAAATACTAAATATAAGCCAATGGGAATTAATGAAATTTTTAGGAAATACCAACATTGCCGATAGTTTTGAAGAAGAAATTGATATTTGTGATAGAATGAAATATGCAAAAAAAATATTTAATATAAAAAATGAATAAAGCCATAATTTTTGATACAGGACCAATTATTACACTTACATTGAATAATTTACTTTGGATTTTAAAACCTTTAAAAGAAAAATTCAATGGAGAATTTATAATATGTCCAGCAGTATTTTATGAATTAATTCAAAAACCTTTAACTACTAAAAAATACAAATTTGAAGCATTACAAATACTTCCATACATTATGGATAACACAATAAAATTAAAAGAAGATGAAGAAATTATAAAAAAATCTAATGAATTAATAAAATTAGCAAATAATTGTTTTATTGCTAAAGGAAACCCTATTAATATATTTCATAAAGGTGAAATGGAAGCTATTGCAACAGCTTTACTAACAAATTCAAATACAATTGCAATAGATGAAAGATCAACAAGATTACTAATTGAAAACCCATATTTATTACAAAAACATTTGCAAAAAAAACTTCATACAAATATTCAAATAAACCATCATAATGTACAAAAAATAAAAAAAATAATTGATAAAATTAAAGTAATTAGATCTTTTGAACTTGGCTTAATTGCGTATGAAACAAATTTATTAAATAAATACATACTCAAAGAAGAAGAAAATTTAAGAGAAATTAAAGATATTAGAGAAAGTGTTTTAGAAGGTATGCTTTGGGCAATAAAACTTGCAGGGTGTTCTGTAAAAACTGAAGAGATTTATAAAATAGTAGATTATGAATTAAATAATTGTTAAATTAATTAAAAAATGTTGTAGAATTAATTTAAAATAACAATAATATTTTCAAAAACAAACTAAAAAAGAAAATTTATTATAATTAAACATATTATTATATATATATGACTACAAAAATTAGTATAATAAAAATTAGAAAACCTGCAAGTAATGATATTAATGAGGAATTACAGTGGTTTGGTGCATCTTTAGGTCTATTTAGTTTAAGAGATAAAGACAGAAGTTGTTTTAGAATATTTATTGTACTATTAAATATAGCAAAAAATGATCCACCAAAACCTATTACAAGTGATGAAATTGCTTATAAATTAAATTTAACTAGAGGCACAGTAATTTTTCATTTAAAAAAATTAATAGAAACTGGAATTGTTGAAAAAGAAGGAAATAAAGGTTATATTTTAAGAACAAATTCATTAGCTGAATTAATTAAAGAACTTGAAGAAGATTTAAAGAATTTCTATAAAGATCTAAGAAATATTGCAAAAAATATTGACATGAAATTATAAAATTAAGTAATTGATTAATTAACATAAATAATAATAATAAAGAAAAATCAATAATTTTATAAATAAAAAATAAATCTCAAAAAAATAGGTGAATTAATAATGGAATTAAAAGTTATTGAAAAATCAAAAAATAAAATAATAATTGAAATACAAAATGAAAATCATACTCTATGTAATGCTTTAAAAGATGAATTATATAATGATGATTCAGTTAAATCTGCAGGTTACTTTATAAAACATCCCGTACTTAAAGTTCCAACAATGGTTGTTGAAACAAAACAAGGGACAGATGTAATTAAAACAATAAATGATGCAGGAAATCGCTTAAAGAAAAAAAATAAAAAATTTATTAAAGAGTTTGAAAAAGAAATAAAATGATCGATAATGATCAAAAAGAAAAATTATTAATTCTTGCAAGACAATCAATAAATGAGTTTTTTACAAATTTAAAACCAACAATAAAAAAAGAAGAAATTTCTAATGAAAATTTTGGTGTATTTGTAACATTACATAAAAATAACAATTTAAGAGGATGTATTGGTTACATAGAAAGTCCTTTATCTTTATATAATACAATTATAAATGTCGCAAAAGCTGCAGCATTTAAAGACCCACGATTTAGTCCAGTAACTAATGAAGAATTAAATGAAATAAAAATTGAAATTTCTATTTTAACACCTAAAAAATTAATAGAAGTAACAAAAGCAGAAGAATATTTAGATAAAATAAAAATTGGAAGAGATGGATTAATAATTGATGGAAAATATGGACAAGGTCTTTTATTACCTCAAGTTCCAATTGAATATAACTGGAGTGTAGAAGAATTTTTAATGCATTTGTCAATGAAAGCAAACTTAGATAAAAATGCATGGAAAGATTTAGATAACAAAATATATGCATTTCAAGCAGAAGTTTTTTCTGAATAAAAAATTCTAAAATTTTAATAAAATTTAAATAAATTATTAAAAAACTATTTTTATGATTGATTTTAAAAAACAATTAGAAAAAGAAAGAAAAATAATTAATAAAGAATTAATTAAATATTTTAATAAAAAAGAAAAATATTTTTTAAATGAACCAAAAATTGCTCAGATTATTTTTTCTAAATTAAAAGAATTTACACTAAGAGATGGAAAAAGATTAAGAGCAATACTAGTACTATATGGATACAAGGCATTTTATAAAAATAATAATTTAACTTATGATAAAGAAATATTAAATGTTGCAATTGCTGTTGAATTAATGCAATCTTTCTTATTAATTCATGACGATATAATTGATAATGATAATTTAAGACGAAATAAACCAACAATGCACAAAGTTTTAGAAAATGAATTTGGATATCTAACAACAAAAAATAAAGAAGAATTAGGAAAAAATCTTGCAATTATTGCTGGTGACATAATAAGTGTTCTTGGAAGTGAAATTATTGAAAATACTAAATTTGATGAAAATATTAAATTAAAAGCAATAAAAATATTTAATGAAACAATTATTAAAACATGTATTGGACAAACAATGGATATTTTATCTATATATGATAAAAAAATAACAGAAAAAGAAATTAAAAAAATACAACAATATAAAACATCAATTTATTCATTATATTCACCATTAAAATTAGGTAGTGTTTTTGCTAATGCTAATAATGATGAATTAAAACTATTAAAAAAATTTGCAATGCCTCTTGGAGAAGCGTTCCAAATACAAGATGACATCTTAGGTTTAATTGGAGATAAAAAAAAAATAGGGAAAAATATTGGCTCTGACATTAAAGAAGGGAAAAAAACATTGCTTGTGATAAAAGCAATAAAAAATTCTAATGAAAAACAAAAACAAAAAATAAAAAAATATTTAGGAAAAAAAGATATTTCAATAAATGAAATAAATGAATTTATTAAAATAATAACAGAAACAAAATCATTAGATTATTCTATTAATAAAGCAAGAAGATTAATTAAAAAAAGTAAATTAGAATTAAAAAAAATAAATATGAATGATAATGTAAAAATATTTCTTGAAAGTATTGCTGATTTTATGTTAATGAGGGAATATTAATAAAAAAATTTAGTAAATTATAAAAATAAAACAAAAACACATTTAAAAATGACACACAAAAATTATAATAATAATGAAAAAAGTGTTTTTATAAAACCACAACAATATGAGTATGAAGTTGAACTTAGAACTAAAGGAAATCTTGAAAATAAAATAAAAAATGTTTTTGGAATTGTTCCTGAAAATAAAATTTATTGCGTTGATAGCTATATAAAATATGACAAAAATACTGGATTTATTCACAGATTAAGGAAAATAAATAAAAATGAAAATATAAAATATTTTGAAATGTTTAAATATCCAACAACACATAAAGGACATTTACTTGAAACTGAACCTGAAATTTTAACACAAAAACAATATGAAAAAAAAATAAAAGAAAATAACCTTATAGTAATTGTTGAAGGAAGTCGAAAACAAATAAAATATAATGGACTTTCTTTTTGTTTTGATGATATTTTAAATTTGGGTGAGTGGACTGAATTTGAAAAAATTATTTATGACAAAAATAAAATTAAAAAAACAGAAGGTGAATTAATTGAAATTGCAAATTCGCTTGGTATTAAAAAGAATAAATTATTAAAAAAACCATATCCACAAATGATTCTTGAAAAAAATGCAAGAAGTAATAATTATTAAACTTGGTGGTTCATTAATCACAAATAAAAATAAACCATTTACTTATAATTCTCAAATTGTTGAAAAAATAATTAAAGAAATTAAAGATTCAATTCCAAAAATTAAAGAAAAAATAATTTTAACAAATGGTGCAGGATCATTTGGACATCCGCTTGCAAAAAAATATAAAATAATTGATGGATATAAAAATAAAGAAAGTATAAGAGGATTTTGTTTAACTCAAAATGCTGTTTCAAAATTAAATAAATTTATATTAAAAGAACTATTAAAAAATAAAATCAATGCATTAACCATTCATCCATCATCAATTGTTACTTTTAATGGTAATAAATTTGAAATGTTTGATAAAACATTAATAAATTCTATTGAAAATAATATAATACCATTACTATATGGTGATGTAATTTTTGATTTGAATAAAAAATTTTCAATAATTTCAACTGAGCAAATAATTAATTTAATTTCTAAAGATTTAAAAAAAAAATATAAAATAAAAAAAATAATTTTAGCTGGAATTACTAATGGAGTATATGATAAAAATGAAAAATTAATACCAACAATTAATAATCAAAATATTAAAAAAATATTAAACAACAATTTAAAATCAGACGGGATTGATGTAACTGGTGGAATGTTTCATAAAATAAAAGAAATGCAAAATTTAGCAGGAAAAGATATTAAGATACAAATAATAAATGGACTAATTAAAGGTAATTTAAAAAAATCAATAACAAGTAATTTAAATATTGGAACTACTATTGATAAATAAATGAAAACTAAAATACAGATAATAATAACTGAATATTTCTTTGAAATATTAGCTTTATTTTTACTTGTATTTAGTATGGCATTTTTATGGGAAAATAATTTAATTTTAACAATACTTTATATTATAATTTTTTTAACTGCATTGTTTTTTTGGAAATCTAAAGAAGACATATTATTATTTATTATTGCATGTATTTTTTTTCAAATAGGTGAAATAATAATTGTTTATTATGGTGCATGGACTTTTAATAATCCAACATACCTTGGAATTCCTATATGGATAACTTTAAGCTGGGGATTTTCATCAGTAATAATTAAAAGATTTGCAAATACTACAAATAAATTGTTTAATAATAATAATAATAATAATAAAGTAAGCAAATAATTAAAAAACACCATAATATATTTAAAGAAAACAAAATTCTGTTAAATTATGATTGTTGGAAAGATTATTGGAAAAACTACAACAAACAAGTTTGAGTTTGTAATTGAATATAATATAAATAAATTTGACTACATTCAAGTATATCATAAAGATTATGGATATGTGTTATGTCAAGTTATGGAAATTGAAAAAACTAATGATAATGTTATTGGTAAAGCAAATGTTATTGGATATAAAGATTCTGAAAAATCAAAGAAAACAATAAGAAGTCCTTTTGATATTGGAATTGAAGTTTTAAAAGCAGAAGAAGAATTTATTAAAAAAATAATCATTGAACAAGAAAATAAAGAAAATTGTGCATTTATTGGAAAACTTGAAGGAACTGATATTGATGTATATTTAGATATTAACAAATTATTAACAAAACATGTCTGTGTTCTTGCAAAGTCTGGTTCTGGAAAATCTTATTGTGTTGGTGTTTTACTTGAAGAAATAATTGAAAAAAATATTCCTTTATTAATAATAGATCCACATGGAGAATATTCATCATTAAAAAAAGAAAATGACAATAAAGAAGAAATTGAAAAATTACAAAAATATAATTTAAAACCAAAAGCATTCAATAAAAAAATTGTAGAATATGGTAATTTAGAAATTGATAATAATTTAAAACCAATTAAATTAAATGATAATTTAACAGCACAAGAAGTAATTGATCTTTTACCAACAAAATTAACAAGTAATCAAATGGGATTATTATATAGCACAATTAAAAATATTGAAAATTTTACTTTTGAATCATTAATACAAAATCTTGAGATGAGTGAAAATAATTTAAAATGGAATTTAATTAATACAATTGAATATCTTCAAGGCTTTAAAATATTTTCAAAAAATCCAACATCGTATAATGAAATAATACAACCTGGTAAATGCTCAATTTTGAATATGAAAGGAATTGAACCTGAAGTTCAACAAATAATTGTTTATAAATTATTAAAGGATTTATTTTCTGAACGAAAAAAAGGAAATATTCCACCTTTTTTTTTAGTTATAGAAGAAGCACATAATTATGTTCCAGAAAAAGGTTTTTCTGATGCTAAAAGCTCTAAAATAATAAAAACAATTGCATCTGAGGGTAGAAAATTTGGCCTTGGTTTATGTGTTGTTAGCCAAAGACCTGCAATTGTTCAAAAAACGGTTTTAAGTCAATGCACAACACAAATAATATTAAAAATAACTAATCCAAATGATTTAAAAGCTGTAACTAGCTCAGTTGAAGGGATAACACAAGAATCTGAACAAGAAATAAAAAATTTACCAATTGGTACTGCTTTAGTTACCGGAATTGCACAAACACCACTTTTAACAAATATAAGATCTAGAAAAACTAAACATGGTGGTGAAGCAATTGACATACTTGGAAATATTGAAAATGATAAAAAATTTTATGAAGAATTAAACGAATTTAAAGAAAAAGAATTAATTCCTGTAATTATTCCAAATTTAAAAAAAGAAGATTTAAAATTAATGACTGGAAATTTAAATGTAAAAACAGTTTTAATTCCTTGTATTTTGTTTTCATGCAAAAATAAAACAATTGAATTTAATTTATTAGTTGAAATGAATACTGGTGGAATTTTAAGAGATATTGAAGAAATAAATTTAAAGCCATCATTTTTACCACAATTAGATAAATTAAATAAAAATGAATTAAAATTTCTAGAAACTGCATATTCTCTAAAAAAATTTTCAATAATTGATATTATACAAAAATCAGGAATTTCATTTCAAGCAAACGAAGATATAAATTCTTTAATTGAACGAGGATATATTACTAAAATAGATGATAATCAACAATTATTTGAAATTTCAAAAGACTATATTTTTTCAAACCCTGCAAAATATGCATTTTATGGGAAAATTGAATTTAAAAATGTTTATTTTGATAAAAAAATAGAAAAAAAACAAAGATTAGATACAATTAAATCTAAGTTATCTAAATTTACAAATATATTAGATCAAAGAGAATGCTATTTAGTTCATTATGAAAATGAAAAATGATTTCTAAAAATTAATATTTTTTTTGTTCTTTAATATAATGAATTGCATTTTCTGAATGGAATAACTTTTTTTTAGTATTACACTCTTTTAATAAATAACAATCAATTCTCTGTTTTAAAAGTTCTGGCTCAAATGGTTTTGTTATAAACTCATCAACATCACATTTTATTGCTTTATTTAAATCATCCATACTATGTTTTGCAGTAAGCATAATTACAGGTATATCTTTAGTATTTTTATCTTCTTTTAATTTTTTACATACATCATATCCATCAATTCTAGGCATCATTATATCTAAAATAATTAAATCTGGTTTGTTTGAAGAAATTATTTTAAATGCAGAATCTGCATTTTCAGCTTTTAAAATATCATAATCATCTTCTAGAGTAAATTCAACTAATTCTCTAATTGCATACTCATCATCAATAATTAATATTTTCTTTTTACCAATTTTTTCTTTCATATTTTATATAATAAACAATACTAGTAAATAAATATTGCTATTATTAAATAAATAAGATAAATTTAATTAAATGAAAGGTACTTTTTCTTTAGATTTAATACCATAAATTATAAAATAATTCCAAAATAATGATTTAACTATTTTTATTCTTAAAGTAAATCCATGTTTTTCAAATATTTTTACTAATTCTTCTTGATTTGAAAGCCAATTAACGTTTGGAATAACTTTAAATAAATCAATAAAATCAATAAACATAATTCTACCTGAATCTGGAAGAATTTCTTTTACTTCTTTTGCAATTTTTTCAATATCTTGTATATAACCTAGTAATCCAAAAGAAACCATATAATCAACTTTTGGTATTGAATGATGAATTCTATTAATTTGATGAATATCATGTATTAAATATACATTTTCATGTCCAATTTTAGTAAGTCTATTTCTTGCAATTCTAACTGCGGATTCAGACATATCAACTGCATAAATTCCACCTTTTTTCCCTATTTTTTTTACAATTTCTTTAGTTAAAGTTCCAACACCGCACCCAAATTCTAAAATATTTTTACCTTTTGCATTTTCTAAAAATTCATCTACTTCATTTAAAATTTTTTTTGGCATTAAAATTCTTTCAAATAATAAGTTAAAATAAGATAAAAAATTATTTAATTTAATGAAAATGTCTGGGTTATAATAAATTGTTAATAAAATAAAAAATGGAATTCCAGCTAGTACAAAACTAAGCCCTAATTTAATCAATGAATAAGCTTCATCACCACTATGAATTGCCCAAAAAATAACTAAAAACATTAATATAAAAATACAAACAATAGGGCCAATTTTTCCAAAAGGGACTTTATATGTTCTTTTATGATTTGGCTTAGTATAACGAAGAACTACTAAACTTAATAATACTGCACTATATGTTAATAACACTAACGGAACTAATAATTCTAATAACATTTCATAGCTTGCAGATGCAATAACAATTAAAATTGATATTAAGATTGTTTGAAAAATTATAGCATTATAAGGAGAATTATGTTTTGGATGTATTTTTGCAAAACTTGAAATAAATAATTTATCTTCTGCCATCGTTAAAATAAGCCTTGGAGCTGAAACAACCCAACCTGCAACTGAACCAATTATTGATAAATAAACCATTATTGAAAAAATTGTTGAACCCAAATCTCCATAATGAACTTGTGCTAAATCAGTCAAGGGTGTTAGTGAATTTGCCCATGTATCATATGGCAACACTCCAAGTGCAGAAATTGAAAATAAAATACAAATAATAGCAATAACAATTGTTCCATAAATTAAAACCTTTGGCATAACATTTGCTCCATCTTTAGTTTCTCCAGCAAGAAAAGTTGCAGTTTCCCATCCAAAAAAAGTTTCTGCAAGAACAAATATTCCAACAAAAATAACAGGAAAACCTAACGGAAAAAAAGGAATAAAATTATCAGGATTTGTTTTAAACAAACCAGGAATTGTAAGTAAAATTAAAGTACTAAGAGTTATAATTCCAAAAGTTACAAGCATAAATGAAGAAGTTTGCATTCCTCTATATGCAATATAATTAAAAATTAATATAAATGCGATACAAACTAGCATATTAAATGAAATACCAAGTACTGCACCATCTAAAAAAGGAATTTGTAATTCAAAAACATTTATTGTATGTGGATTAATATATTGTATTGCACCAACTATAAGCATTGCAATCGTAATATTTCCAACAATAAAAGTCATCCAACCAATAATGAAACTCCAAAAGTGACCAAATGCTTGCCTACAAAATTCATAAACACCACCAGATGTTGGAAACATTCCAGTTAATTCTGCAAAACACATTGAAATATAGATGCATAAAATTGATAGCAATACCCATGATAAAATTGAAGCAGGTCCAGCAATTCCTGCACCTATTGCAGGTAAAAAAAAAATACCTGTGCCCATTATAGAATTAACAGTAATTATAAAAATTGCTTTTTTACTAATTACCTTTTTTAATTCAGACACTTTTAAAACACTCCTTTTGTTTAATATTGTTTAATACTTATTAAATAACAATTACCAATTTAATAAAATTAGGTATTTAAATATATTTTTATTATTTTAATTAATATCAAAAATAATTATTTTAAAGTGATACTAAATGTTTTTAAATAGAATTTTTATTGATACTTATATAAATTTTAATTACTTACATTAGGGGATTTTTAATGAAGGATGCATTTGATAATTTAAGTACAAAAAATAGTATTAAAGATGTACATAAAAAAACTATTAAAAAAATATTTGAAAAATTAAACACAGCAGAAAATGGCTTATCATCGTGTGAAGCACATGAAAGGTTAAATAAATATGGTAAAAATATTTTAAGTGAAAAAAAAGATAAACCATTAATTATTAAATTCTTACTACAATTTCATAATTTTTTTTCTTATTTATTATTGATTGGAGCATTCCTTTCTTTTTTAAGTGAATATTTAATGCCAGGTCAAGGTTCAATTTATGTTGGGTTTGCATTATTAGGGGTTACTATATTAAATGCTATTTTTACTTTTATTCAAGATTATAAAGCTGAAAAAACAATGAATTCATTTAAAAAATTAATGAATTCTCATGTAGAAGTATTAAGAGATGGAACAAAACATGAAATTGACTCAGAAGATTTAGTTATTGGAGATATAATATATTTAAATGAAGGAGATAAAATTACTGCAGATGCAAGAATTATTGAATTAAATGATTTAAAAGTTGATCATTCTTCACTAACTGGCGAGAGTGAACCACAATTAAGAAGCTTAAATGCAACAAGTGATAATGTCTTATTATCAAGAAATATGGTATTTAGTGGAACGCTTGTTCAATCTGGACATGCAAAGGCTGTTGTTGTTGCAACTGGTGATAATACTCAAATTGGTGAAATTGCAAAAACAACAAATTTAGTTTCAGCACAAATTTCACACTTACAATTACAAATAAGTTATTTTATCAAAATAATTTCTTTTATTGCAATTTTTCTTGGTATTTCTTTTTTTTTCTTAGGACTAATATTAACAGAAAACACTTTATGGATTAGTTTAATTTTTGCAATCGGAATTATTGTTGCAAATGTTCCAGAAGGACTTTTACCAACGGTCACATTAACGTTATCAATTGCTGCAAAAAAAATGGCTAAACAAAATGTTTTTGTTAGAAACATTGATGCAATTGAAACTTTTGGAAGTTTAACTGTAATTTGCTCTGATAAAACAGGAACTTTAACTGAAAATAATTTATTTGTTCATGGAATATACTTAAATAATAATTTTTATGATTATGATAGAATTAATAATTCTATTAAAAGAAAACAAAAAAATGTTAGTATTAATAATATTAAAGGATTTTATAATTTAACAAACATTATGCTTTTATGTAATAATAGTTACTATGATAATATCAAAAAAAAATATTTTGGTGATTCAACTGAAATTTGCTTAAAAAAATTTGTATCAAGTTTTCAAAATTCAAATTATTTTGAAAAAATACATAAAAGAAATGGTGAAATTCCTTTTAGTTCTGAAACAAAATATATGATAACATCTAATATATTTGAAGATAATAATGTTGCAAGCCTAAAAGGTGCTCCTGAAATTGTTTTAAATAAATGTGAAAATATATTTATTGATGGTAAAATAAAAAAATTAACAATTAAATTAAAAAAAGATTTAATTAAAAAAAATAATGAATTTTCAAAAAAAGGTTTTAGGGTTTTAGGCCTTGCAATGAAACAAATTAAAAGTCATAAAAAAATTGAAAAAGAAGATAAAAATAATTTTTGTTTTTATGGTCTTGTTATAATGCAAGATCCACCAAGAAAAGAAGTTCCTTTAGCAGTAGCACAATGCCATGAAGCAGGTGTTAAAATAATTGTTGTTTCAGGTGATCAAGGAACTACTGTTGAAAATATTGCAAGACAAGTTGGAATTGTAAAAACAAATAACACTATAGTTGTTACAGGAGAAGATATGCAAAAATATTCTGATGATAAATTAAAAGAATTATTAAAAAATGATGAAATTATTTTTGCAAGAACCCTTCCTAAAGATAAATTAAGGGTTGTAACATTATTAAAAGAAATGGGTGAAATTGTTGCTGTTACTGGAGATGGTGTAAATGATGCTCCTGCATTAAAAAAAGCAGACATAGGAATTGCTATGGGGGTTTCTGGAACTGAGGTTGCAAAGGAAGCTTCAGATATTGTTTTAATGGATGATAATTTTGCATCTATTGCAAAAGGGATGAAAGAAGGAAGAACTGTATATGATAATATTAAAAATTTTATTACATATATTTTAACAAGTAATACCCCACAAATAGTTCCGTTTTTAGTTTTTATAATTTTAGGTTGGCCTTTAGCTCTACCTGTATTATTAATATTAGCAATAGATCTTGGAACTGATATGCTTCCAGCAATTGGCCTTGGGGTTGAAAAAAGTTCAAAAGATATAATGAAAAGAAAACCAAGGAATCCAAAATCTAAATTATTAAATTGGAAAATGATTGCAAGGTCATATGGTTTTATTGGTCCATTAATGACTCTTTTTTCATATATTATATTTTTTAAAATATTATTTGCAGGTGGATGGCAATTTGGCCAAGATATAAGTGTAACAGATCCTTTATACATGAGTGCAATTATGGGTTTTTTTGCAACAGTTGTAATTTGTCAAATGTTTAATGTATTTGCATGTAGAACATCAAGAGAAAGCGTATTTACAAAAGGATTTTTTTCAAATAAAGTAATTGTAATTGGTTTAATTACAGAAGTGATATTAGTATTATTAATTGCATTAAATCCATTTTTTCAAAAAGTGTTTGCAACACTTCCATTTGATTTAGTATATATCCCATTAGTGATTATGTTTGGATTAATATTACTATTTGCAGAAGAAATAAGAAAATATTTTTATAGAAAATATAATATATTTGGAGTAGATGATGATTTTTAATTATTATAATTTATTTTTAATACCAAACTAAAAATTTATATAAAAAACTAATTTCTTAATAATTATTATGGATTATTTATTTATTGAAGGAAAATATAATGAAAAATTTAATTTGAAAAATTTAGATGTAAAAATATTACCAAAAAGGCTTGCATTATTTACAACAATACAATATATTGATTATTTAGATGAAATTAAAGAAGAATTAAAAAAACAAGGTATTGATGGAATTTTAATTAATACAAATCAAAAATATAAATCTCAAATAGTAGGATGTTCTATTAACAATTATGAAAAATATGATATTGATGGAATTTTATTTATTGGAGATGGTAATTTTCATCCAATTGCTTTATCATTAAAAAACAATCTACCAATCTTTATTTTAAATTTATATAATAAAAAAATATTAAAACTTGATGAATCAAAAATTAAAGAAATTCAAAAACAAAAAAAGATTGCATTAACTAAATTTTATTCATCAAAAAATATTTCAATTATTGTTTCAATAAAACATGGGCAATATAATCTTGATATTATTGAAAGGATTAAAAAAAAATTCCCTAATAAAAATTATTATATATTATTATTTGATAATATTGAATTTAATCAATTAGAAAATTTTAATTTTACTGACTGTTTTATAAATACAGCATGTCCAAGAATTAATTATGATGATTTTAATAAATTTTTTAAACCAGTTGTTTATGCAAATGATTTATTATAATTATAAATACTAAAAATTAATTATATTTTTTATCTATCCCAAGTACATCAAAAACTTTAGCAACATAATCTCTTGTTTCTTGATATCTATGATTAATCGGATCTTGCCAATGATATAAACCACGAACATTTTTAATATTTGCCCTAGGACCTGCATTATAAGCTGCAGCCATCTTTACCAAATCATCATCAAATTTATTTAATAAATTACCAATGTAGCAAACACCTAATCTTGAACTAATATTTGAATCTAATAAATTTTCTTGAAAATCATTTCTTAATTTGTTTAATGCAGTTCTTCCATTTCCTTTATTTCCATGTCTTAAATATACTGAAAGATTTTTTTTAAAATTATCATCAATTAAACCATTATTATAAAATTCTTCTTGAATTAGTGAATCATTTTTTATTATATCAATTGCAGTATCAAGTGTTAATTGAAATAAACCTTGTCCTAGTTTTACTCTTTTTCCCCTTTTTATACCATGAGCTACTGAACTTGGATCATATGTTGATTCAATATATGCAATAGCACTTGCTAAATTAAATTCAACTTTTGGTGTTTTTCTATGGCCTTCCTTAACTTCATTATTATATTTATCAACATTATTTTTTATAATTTCTAATGTATCTTCTAATGGATAGCCTTTTTGTTCAAGCTTATTTACCATATAATTATAATTAGAAAAAAAATCAAGTTTATTTTCAATATTTCCTTTTACAATATCAATCCATTTGTAATTTCCACCATTTACATTTACAATTCCAAGCTCTAAATCTTTGACTGTTTTCTTAAAATAATCATTTGATAATATATTTTTTGCAGATTCTCTTGCCTGATCTATAGAAGTAAAAGGACCTGATAAATGTTTATACAATAAGCCATCATAATGAATTACTGTATTAATATCCAATTCATTTATTGCGTCTTTTTGTTTTTGTAGATTATCTAGTTTATCAACACTTGTGATATTGATATACAAACCATCATCAATATTTTTACTTAAGATTGATTCTAATTCACTAGATTTTAAATGATTACAATTTGGATTTTTTATAATTTTATTAAAATGATGGTAATTATCTTTTAAAATTTCCATTTTAATAGAATTGTTACTGGTAGTTTTAGTATTATCAAAGTCAACATTATTTTTATATAGATTTAAACCTAAATAAGCAGTTAATAAACTTGTTAAAAATATTGAAGTTAATTTTTTTACCACCATTAAGTGTATACAAATAACAACTTATATTTAAATGTTTGTATTTTTTTACGATTATGTGTTTAAATTTGCTTTTAACATAATTTAAATAAATATATTTTTAAAATTAAAAAAATATATTTTTATTATTTTAATTAATTAGAATTAAGAATATAATCTTTATAGAATAAAAAATTATAAAAATATTTTTTAAAATTATTTTATAGTTTATTTTTAATTAATACAATTTTTTATTTTATTTTTATTAAATGAATTTATATTTTCAATTGTTGTATTTAATATTCTTTCCTTAGATTCAACTGAATTATATGCATTATGCGGTGTTATTATTACATTATCCATTTTCATTAAAATTAAATCTTCAAGTAAAATTCTACATTTTTCGTTGCATAATTCAATTTTATCTAATATTTCTATTTCTTCTTTAAAATCTGATTCTTCCTCTAAAACATCTAATGCTGCACCTTTTACAATTTTATTTTTGATTGCAGAAACTAAAGCAAAAGTATCAATTAAACCACCTCTTGCAGTATTTATAATATAAACTCCCTTTTTCATTTTTTCAAAAATACTTGTATTTAAAATATGGTGTGTTGATTCATTATATGGTGCATGCAAAGATATAATATCTGATTTTTTTATTAATTCTTCGAAACTAACATATTTGATATTATTTTTTTCTGCTAATTTTTCATTTTTTTTAATATCATAAACAATAGTTTTCATTCCAAAACCATTTGCTATTTTTGATACATTCTGTCCAATACTACCATAACCAATTAAGCCTAATATTTTTCCTTTTAATTCAAAACCCATTAATCTTTCATCACTTTTAAAAGAATGGTTTTCTCTAGTTCTTTTAATTGAATCATATATTTTTCTTGATAATGAAAGAATTAATGCAAAAGTGTGTTCAGCAACAACATTTGACCCATATTTTGGAATATTGCAAATTTTAATTTTTTTTTGATTACAATAATTTACATCTATATGATCAAAACCTGTTGACATTGTTGTTATTAGTTTTAAATTAGGTAAATTATCAATTATATTTTTATCTATTTTAGATGAATAAAAAACAACAATTGCTTCAATTTCTTTATTTTTGCTTTTTACTTCTTTTTCTATACTTTCATTAAAAAAAATTAATTTATGTTTTTCTAAATTATTCTTTAAATATTTTTGATAATTTTTTTTTGATATTTTAACTTCCCATTTGTTTGATTCAAAAAATGCAACTTTCAATTTAATTTACCCCCAAAAAAATTTTAAATAATTATAAAAGCTATACTAAATAAAAAAATTACAAACATTGATACAATTTTATCAAATTTATTTCCTCGTTTTTCAAAACCAATAGCTAAAATTAAAACACTTGCAATAATACTTATAAAATAATTTGTTTTAAAATATAATATAAAAAGCATAATAAAAATTATAAAAAATGCAGAACTTAATTCTAAAATATTGCTTTTTAACTCTTTTTTTAGTTCATTAAAATCAAAATCAACCATTTTTAAATAAATATAAAGATTTAATATAAATGGTTTTTGTTTTATTTGTAATAAATTTTAAAATTTTAGAAATTAATAAAAAAATAATTATTCATTGATAATATTAGTTACACTTAAAGAAAATTGTGCAGGCATTTTATATGAGGCTTTCTTCAATGCCTTTCTTGCAACAGCAATTTTATTTTTTTCAACAAATACACTCAAAACTATTTGATCTTTTTTAATTTGTGCAGCACTACCAATTACCTTCCCAAATGACATCTTCATACCAGTACTCATTCTATCTGCACCTGCACCTGATGCTAAAGGATTTTCTCTTAAAAAATGATGTGGAAAAACCCTTATTTTAAATTTAAATTCTTTTTTTCCAAGTCCTTTTTCTAAAGTTCTATTGCTTGTAAGTCGTGCAGATTCAAATGCATTATGTCTAATTTGTAAATTATCTTTTGAAATTAAATCTACCCTTACTGGAAATTTTCTTGATAAATTTCCTGTTTCAAACTTAACAATTTTAATATTAGGATTTGTTTTAATATAGGATAATTTTCTATATTTAGATTTTCTAGTATACGGTCTTTCAAGTCTTCTATAAGCACAAAATTTTCTTACTTTTGCCATTTTTAATCATCTATCATTTATTATTTTAGTTATATTTCTGCAAGAATAAACTTCCATTTATAAATATATCGGATTTTAATTTTAATTGTTTTAATATTATAACTTCTTTGTTTTTTACTTAACTAAAAAATTATTATTATTATTATTATTTGTACAATAAAAATATATTTTATTCTTATTTTATTTTTATCTAAAATTTTAAATTTAATTAAACCAAATTTTTATAATTTTAATGCTTTAAAACAAAAATTATATAAATAAGTTACAAATTTTTAATAATTAAAATGAGTATATCACTAAAAAGTATAGGTACACTTCAAAAAGGAGCATATGTTATAATTGATGGTGTTGCATGTAAGGTTTCAGATACACAAACATCAAGACCTGGTAAACATGGTCATGCAAAAGTTAGAATGCAGGCTGTTGGTTTAATTGATGGCAAAAAACGAGAAATTGTAAAACCAGGACATGATAGTATAGAAGTTCCATTAATTGATAAAAGAAACGCTCAAGTTTTAACTATACAAGATGACATGGCAAATGTTATGGACTCAGAAACTTTTGAAACTTTTGATTTAAAAATACCAGAAGAATTAAAAGAAGAAGTACAAGAAGGAGTTACTGTTTTATATTGGACTATTTTAAACGATAAGGTTATGAAACAAGTAAAACCACAATAAAAATTTAAAATTTATGTGATTAAAAATGGCAAAATTTCCAGAAGCAGAAGCTCGAATAATAAAGAATAAATTTGTATGCAGACGTTGTAAAAGTACTATTAAATCTACAAATATCAGAATTTTAGCTGGTAAAATAAAATGTAGAAAATGTAGTTATAAAACACTTAGACCTGTTAGGAAAAAATAAATCTTTAAATAAAAATTAGTTTTAAAAAAATTTAAAAGTCTATTTTTTCTGCCCTACCTTTCTTTAAAAGTAATTGTGCTATTTCATAGGGCAATGATGCAATGTCGTCTTCTTCAAAAGGTCCTAATACATTTAATTCTTTATCAAGAAATTTTGGAACATAATTTGTAAATCTTAGGTTCATGTTTTCTTTATTTTCATCTTTTTTTGTAAAATTGTCATCATCTTTAACAATTTTACTTTTATTTTCTTCTTCTTTTTTATCTATATTTTTTAAATTAAATTCTGCTGTTTGGTTTTTATTTAAAAAATTCAATGTTTTATTTTTATAAATATCTAACATATTAATTAAGTTATCAAATAATTCTTTTTCAAATGATTCTAAATTAATAACATCAATTAATTTCGCATTTGTTCTTGATTTAATCAACGCCATTGTAACAATTTTTTTCTCTCTTATATCATAAAGATCTTTTGCTATTTTAATAAAACTTTCAAGTTTTAATTCGCTTTTTTTTAAATTATCATCAGTAAATTCTGTAACATCTCTTTTTTTTACATTAAGTTCATTTTTAGATTTTAAAATAAAATTATTTACTTTATCATAAAAACCTTCAAATAATTTTTGAAGTTCATTTCTATTTTTTTCTTTACGTAAAAATTCAAAAATTGTTTCATTGTTTAAAATAATTTCATCATCGTTATTTTTATTATTTTCATCCATTTTTTTATAGCAAACAAATTTCATATATAAATATTAGCTTCTAATTTGTTAATATTTATTAAATTTTTTAATAGTTAATTTTAAATAAATACTTCATTTTCTGTTTTACAAAAAAAAATGAAATCGTATAATCATTTTAATTTTGATAAAATAAACAAATATCAATGTATCTTAATGGTTAATGCAATTAATACAACTAATCAAAAAGAATTAAATTTAATTAATTGTCTTGAAGATCTTTTAAATTCAATTAATTTAAAAACAAAACTAAATAAGGATTATTTTATATATTCAAAATTTAAAACTTCAAGAGTTGTATGTTTTTCTGAAAAATATTTTGAAATAGTAAATTATATAGAAGATTATTTAAAATTATATCAAAAATTTAAAAAATAACTATAATTTTAAAATTTTAAAAAAAATTTAATTGATTAATTATAAAAATATTTAAATAAAATAGATATGTAGTTTTATATAGTGGAAAAAAAACAGTTAATATATTATTTTATTGAACAATATAAAAAAGGCAATTCGCTTCAAAATACAGCACAATATCTAATTAATTTAAATTATCCAAAAAATATGGTTTTAGAAGCATTAAATGAAGCCAAATACTATTTAACAAATAATCAAAATGAAATTAATTCTAAAATAAATAATATAAACCATAATACTGCTGCAAATAAAGTAATTTTAAAATTCCTATTGATTTTTATTCCAATTTTTATCATTTTTCTATTAATATTATTATTTAATAATGAAAATTATGAACTTGAAGTAGAATATGATATGTATATAAATGAAAAAATAATTAATGATCAAAATGAAGTTGTTTATTTTAATAAAATTACAACGAATACAAATGATGAAATAAATTTTAAAATTGATTATATTTTAAGAGGTTCTGATCCTGCAGATATTATAAAACAATGGGATGAATCAATATCCATTAGTGAATTTTATGATAAAGAATCATATTTAATATTGCCTAATAATCTAAAAAAAGGTGATTATTACATTATTAGTACTTTAAGTTATCTAGATGAAGAAAAATCTTCATTTGATTCTTTTTATCTTGATAATAATAATAATAATAATAATATTTCTCAAAATAATGAGTCTAATATAACTAAGACAAATGAAACAACCAAAGATACAATAAATCAAACAATAAATGAGACAATTGATGATTGTATTGGTACTGATAATAACTGTGGTGGTGATTGTAATAGACTTTGCCTTGAAGGACAAAGTTGCTTAGTTGATGAAGATTGTAAAACTCATTTTTGTTATCAAGAAAGATGTAGAATCGCAACATGTTATGATAATATAAAAAACTGTCATGTTGATTCTTCAAAAAATATTATTTGTGAAGAAGAGATTGATTGTGGAGGACCTTGCAGGGAATGTCCTGAATTAAAAAAAAATGAAAGTGATGATGAATGGATAAGTGATTTTGAAATTAAAAATTTAGTAAAAGATTTAACAGAAGATAAAATAAATGAAGGTTTAAAATTATGCAATCAAACAACTACAAAAAGAAATAAAGAAGAATGTTTTTTTAATTTAGCAACAGGAAATGTCAATGATTATAATATATGTTTTGAAATTGAAACAAGAGAAAGTAAAAATAGATGCTTGATGTATTTTGTATTATATGAAAAAGAATATGTTGTTTGTGATCATATTGAAGATTCATTTTTAAAATTATCTTGCAATGAAGTTAAAAAATCAGATTTGGATAATTAATACTCTATTTTTGTTTAAGTATGGAAAAAATATATAAATAGTTTATATTTTTAATAAATTTAAAATCTTTTTTATTTATAGGTGAATATAAAATTGGCTAAAAGAAGAAGAATAAAATCAAAAAAATTAAACAAACCAGCAATTTTAGGCTTTTTTATGCTTGCAATATTACTTTTTAGCACTGTTGCTTTTGTTTTAATGGGTAATAATGGTGATAATAGAACAGTTGAATATAATGATCATAAATTACATGATATGGGTGAATTTTGGAAATTAAAATATAATAATCAAGATTTATTATTTAGATTATTTCCATCAGCACTTGATCATATTAATATTTCAAATGAAGCTATTAATTCACTTAATGAAACAAATTATGTCTTTTTTTCATTTAATCCAGAAGATCAATTTATTGAATATGTTGAATTAATACGATTAGAATTTGAAAAAGAAATGAAAGAATATTTTAATAAAGATGTTTTAAGTGGGATTTTAAAAAATTCAACAATTTACAAAAACCCAGTAATTGATTGTAATAATGCAACAAATACAACTCCAGTAGTTATTTTTAAAACAGGTAATGAAACAAAATTTAATTATGAAAATAATTGTATTACAGCAACAGCTAATCAAGCTAGAGATTTAATAATTTTAAAAGAAAGATTGTTTTATGGAATGGTTGGTGTAATTGAATAAAAATGGATGAAATTAAAGAAAAATTATCAAAACCAAAAGCTTGTCCTTTGGCAAATAAAAAATTATCAGAAAAAGAAATAAAAGAACAAAATAAAACACAAAAACGAGGGATAATTTTTATAATTTTATTAATTTTAATATTTATTTTAGTTACATTTTTATTTTCTTTTGTTTTTAGTAATAATGATGCAAATAATAAAACATATACATATAATGGCTATGAATTTTTTTATAATAATACTGTTTGGAATACTCAAAAATTAATAAATAACAATCTTTTTTTAATTAAGTTAAATTATGGCCCAAAACAATTAGAAGATATTAATGTTATTGGTGATGTAAAAGCTTTTATTGATAAGCACGAATTTTTTTATATTACATCTGACCCAAGGGATGAAAATCATGATGCATATGTTACATTATCCATACAAGAAGTTACAACAAATTTAAGACTTCACTTTGGTAAAAATTTTTCGGCTGCATTTATAATGGAACATGAAATTACACAAAATAATAATAATATTAGTGTAATCAATTGTGATAATACTGATTCTGCTGTAATTTTTTTTAATAGAACAAATGAAAAAAAAGGGATTGAGATTATTGATAATTGTGCTATTCTTTCTGGAATTGGTGAAGATTTATTAATGGTTGCAGATAGATTTTTATATGGAATGTATGGTATTATGGATTAAAAAAGAATGGTTGAACACTATTATAATAAAGATCAAAAATCTAAATTAGTTAAAACACAAATTAATGTTTCTTTTTTTGATAAAAATTTTAAATTAATTACAGCATCAGGTATTTTTTCTGTTGGAAGGGTTGATAGAGGCACAATAATTTTACTTAACAATTGCATTATTGAAGATTTTAAAAAAGTTTTAGATTTAGGCTGTGGGTGCGGAATTGTTGGAATAAGCATTGCAAATTCTTTTAAAAATTGCAATGTAGTTATGAGTGATGTAAACAAAAGAGCAATTGCTATTTCAAAACAAAATATTAAATTAAATAATCTTGAAAATATAAAAGCAATACAAAGTGATTGTTTTTTAAATATAAATGAAAAATTTGATTTCATTTTATTAAATCCACCACAATCTGCAGGTAAAGACGTTTGTTTAAAAATGATTGAAGAATCATATAATTATTTAAATAATAATGGAAGTTTACAAATTGTTGTTCGTAAAAATAAAGGTGGAAATACAATATTTGATAAAATGAATGAAGTTTTCAATAATATAGATGTATTAGCAAAAAAATCAGGATATTGGGTTTGTATTTCTCGAAAATAATTATTTTTCATAAGGTGTAATTTCAATTAATTTACCTTTTTCAACACAAACAAATCTTAAAGATAATCCAAGTTTTAATATAGAACTAATTAATGCCATATGTTCCTTACCACTCCCAGAATCAATATTTAATGCAATTTCAAAATCATCAATTTTTTTATTTAATGCATCTTTTATTGTATTAGAAATTTTATTTATTTCATCATCTTCATTAATTACAATAAATTCTGCTTTTTTTGCTACTTTAAATTTTTCTTTTGCAAATTGATTACAAATAATAAATATATTATCCCAATCTTGCAAATTAATTAAATCCATAACTTTTATCCAAGTTCCTTTGCCAGTTGATAAGCACGTAATTAATGTTGCCATGTATTTTTGTATATTATATCTATTTTTATTTTTTGTGTTAATTAATTAATTTATTTACAATAAAAATAAATTATTTTTATATTACTTTTATTTAATTTAAAAGAAATTTAATTTTAATGTAAATTTTTTAATTTTTTATTAATAAAAATACAAATTGTTATCATCTTTTTAAAATCAATTATTTTTTAATTTTAATTTAGTAAAAAAATATAGATGTTTATTATTTTATTTAAATCATATAAGAATGGTTTGTTAAAAAAAAGAAAAATATTTTAAAAATAACATTTTTAATAACGCCCCTACAGGGATTTGAACCCTGGTTATAAGGTCCGCAACCTCACGTGATATCCATGCTACACTATAGGGGCAATAAATTGATAGAAAATTAAAATATTTATATATTTAATCTAATTTTTTTATTTTTGTTTCTTTTTTTATTTTAGATTTTTTATGAATTTTATTATTAATTTTTTCAACAACCACTGTCTTAAAATGTTTTGCACGATTGTACAATAATATAGATTGTATTTTAACAGAAGGGACAGCATAACCTAAATGAGCCTTTAATGATTTTGAAAAAGGTAATATTTTTGGTATTGCTTTTGTTTCTTTTCCGATAACTATATTTTTATTTTTTTGTAAATTATCTAAAAATTCTATATGATTTTTAGCTTTAGTAACAGTAACAGTTTGACCTAATTGAAATAAACAATGCCCATCACTTCCACCTGTTATTACTTTATTAGTCATATTACTAAATCTTATAGCTTTATTATTTAAATGTCTATTCATTGCACCATTAACTACTTCTAGACCTGTTATTTTATCCATTATATTTTGATTAACATATGCTTTTTTTATACATTTACAAAGACCTGAATTTGAAATAGAATATCCAAATGGATGTGCTGCAACTTTAACACAATTATATTTTTCGCATTCATCTAAAAGTTCACTAACAGTAGTTTTTGTAGCCATATACGGATTTTTATTTTTTTTTCTTTTAAGATAATTTTCAAAAAAATCTTTTAATTCATCAATTGAATAAAAATACAATAAAATATGAGGTCCTTCAATACATGAAACTTCAATTCCAGGAATTACCATTACCCCTTCTTTATTGTTAAAAGCTTCAATTGAACCTTCTATCTCGTTATGGTCAGTTATAGCAACACCAATACCTAATTTTTTTGCTTTTTTTATAACATCTTTTATTTTTATATTAGTGTCTGAAAATTGTGTATGAAAATGCATATCAACCATTTGTTTATCTAATGAAGAAATTAATGGATAATTTGGTTTTGAAAAAAAAACTTTTTGTTTCATTGTTTTATTAAAAATTAAATTTTATTTAAATATATTGTTTTTAATATTTTTAATTATTTGTATTTCTATTTCGTTGAGAAAAATAATTTTCTTTTATAGAATTTAAATTATTTACATTATCAATTCCTTTATCTTCCCTAAGCCTAATAAACCTTGGAAATCGTAGAGCATAACCACTTTCATAATTTGTTGATTTTTGAATTTCTTCAAAAGATACTTCAATTACAATTTTTGGTTTTAAAATAACTACTCTTCCTTTTTCATTTAAAATTAAAGGTTTTAAAATTTCTGTCATTTTAGAATATGTTACACCTTCACTTTCAAGTTCTTTTAATCCTGTTGAAACCTTACCTATTTTTAATAATTCATTATTTTCATTTATGCAAGCTAAAGTAAAGCTAGTTAAAGAATTTGTTCGTTTCCCTTCCCCCCATTCAGCTTCAACAATAACTAAATCAAGTGAATCCATTATAGGTTTTAATTTAACACCATAGCCAACCCTTGAACCTGGTTCATAAACTGCATTTAAATTTTTAATCATAACTCCTTCTTCACCTAAATCTAAAGCTTCGTTATAAAATTTATTTGCTTCTTCTTCATTATCAGTAATAATAATTCTTGATAAAACAATTTTTCTAATTTTTGGCTCAATTACTTTTGATAAATATTTACGTCTAATGCTAAATGGTTCATCAAGTAATATTTTATCATCACAAAACATAATATCAAAAACATTTATTTCAACAGGAAATTTTTTTGCCATCTCATCAATATTATTTTTTCTTTTTATTCTTTGTGAAATACTTTGAAAAGGCATATATTGATTATTTTTTAAATTAATTCCAACAATTTCTGCATCTAAAATTGCATTTTTTGTAGTAATTGATTCTTTTACATATCTAACTACATCAGGAAATTGTTTTGTTATATTTTCTAAATTTCGTGAAAAAAGAATTATTTCTCCATCATTATAGTGTATTTGTATTCTAAAACCATCATATTTATATTCAAAAGCTGCAGGTTTTCCAACAATTTTAAAACCATCTTTAATATCTTTTGCTTTTTGAAATAACATTGATTTAATGGGTTTACCAAGTTCGATTGATACTTTTTTTATCCCATCAATTTTATCTTGTTTTATAATTTTTATAATTTTTGAAAAATCATTTGTAATATTGTATGCTTTTTGTATTAATTTTGAATATTCGTCATATTTTTCTCGATTATTATCATCAAAAACTATTATGTTTTTTTCATCATCATATTTTATCTTTAATTCATCTCCAAAAAAAGCCCAAAGAATACTGTCTCGCAAAATTCCTTCACCAACACCAACCCTTAAATCTTCAAGAATTGTTCTAACGATATATTTAGATTCTTTTGGTGTAGAACTAGTTAATAGTTCATTAATTAAATTATTTTTTTCTAAGAAAGTGCCAATTCCCTCAATTGATGCAAGTTTTTTTAGATTATTATATATTTTAAAAATATCTAAATTTATTTTAAATAATGTTGATTGTTTTTTTTTATTATTTAATTCTTCAGCAACAATTCCAAGATCTCCCTTAGTTCTCCATAAATTTTCAATAGTAGTAATTCTAATTCCAAAAGAAGTAGCAATTGCTTTAATTACTGTTTTTGTGGAAACACCAATTTTTTCTTTTTGCCATGGTTGAAATATTTTCCCTTGAAGTAAATTTATTATTATTTCTAATTCTTTTTTATTGTCGATATTATTTTTTAAAACAATTTGTTTAATAAATTCGCTAATTATATGTATTTTTTCAAGTCGTTTGCTAGTATTTTGTATTTTTTCATAAGTTTCAACTAATTTAATATATTCCATTATAATTTAAGTTAAATTTTGTGTATAAAAAGCTTTTGCTAAAATTTTTTATATATATTTTTTTATTTTTTAAATTTTTAAAAAAGTTAATTTTATATATAAGTGTTTTATCTACAAAGTAAAATGGGTTCAATTTTATATAGTAAAAGACACAAAGGTGTTATTGGAAGAAATAGAAAAACTAGACCTAAGTCTTTTAAATCAGAAGAATTAGCAGAAAAATATGCTAAAGAAAATAATTTAAAAGATTATAAAATAGAAACTACTTTTTATGGTAAAATTGTCTTAAAAAAATAATTCCTTTTTTTAATTAATCAATTAATTGTTTTTCTAAATCTTCTAATTTTGGTTTTAATTTTCCAGTTTGCCAATCTTTTATTACAATAATAGAAGCATCTTTTGTGTTTGCAAGTCCACCTTTCTTTAAAAGATTTTTTTTAATTGCAATTTTTTCTAAAATATCATCATCTATTTCATCTGTAAAATTATACTCAATATTATATGTTTTTAGTATGCTTTTTTCATCTGTTAATTTAATTATTTCAAGAGCAATATACTCAGGATCATCTAATTGTGCAGGATTTTTTGCAGCAATAATTGTTTCTCTTGATTCATCATTTTCCTTAAAAGGAATAACTCCTGGTGTATCTAATAACATAATTCTTGATGAAGCTCTTATTTTTTGAATTCCTTTAGTAAAACCTGCATAAGAAGATGCTTTTGCTTTATTTTTTCCAGCAATTGCATTAATAATTGAACTTTTTCCAGTATTTGGAAATCCAACAACCCCAACAACTATTTTTTCCTTAGCACCAAGCGATAAAATTTTTTTCTTTAAAATAGTTGTTCCAAGCATTTTTTTTGTTGAAACAAATACTGAATTTTTTAACTTTTTTTTCATTTTATCTAAATCATCTTTTTCAACTAAATCACATTTATTTAATACAATAATTAATTTTTTATTTTGCTTTTCAATTTTTTTTTCAATTTCTTCATTTCTTGAAAATTTTGGCATTCTTGAATCTACAACTTCTAAAATCAAATCTGATTCTTCAATAACACTATTTACTATTTTCCAAAAATTAACCATTTTTTCATATTTTTTTAATAAAATTCTAATTTATTGTTAAACAAAATTCCTTTTTGTAATTCAACAGGTCGCCATTCATCTAAAACTAGGTTAGCATTAAGCCATTTTGCTAATTCTTCTGGATTTCCAATTGTTGCAGATAAACCAACAAATTGCATATTTGGCAAAATTATTTTTAATAAAGTTATTAAAAATTCTAATGTTGGTCCCCTTTTATAATCATTTAATAAATGTATTTCATCTACAACAATTGTTTTTATATAATTAATCCATGGAGTATCATGTCTTATTAATGAATCCAATTTTTCACTAGTTGTAATTATTAAATCATAATTTGCAAGATAACTTTCATTTGAATCAACATCACCAATAGACATTGCAACTTTTAAATTGGGATATTTTCTTGTAAATTCCTTTTTTTTTTCAACTGCAAGTGCTTTTAATGGAACAATATATAATGCTTTTCCAAATTTTTTATAAATATTATTTATCATTGCAAGTTCTGCAATTAATGTTTTTCCAGAAGCTGTTGGTGTACAAACTAATAGATTTTTTTGATTTAGTAATCCTGAGTTTATTGCTTTTTTTTGTGAAGGTCTAAATTCAATTATGTTTTGCTTTAAAATTTTATAGAATTTTGGATCTATTTTATTTTTAATATCAATAACATTCATAATTTTCATGATTATTATTAACCTTTAAATTATTTACTAATAAAAAAAATGTAGAAATAAATTATTTATTCTACTAATGAATCTAATTTCTTTAATAATTTATCAATTGCAATTAATAAATTTCTATCATTTGTTTCAGCATTATATTGCTTATCTGCAATTAAATTTGCTTTAAGTTCAAAAATAGCTGAATTTTCTGTTTCTCCTGTTTTTTTTAAATTCACAGAAAAACTTTGAAATTTACTGTTTTTTTCATTAAATTTTTTTATGTAACTTCCAATGATTTTTTTTATAATAATCATTGTATCTTTATCTAAATCTTTAAATCCAGAAAGTGTAATATTTCCACCAAGTTCCATCATTTTAAATCACCTTTTCTATATTTTAAAAGAATGTTATTTCAATTTAAAAATGTTATGGTTGTTTTTTAAGCGAAAGATTTATAAATATATAAATTTTAAAAAATAGAATATATTTAGATTTATTTATTTAATAAAGAGGTGTATTAAATATGAAAAAAAAAGCGTCGATGTCTTTATCAGTAAATGCTATAGTTGTATTAGTTTTAGCATTTGCATTACTTGGAGTTGGAATTGTATTTGTAAATTTCTTAAAAGATACTTTATTAACACAAACAACAGAGGCTATTGGATTACATGATTTAGAAAATCCACCAACTGCTGATAGACCAATTGCATTCCCACAAGATATAAATGTACCACAAGGAGAATCTGCTAGTTTTAATATGGGTTTTTATAATAAAGAATCTACACCTATAAATGATGTATACCTTGAAATATCACAATGTATAAGACAAGGAGAAAGTTCTCCAATTGATACTTTACCAACAATAACTACATTACCTGAAACCGAAATTAAACCAAGTCAGGCCGTTGCTTATAGAATGTTTATTAATTTAGAAGAGCCAGAAGATGAATTAGGATATGTTAAAGGAACTTATATTTGTACAATTGAAGTTGTAAACGCAGATGACTCTTTTGCAAAACATTCATTTTTTTTACATGTAGTATAAATTTAAATGGTGATTTATTATGAAAAAAAAATTAACACAACAACAAGAATTTGAAATTATGAAATTAGTTTTAGATAAATTTTTATGGCTAGGCTTTGGTATTATGGCTTTTGGTTTATTTATAGCACTTAGAACTATTGATAATTTCACACATGGTTTATCTTTAATGATAATTGGAGCAATTATTTTAATTTTATTTATGTTGCTTTTAATTAAAGAATATGAAATAAGAAAATAATTAGGTGTATATGAAAAATGAAATTAAAATATTTATTAATTATTTTTTTACTAATATCTCTTTTTTTTGCTTTTGGTTGCAAAGAAAAAGAGTGTGAAACTAGTAGTGAATGTAAAAATACAAGAGGAACTTGCTTTAATGCAGTCTGTGAAGAATATAAATGCGAACATAAACCAATTTTAGAATGTTGTGGTAATGGTATTTGTGAAGAAGGAGAAAATTATTGTAATTGTCCAGATGACTGCCTAGAAGATACATGTGAAGGTAATTTACTTATTGATGAAATTGAAACAAGAACTAGAACCAAGGAAATTCATAGTGAATATTTACAAAAGATGTGTTCTAAAAATAAATGCATTGTTGATATTGATACAGATTCACAGCAAACAGTACCATTCATATTTGATAGTGGTGTTTTAGGCAATAGTTTATCAATTTCTGTAAATGTTAAAAAACCATTAGTTATAAATCATGATAGGTTAGAAATTGAAGTTGAATTAAGAGATACAGATAAAGATTTTTCAAATCTTAAAATAACAGAAATTCAAATTGTTGGTAGTGGCAATAAATTATTTGGTAGAAATAATAATTTTAATGGAAAATTAGATTCTGTTGGAAGTAGTTTTAAAACAAATGTTCCAATAACTTATACTTCTGATAGTTTAGAAATGGAAGAATCTGCTAGCATGAGATTTTTTTATGAATATAAATCAATTGATTCACGAACAGATGAAGAAAGAATTAAAAGAGGAGATTTTGATAGAAGTTTTAGTGAAAAATTAGTAATGGTTGATGTAAAAAATGCACAAGATCTTATTTAAAAAAAAAGCATCTTTAAGTTTATCAATTAATTTTATTGTAATGCTAATTTTATCACTAATAATGCTTGGTCTTGGTGTTACATTTTTATATCAAATTGTTACAGGAACTAGTGGAATAAAAGATTCTTTAGATGAAGATGCAAAACGTGAAATTGAGCGAATACTTTTAAATACAAATGAAGTTGTTGCATTTCCTTACTATAAAGCAGATATACAAAGAGGTGGCAGAGATGTTTTGGGTGTTGGAATTAGAAATAATATAAGTGATGGAGCAACCTTTGAACTACAAATAACTTGTAAAAAAGCCTTTAAAAATAATCTAGATTTTGATACTATCTGTGATACAGATGTAGGAGCAGATTGTAATAATGATTGTGGTCCTGATAAAATTTGGACTCATGTAAATGATGATGATATAACAATTGATTACCTTAACCAACAAGTTATACCAATTTTTATAACGGTAGAAAAAGATGTAATACCTGGAATGTATTTATATAATTTAAGAGTTAAAGGTAATCGACAACAACATGGTTTAGAAAGAACCTTTGTAGTTAATGTTATTTAAAATGAAAAAAAAAGCTTCAATGGAATTATCAATTAATTTTATAGTTATGGTAATTTTATCATTAGCAATGCTTGGTCTTGGCATTTTAATTCTTACTAAAATTATTGGTGATACAAAAGATTTAGTAATACCAACAGAAGTTGAAGATGAAATTTTACATGTTTTTAAAACAAGTGGCTCAAGTGTTGCAATACCTAAAATTAAAATAAATATAAATAGAAACGAACATGCTAATTTATATTATGGGATAAAAAATGTTACATCAGAAGATGAATTTAAAGTATCTACAATTTTTAATAAAGCATATAATAATCAAAATCAACAAATTAGTCCAACTCACTTCCCTAAATTTACACATTTAAATGGCGACCATACATTAGTTGAGATAGATAATTCACGAGGTTTTACAATACAGCCATTATTTATTAGTGTTTCAAAAGATGTAATACCTGGAACTTATCAATATTTTCTAGAAGTTAATACAGCAGATGATGAAATTTATGATACAAAAAAAGTTTTTATAATTAAAGTAATTTAATAATCATATTTTATTATTTTTTCAAATTTTTCAAAATCTAAACTTGCACCACCAACTAAAACGCCATCAATGTCATCTTTATTCATAAATTCTTTAATATTATCTTCTTTAACGCTTCCACCATATAAAATTCTTATATTGTTTGCATATTCATTAATTATTGTTTTAAAAAAATTTCTAATAATTAAATGCATTTCTTGTGCTATTTCTGGTGTTGCAGGAATTGTTGATGGATCTCCATTACTAATAGCCCATATTGGTTCATATGCAACAATTATTTTTTTAATATCTTCTTTATCTACATTTTCTAAAGATTTTTTAAGCATAGTAATTATTGCATCTTTATAATTATTATTTTCACGTTCTTCTTTTGTTTCTCCAATACATAAAATTGGAATTAAGTTATGTTTAAATGCACTAATTAGTTTTTCTGAAATAATTTTATTTGTCTCATTAAAAAATATTCTTCTCTCAGAATGGCCAACAATAGCATAATTTACAAAATCTTTAACCATTAAAGGCGAAATTTCTCCGGTTAATGCAGCATAATCTTTAGAATTAATATTTTGGCAAGCTAATTTTACATTATTAAAATTATTTTTATAAAGATATTCTTTTGCTTTTTCAAGGCTAGTAAAAGATGGTGCAATTATTATTTCTTTATTATTTACATCTTTTAATTTTGATGAAATATTTTTTAAAAAAGAAATTGTTTCTTTTGTATTTTTATACATTTTCCAGTTTGCAGCAATTATTTTTGTTCTCATAGTAAAAAATTAATTATTTATTTTATTTATATTATTTTCGGATTATTTATATTTTTATCAATAAATATTATAAATAATTGCCTCTTTCTTTTATTAAAATGACAAAATTAATTTATTTAGAGGATGCATATTTAAAAGAAGCTACTGCAAAAATTGTTAAAATTAATAACAATGAAGTTATATTAGATAAAACAATATTTTATCCAAATAGTGGTGGACAATTAAATGATGTTGGTAGTTTTTTAAGATTAAGTGTTAATAAAAAGTTTAATGTTATTAATTGCATAAAAAAAGATGGCGAAGTTATTCATATTTTAGAAGAGAATAATTTAAGTGAAGGCGATGAATTAAAAATTAATATAGATTGGAATAGAAGATATAAATTAATGAGATATCATACCACCGCACATTTAATATCTGGAATTTTTTCAAAAAAAACAAATGCAAAAATTACAGGAAATCAATTATATGAAGATAAAGGAAGAATTGATTTTAATTTAGATAATTTTAATAGAGAATTAATTGAAAATTTAATTAGTGAGGCAAATGAATTAATAAAAAAAGATTTAGACATAAAAACATATTATATTACAAAAGATGAATTATTAAAAAATCCTGATTTAATAAAATTATCAATTGGGTTTAATAACAATATAGATAAAATAAGAATTGTTGAAATTGATAATTTTGATTCACAGCCAGATGCAGGAACGCATGTCAAAAAATTATCTGAAATTGGTAAGATTAATTTATTAAAAATTGAAAATAAAGGTAAGATGAATAGAAGGGTTTATTTTACTTTAGAATAATTTTTATATTAAAAAAAATTAAAATAAAAAAGGTGGTTTAAATGAATGATTGTATTTTTTGTAAAATTGTTAAAGGAGAAATACCGTGTTTTAAGGTTTATGAAGATGAAAATACTTTGGCTTTTTTAGATATTTCTCCTGCAAATAAAGGTCATGTATTAGTTATTCCAAAAAAACATTACGAAACTGTTCTTGAAATTAGTGAAGAAGAATTTTGTAATTTAACAAAATCATTACAAAAAGTTTCAAAAAAAGTATTTAAAAATTTAAATGCAGACGGATTTAATATAGTAAATAATAACAAAAAAGTTTCAGGTCAAATTGTACCACACATTCATTTTCATATTATTCCAAGGTTTAGTGATGATGAATTAAAAATAAATTGGAGACATTTAAAATATGAAGAAAATGAAGCAGAAGAAATTTTAAAAAAAATAAATAAAGATTAAATTAAAAGGCATAGATGGAAAAAACAAAAACATTTGAAAATTATACAGTAATAATACCTACATTAAATGAAGAAAAAAATATTGGTGATTTAATAAATTTAATTCTTAAATTATACCCAAAAATAAATATAATTATTTCAGATGATGGTTCAGTTGATTTAACAAAAAAAATTGTTGAAAATTTAAAAAAAAATATAATTTTCTTAGATAGAAAAAATAAAAAAATAAAGGGTTTAGCTATAAGTGTTATTGATGCAATAAAAATTTCAAAAACTAAATATATTGTAGTTATGGATGCAGATTTTCAGCATCCTCCAGAAAAAATTATTGATATTTTAAATAATTTAAATACTTATGACTTAGTAATTGCTATCAGAAAAAATATTAAAGAAATAAATTTATTTAGAAGATTAATTTCAAATTTTGCAAATTCAATTGCAAAAATTAAACTTATCATAAAAAATAAAAATTTTTCAAAAGATCCCTTATCTGGTTTTTTTGGAATTAAAAAAGAAATCATATTAAATTCTATAATTAAAAATAATAATAAATATGAATTAAAAGGATATAAGATATTGTTTGACTTTTTAAAATCTTATAATAAAAAAATAAAAATTAAAGAAATTATGTTTAATTTTGCTAAAAGAAAAAAAAATGTTTCAAAACTTAATAAATGGCACATCTTTTATTTTTTAAGATCTTTTTTAAAGTAACTAATAATTTTTTATTTTAAAATTCAAATTATTTATTATTTCTTTTATCCAAATAAGACCAATTAATGCAATTAATATATATCCTAAACTAAATAAAAGTGCATACAATACTATAATTTCATAACTTAGTATTCCACTTAATAGTAATATAAAAATACCATCTCTAGTACCAATTCCTGCTAATGTAACTGGAATCATACCTATAATAAGTCCTAATATTATAACTTTTAATACAAAAAATAATTCAAGATTAACACCAATTGCATAAAATAAAAAATATCCTTGAATTATAAAAAAAAAATAAGTTAAAAATGAAAGTAGAAATGCTTTTATTATTTTTATAGGTTTTCTCCTTATTTTTGAATAGTATATTATAATATCATTAATTATTTTTGTAATTTTTTTAAATGGAATTATTTTAATTATTATTTTCATGAAAATTCCATCTTTATTAGTATTCATAAATAAAGTTACAAAAATAAATCCAGTAATAATAATTAATGAAATTGTTATAAAAATAATTATTATTTTATAATCAAAAAAATATATTATTCCAAATAAACCAAATATACTTAAAGTTATTAAATCAATAAGTTTTTCAAATATGCTCGCACCAACACCTATTTTTCTATTAAATTTATTATCATTTTTATAAAAAGCATTAATAAAATCTCCCATTTTTAAAGGTGTAATAATTGAAAAAGACTCCATCACAAAATGTAATTTTAATGAATCATAAAAAGTTATTTTTTTATAATCACTAATTAAAATTTTCCACTTTATTGCAGTAAAAGAAATAGGAAAAATTAATAATAAATATGAAAAGATTAACCAATATATATTGATATTTTTAATTTCATTTAATAATAAATTAAAATTAATTTGTTTAAATATAAAAAATAATATAATTATTGTAAAAAGTAGAGTTAAAAAATATTGTAATTTTGGTTTAGTCATTTTTAGTTTATTTATTTAAATTTATTTTATTCAATTAAAATAATATTTTTAATATTTTAAAATACTTTTTTATTATATTTAAATTCTTTATAAAATTAATTATTTTCATAATTAATTTATTTTTTATAAAATATTTTATAAGTTTTGTATTTTAATTGAAAAATTGTTTGGGAATTAAATAGCTGTTTGTTTTGTTGAAAAAATTTATAAATAATTTAATTTTAAAATTATTATGTTTAAATATGCTATTGTTAGAAAACCGTCAATTAATTTCCATAAAGGTATTACTACTTCTAATTTGGGTAAACCAAATTATAAAAAAACATTAAAGCAACATTTTAATTATTATGAAGCACTTTTAAAATGTGGTTTAAAGCTAATTGTTTTAGATGCAGATGATAAATTTCCAGATTCTTGTTTTGTTGAAGATACTGCAATTATACTAAATAAAATAGCAATAATAACTAAATTAAAATATAAATCTAGACAAGGTGAAGAAAAAGAAATTCAAAAAATTCTTTCTAAATATAAAACAATTAAAAAAATTAAAGAAAAAGGTACAATAGAAGGTGGTGACGTTGTAAAATTTAATAAACATTTTTTTATTGGAAGATCCAAAAGAACTAATTTAAATGGCTCAAAGCAATTGTCTAACATTTTAGAAAAATATAATTACTCTTCATCTGAAATTAAAGTTAAAAAACAACCCCATTTAGATTCTGGAGTTAGTTATATTGGATATAATAATTTTATTTGCATAAAAAATTATTCTAATTATTTTAAAGATTCAAATGTTTTAATAGTAAATGATAACCAGGATTATTATGCTAATTGTCTTTTTATTAATGATTTTCTTTTAATAGCAAAAGGTTTTAAAGATAAGATAAAATTTAAAAATATGAATTATAAAACTATTGAATTAGATATGAGTGAATTTAGAAAAATGGATGGAAGTTTAAGTTGTTTATCTTTATTATTTTGACTTATTTAAATAAAAATGGTAAAAAAAATTAAAAATTTTAGATTTTATTATTAAACTAGTATTTATTTCAACTATATTTTTTTTAATTTGTGTTGTTTTTTATTTTTTTATTGAAATTAAAAAAGCCA
>CAZQHZ010000009.1:17401-55861 GCA_964593285.1 uncultured Methanosarcinales archaeon | reverse complement strand
TATTAAAATCAAACATAAATTTTTTAAAATATTGAATTTTATAAATTTTTTGTTTATAAATTTACTAATGTATATAATTTTACAATATTTATATTTTAATTAGATTTATTAAATTGTTTAAAAAAAATGAAAAAGGAAAAAATCCATGATGAAATTTTAGATGAAGTAATTTTAGATGAAGAAAAAGAAGAACAAGACGAACAAAAAACAAACAATTATTTTATTTTAAAAACTTTTTTAACATTATTTATTATTTTGTTGTTAATTTTGATGGTTTTGCCATTTTATTCTTTAAAATTTGATTCAAATCCAAAAAATATTCCAACAAAAAATGAAATTTATGCTAAATTTTATAGTAATATTTCAGTTGAAGATATAAATAGGCCAACAAATGGAAGTATTGTTAATTATGTAGATTATTTATCGTATGAGATAAAACTTAGTTCAACTAAAATTGCAACTGATTCATGTGATGATGAAAAAATATGCCAAGCGAAAGCCATTTATTATTTTGTACGTGATAGTTTTAAATATGTTTCTGAAACGGATGAATATATACAAACACCAAAAGAAATGGTTTTAAGTGGCGGTGGTGATTGTGATGATTTTGCAGTATTACTTGCCTCTAAAATGTTAGCTATTGGTATTCCTGTACGTTTTGTTTTTGTACCAAAACATGTTTATATACAAATTTATGTAGAAGATGCTAAAAAGAAATATCTTGATGATGGATGGATTAATTTAGATGCAACTTGCATGAATTGTAAGTTTGGTGAAATTTTAAATATTTATCAAAAATATGATAAAAGTTATTTGTTTGCCTATTAAGTTTGAAATAGTACTACTTTTGAGTAAATAAAAAAAAGAAACCTTTAAATATTAGTATGTTATTCTAAAATTTAGTTAAATTTTGTATATTTATAAATTATATTAAATGAAAAAAAGTTAAAAAAGGTACTAAAAAATGATATTTGAAACAAAATTTTTAAATAAATTAAAAGCTTTTAATATTAATAGTTATGAAGCAAAAATTTGGGCTGCATTACTATCTCGTGGGATTTCTACAGCAGGTGAATTATCAGATATTGCTAATGTTCCAAGATCTAGAGCATATGATGTTTTGGAAAGTCTTGAAAGAAAAGGCTTTATTGTAATGAGGGTTGGAAAACCAATTAAATATATTGCAGTATCGCCTGAGGAAGTAATTGAGAGAGTAAAAAATAATTATTCAAGAGAAGCAAACGATAAAATCGATGCAATTAATGAGTTAAAGAATGATATGTTATTAAATGAGTTAAATATGCTTTATAATCATGGGATTGAATTAGTTGAGCCAAGTGATATTTCTGGTTCACTTAAAGATAGAACAAGTTATTATAATAATTTAAATATGTTAATTAAAGATGCAAAAGAATCTATAATAATAATGACTACATCAAATGGTCTAATTAGAAAATCAAAATCATTAAAAAAAGCGTTGATGAAAGCTAGTAAGAAAGGTGTTGAAATAAAAATTGCAGCACCGCTTAATGAGAAAACAAAAGATGCTGAAAGTACTTTAAAAAATATTGCAAGCATTAAAAATGTAAATGATGTAAATTCTAGAATATTGATTGTTGATGGTAAAAAAACAGTTTTTAGTTTGCTTGATGATAGTAAAATTTCTGCAGATTATGATTCTGCAATTTGGGTTAATACTGATTTTTTTGCAAAATCTATACAAAATATGTTTGAACATGTATGGAATTGTGAAGATTTAGAAGAAACAGTAAAATTAAAAAATAAATAATTGTTTTTTTTTATTAATTTATTTATGATTAACTATTAAATTATATTTATTTTTTATTTTTTAAATATTATCATATGCTGTGAAAATAATAATTTTTTGTTTTGCTAAAATAATCATAAATTATTTATATAAATTAAAAATTTAAAATTTTATGGAAGTTGATAATAAATTAATAAATCATGTTGCAAATTTAGCTAAATTAGAATTAACAGATGAAGAGATAAAAAAATTTACAGTTGAAATTAAAGAAATTCTAAATAATTTTGAAATTATTAATGAAGTTGATACTAAAAATGTTAAACCTAGTTTTCATCCAATTAAATTAGAAGATGAACTTAGAGAAGATATTATTAAAAATTCATTCACACAAGAGCAAGCTTTAAAAAATTCTAAAAAGAGTCATATAAAGGATGGATATTTTAAAGGTCCAAAAGCAATATAAAATGGAAATTGATGATTTTATTAAAAAAATTGAAAATAATGAAATTGATATAGTTGAACATACAAAAAATGTAATTAATGATATTGAAAAAATAAATGAAGAATATAATTTTTTTAATACAATTGCAAAAGATGATGCAATAAAACAAGCAAAAGAACTTAAATTACAGGATAAAAAGAATAAAAAACTACTTGGAGTTAGTGTATCAATTAAAGATGCAATTTGTGCTAAAGGAATTTTAACTCGAGCTGGAAGTAAAATTTTAACTAATTATATACCTCAATTTGATTCAACTGTAGTTAAACGAATTAAAGATGAAGGTGGAATAATTATTGGAACAACTGCTCAAGATGAATTTGGATTTGGTGGATTTAGCGTTAATGTTGGGAAAGATTTTAATGTGCCATTAAATCCAATTGATAGAGAGAGAAGCTGTGGTGGAAGTAGCGGTGGTGCTGCTGGTATTACTAAAAAAGCAGAATTTTCACATATTGCTCTTGGAGAATCAACAGGAGGAAGCGTTGCATCTCCTGGGTCGTTTTGCGGTATTTTTGCATTGTGTCCTACATATGGTAGGATTTCAAGATATGGTTTAATTGATTATGGAAATTCACTTGATAAAATTGGAATAATGAGTAAAAAACCAAAAGATATTGCATTAATGTTAAAAATAATTTCAGGATATGATGATATGGATTCAACTAGCTCAAGAGAAAAAGTTGATGATTACTCATCTTATTTAGATAAAGATATTAAAGGAATGAAAATTGGAATTATTAGTGAATGTTTTGAAAATATAAATGATGAAGTGAAAGAAAATTGCTTAAATGCGATAGAAAAATTAAAAGAGAGAGGTGCAATTTGCAGAGAAGTTTCACTTCCATTTACATTAAAATATGGATTATCAGCATATTATTTAATTTCAACTTCAGAAGCATCAACCAATCTTGCAAAATATTGTGGTTTACGTTATGGAATGCAAGAAAAATTAGAAGGTAATTTTAATGAATATTTTACAAAGGTTAGATCTAATAATTTTGGTGATGAAGTAAAACGACGAATAATTCTTGGAACTTTTACTCGAATGTCTGGATTTAGAGATGCATATTATATAAAAGCTGCAAAGGTTAGAACTTTAATAATTGAGGAATATAAAAAACAATTTAATGATTTTGATTTATTAGTAAGCCCTGTTGTTCCATATACTTCTCCAAAATTTGAAGATATTAAAAAAATGAAACCAATTGAGCATTATATGGCGGATATAATGTTAGTTGGTCCAAATATTTCTGGACTTCCACATATGAGTATGAATGTTGGCTATGATAAAAATAAAATGCCAATTGGCCTTTTGGGTATAGCAAATCATTTTGATGAAGGAAAATTAATACAATTATCTAAAGAATTTATTGAAAATGAGTGATGAAAAAAGTAATGAAAAAAAAATGAATTTTAATTCAGATATAGTAATTGGACTTGAAATACATGTTGAATTAAATACCAATACAAAATTATTTTGTGGATGCACGAGAATTGTAAATGAAGATGAATTACCAAATACAAGAGTTTGTGAAATATGTTTGGGTCAACCTGGTTGCAAACCAAAGTTGAATAAAAAAGCATTAGAATATAGTTTAAAATTAGCACTTGCATTGAATTGTAATGTTACAAATAAATTGATTTTTTCAAGAAAATCTTATTTTTATCCTGATATGGCAAAGAACTATCAAATTAGTCAATTTGAAGAACCACTTGGATTAAATGGTTTTATTGAATTAAGTGATGGAGAAAAAATAAATTTAACAAGAATACATATTGAAGAAGATCCAGCATCACTAGTTCATCCAAATGGTATGCATTCTAGTAATTATGTTTTAATTGATTATAATAGAAGTGGTAATTGTTTATGTGAAATTGTAACTAATCCTGAAATTAAAAGTGCAAATCAGGCACGAGAGTTTATGAAAAATTTAATTAGTATTTTAAAATATTTAAAAATTTATGACCCAAAAACTTGTATAATTAAAGCAGATGCTAATATTTCTATTAAAGAATCTAATTATGTTAGAGCGGAAGTAAAGAATATAACCGGATTTAAAGAGATACAAAAAGCAATTGAGTATGAAATAAAAAGACAAAAACAAGATTTAAAAGAAGGAAAACAATTAATTCAGGAAACTAGAAATTGGGACTCTAAACTTCAAATAACAAAAAGAATAAGAGTAAAAGAAACTGAAGATGATTATGGTTATATTATTGATCCAGATTTAGTTTCAATAAATATTACAGAAGAGATGATTAAAAAAATTAAAGAAAATTTACCAGAGCTTGCAACAAATAAGACAAAACGTTATATTAATGATTATAAATTAAATGAAACAGATTCAAAAGTTATTGCACAAACATATGAACTTGCTAGTATTTTTGAAAAAGTAATAAAAAAAGTAAATCCAATCCTTGCAGCAAAATGGCTTAGACGAGAATTAGTTAGAGTGATGAATTATAATAAAATAGAATTTGAAGATTTAAAAATAAATATACAAAATTTAACAGATTTATTAAATTTAGTTGAAAATAAAAAAATTACTGAAAATGTTGCACAAAAAATATTAGAAGAATTAGTAATTAAGGATTTTAATGTAATTGAATATGTTAGAGAAAAAAATTTAGAATTAGTAAATGATAGTTCATTAATTGAAGAATACTGCGTTAGTGCAATAAAAGAATCTAAAAATGCGGTTGATGATTATTTATCTGGAAATGAAAAATCATTAAATTTTATTGTTGGAATTGTTATGAAAAAATCAAAAGGTAGAGCTTCTCCAAAGGAAGTAAAAGATTTAATTTTAAAATTAATTAAAAAATAAATTTTTAATTTTTTTAAAAAAAGGAATATATTGTAATTTTTATTTTAGTAAATTTTTAATTAAAAGATCTGCTTCTTCTTTAATTCGAGATTCAAAATCAGATTTTTTTTCATCTTCATTTTCTTCAATAGAAAAAACATCCATTAATTTTTTTGTAAAATCAAATTCATTTGTTGTATTTATTGGTATTTGAGTTAAATGTTCTTTTATTGTTTTATCTTCAATTTCACTTATACTCTCTTCCTTAGTTTTAATTTCTTGAAAATCAATAGTTACTAACATTGATGCATTTTTCATCACAAAATATGCACCATATTCATAAAATCTATCAATCACTTCATTTAAATTAATTTCATAAATTTTTCCACCATTTATTTTACCAAAAAGCCTCATAGTAATAATTTTTTCATAAAATTTTTTTTTATTTTCATCAATATATGCATTTAATTTCAAATTAATTTCTTTTGGGGTTAGATTTTCACAATTTAAATTAATACTAATTACATCATGCAAAATAATTTTTTCAAAAGTTATTTTACCATCATCATATATATAAAAACCACCATGGTTTAATTTTTCAATTTCTTTAAAATTATTTGGAAATATTGGCCCTGGAAAAATAACATTTTTATAATTAGAATCACTATATTCTATAACTTCATGAACATGGCCACCTGCATAATAATTAAAATTTTTTGGTAAGTTAGATAAAGCTATTGAGTCCATTAGTTCTAAATATTTAGGTTTTAATTCACTAATTGCTGAATGAAACATAAATATTTTAAAACCATCTTGTGTTTCAAGATTAGTTAAGTCTAAATCTTTGTAATAATTTTTTTCAAGTGTTCCTTTCCTACCAAGCATTCCAGTAATTTTTGCACCTGTTTTACTATCAATTGTAAAATCTAAAAATAATTTTTCATTTTTTATTTTTCCACGTGTTACATTGATTACTAGTCCTGCAGCTTCTAATACATCAAGCATGGTTTTTCCGGTTGAAGAGAAATCATGACTTCCAGCAACGATGTAAACTGGAATTTGATTATCTTTTAATTCTTTTAATTTTAATACAACAGATTTTAGTTTATCAATTTGTGGAAGTGCTGTGTTAAATAAATCACCTGAAATTAGTATGAAATCTACATCTTTTTTAATGCTTAAATCTATTGCTGTTAAGAATGCATTTGTTGATAATTTAGATAATTTAGGTTCTTTAAATGAACCGATGTGACAATCTGCTAGATGACTAAATTTCATTTTAATATTTTAATTTGTGATGTTAAATCCACTATAATCTTTTCTTATATTGTTTTGTTTATTTATATTATCAGATATAGTTGAATCGTTTGAATTTGTTTTTAAATATTTATTTTTATTAAATTCATTTTGGTATTTTATCAAAACATTTTTAAACAATGGTATTTTAATTGGCATTGCAAATTTTGTGAAATTACTGCTAATTATTGCTTCTCCTTTATCTAAACTTGCAATCATTTTTGAATCTTCAGTTAAATCTTGTGATGCCGATTCTATTATAGCTTGTCTTTCAGGATTCATTTCAATACCTAGTATTATTTTCGTATTAATATTTGCTAAAATTTGTCTTGGAATTAATGATGGAAGTTGTGTTATTGCATAAAGTCCTACTTTAAATTTTCTACCTTCTCTTGCAATAGTTGAAAAAATATTTGGTCCTTGTTCTAATATTTCTTTTCCTAAAACTCTTGGTGCTTCTTCTAAAACTATAGAAATAATTGGCTTTTCATTTAATTCTCCTTTTCTTTTATAGTATTTGTGTTTATTTAATATTTCAGTTGTTATAATTGAACCAATTAATATTTCAATAGCACCAGAAAAACCAGATGTGTCAATAATGATTTTTTTTGAATTATCTAATTCATTAACAATATCTGTAATAGTAGTATTTCCTGCTTGTAAATCAAAGATACCATTACAAGATAAATAATTATTTGAATAATCTAAATCAAGTAAACTCATTATTTTTCTTCGAACAACACTAATTGTTGCTTCAAAAAATTTATGGTCAAGTGGTTTTTCTAAAATAATTGCTTCAATCCATTTTGTTTTATATTTTTTATAATATCCATATAATGCATCTTTTTGTGCATCACTAAAATAAACAACACCATCAAAATGATTTGGTTTAATAAAACTTAAATTTATTTTTAATGTTCTTGCATTTTTTGGTGGATTTTTTATTGTATAATAAATTATTTTTTCTTCTGCCAGTGGATGATCTTTAAAACCTTTAAAATTTCGTCCATAATATTCATCGTGTGGATCTAAAATTAAAACACCACAGTAATTTTTGTCTATGACATCAAATAAAACACATTTTGTTAAATTACTTTTACCTCTACCTGTTGTTGCTGCAACTAAAATATGTTCACTAAATATTTTTGATCCATCTAAAAATACATCAAAATTAATTTTATTGGAACCCGATCTTAAATTTCCAAAATTTATTGAGTTTTCTGGTTTTGTTAAAAATAATAAATCTTCTTTTGTAACACTTCGTAATTTAGAAAAAAAGTTTGGTAAAATTTTGCTATTGATTGCATCATCTTTTTTTATTCTTAAAATACTTTTTAAAACAGCCAATTTATAATTTCTAACATTTTCATCAAAAAATTCTAAATCAGTGTTTTCTTCTAAATCAAGTCCTGAAATTAATTCTAAATTTTGTTTTGAAATCTGGCTTGAAAAACCTAAATCAATTACTTGAAAAATTATTTTTTCATTTTCAATTTCACTAATTAGTAATTCTCCAATCTCTAAATTTTCAGTAGATTTTTGTCTTGCAATAATTTTAGAAAAATCACCACCAATAATTTGTGCTTTAACCATAAATTAGTAGAAAATAATAATATATTATAAATTTTGTTGGTTTGTTTTAATTAAAACTTTAATTTAAATTGTAGTAAATTAATTTTTTATCGAAGTTATAAGTATTTTTCTTTTTCTTTTGCCATCAAATTCACAAAATAAAATCCTTTGCCAAGTTCCAAGAAGCATTTTATTATTATTTATTGGAATTGTAACTGAATTTCCAACTAAAGATGCTTTTATATGTGAATCTGTATTACCATCTATTTTATCATGAAGCCAGATATTTTTTTGGACTAATTTATTTAAAAAATTAGTTAAATCTATTGGTAAATTTGGATCGGATGATTCATTAATTGTTAAAGCTGTTGTTGTATGTGTAGTGAATATATGAATAATTCCTTTATTTAGATTTATATTCTTATTAATTAAGTTTGTAATATCTATAATTTCTTCTTTTTTGTTTGTATCAATAATTATTTCTTTTTGCATTTTTTTAATTTTGTGAATTATATCTTTTTTTCATTTACAAGTTCTGCAAATTTTTCAAAACTTCTATTATAGGTTTTTTCAATATCTTTTGGAAAAAAACATGCAGGTAGTTCTCGTTTTTAAATATGGTGATTTAGACAATCGCAACATAAACCTTTTCTATTACAATCATTATAGCTACAATTGTAATTTAATTTATTTTCATCTATTTTACATTCCATAAAAAAAGTAAAACTTATTATTTTTTAAATATTTTGATAAATTTTATTTTAATTAATTTTTAGCATAACTACTCTACAATAGAAAAATATTTAAATTGTTTCGTTTTTTCTTAAATAATATATATTTTTATAAATTAAATGTGGGGTTATTTTAATGTCAGAACTAGAAAAATTAAAAAATCAATTATCTCAGCTTGAAAAAACTTATCAGAGTGGTATAATTAGTGAAGAAGAATATAAACGGGGAAGAAATACTATTGAAAAGAAATTAAAACCTCTAAAAGATAAAGAAAAAAAAAATGAAGAAAGTAAAAAAATAATAAATGAAATTATTTCTAAAAAGGATAGTGAAAAGGTAGAAAAAAAAGAAGAGAAAAAAGAAGAGAAAAAAAAAGACAAAAAACAAGCAAAAAAAGATGATTCACCAAAAGATGCTACTAAAAAAAAAGATGAAGAAAAAATAACTCCAGTAAAAGATACAAAAAAAGAAGATACAAAAAAAGAATTAGCAAAGGATAGTAAAAAAAAAGAAACTAAAACAAAAGAAAAGAAAACTATAAAAAAAGAGAAGAAAAAAAAGAAAAGTGGTTTTTTTTGGGTTAGTGTATTAATTTTACTTTCTTTAGTGTTATTTTTACTTTTATCAAAAACTACAGAAGATGATTTAGTAATTTCACAAAAAAATTTAACAAATGTTACAAAAGTTGCAAATGTTGAATTTTATTCATCATTTTCATGTGATCCATGTCATGAATTAGATTTAATATTAGATAAATTATCTGTAGTTTATCAAGACAATATTGTTATTACTAAAATACATTATCCATTGGATTTAGAAAAAGATTTGGTATTAGATAAAGCATATTATTGTGTTAATGAATTAGATAGTAATAAAACAGAGGAGTTTAAGAATTTTTTATTTGAAGAAAAAAAGCCAATTAGAAAAATAAAAATAGATAATTATCTTAAAAAAAACAATGTTGATTTAGAGGCATTTGATGATTGTTTTAATGATTTAGAAACTTTATATATCATAACTAACAATTATAAAAAAGCAATAAATGATAATGTGGCAAAAATTCCAACTATTTTTATAAATAATCAAAAAATAGAAGGATTAAAGCACATTTTAATTTATGAAGCAATAATTGATAGAATTTTAAAAATAGATGAATAATTTTTTAATTAATTTTATTTTTATTTATAAAATAATTAGTGTTTTTTATTTTAATTTCTTATTATATATATTAAAAAATGTAAATATAAAGTTAGACACAAAAGAAAGTTAATATCTTTAAAACTTTCTATGATTATTTTAAAAATTTTGCGTTTTTGCATGGGGCATTTTTTGCTCGACTATTTTTTACTTTGATGAAGTTTTGATCTTATGATATTATATGATGTACCTTTTTTTAGATATTAGACTTTATATTTGCTAAAAAACAAAATATTTAAATACTAGTATATTAATAACTATATTATTATATGTATATTATGCTGATTTAATATGAAATCCAAAAAAGCTGAAATGGGTATTGGAACTTTAATTATTTTTATTTCTTTATTAATAGTTGCAGCTGTTGCTGCTGGTGTATTAATACAAACATCATCAGCAATGCAAGAGCAATCTTTAGCAACAGGTAATCAAGCAAAGAGCCAAATTTCAACACATGCAGAAGTTATTGATGTTAGTGCAACTGATGGAAGCGGTGGAAGTTTAAATTATTTTGAGCAAATAATGAAATTATCACCAGGGTCAAATGCAATAAAATTAGATCAAGTTATTTTAGGTTTTAATACAGAAAATGTGGCTACAACATTGAAATATAGAGGTATTGCTAGTAAATGTGAGAGAAATCATGAGGATGGTTTTGCAACATTTAATAACGATGAATTTAATGATTTAAGTATTAGTTATAATAAATTTATTTCAGAGGATGGAGGAAATGTAGGTTATATGCCCCAGCATTTTATTGATATGAATGTTGATTTGGATTTAGATGGAGTAACCGATATACTAGGAACATGTAGCTCGGATGCTAATAGTATTTGTCCAGCACCTTATAATAATGCTAGTTATTTTTTAATTAATTTATCAAATTATGGTAATCCACGTTTTATTTATGTAAAAATAGTAAATGATGATGGAAGTGTTGTTGATTTAGATGCTACAGGTCCTTTTAATTTTTCAAATTTAGAAATAATTGATAATAATGGTAATTATTTTGGTTTTTTAAAAGGTTTTAGAAGTGATGGTTCAAATGGTGGTTATATTCTTTCAACAGACGATGATGTTTCTTTTGAAATATTTAGACCTGCTATTTTAAGTAGTGATTTAAATGATGATGGAGTTGAAGATTTTTTTGTTTTTAATAATACTCATTTAAATTTTTATTTAGATGAAGAAATTGTAATTATTCCTTTTGGTACAGATATTTTAACAACACCAACATCTGTTTATTTTGATAATGAAGCAATAATTCTAGATGGTGAAACATTAGGTCATATAAGTATTGATTCTGCAATTACAACACCTGGATTAATTTCTGGAACAATTTTTGTTGAACCAATTAATGCTGGGGTTGGTTATTTTTCTGCAGTATATCAAAGTAAATCAACAAATCATGTTGAAGGACTTTTACAGCGAGGAGATATTGTTAAATTATGTTATGAATCATTTGGTGATATTTTAGCAGATGAACGAATTAGGTTAACTTTTATTCCACGAATGGGTTCTCCTATTTTAACCATCGTTAATACTCCTAATGTTATAAATGAAGAAAAGATGTATCTTTATTATTGATAATTTTTTAAAATTTTAATTTTTCTTGACAAATTTTATATATTCTATTTATTTTGTTGTTAGAATAGTTAGTGTAAAAGTGTTTGATAGGTAAATTAGTAGTATTGGAAGGGATGAAGTAGTTCATTTATTGTTGTTGATAATAAATTTTTGTAATTAATAATATAAATATATCTTATTTATAATAATTTTATAATATAATTATATATATAATAATAAATAGAAATATTTATAAACTTTAACTTTCCTTTTTTTGGATATAAAAAGTAATTTTTTACATTTGGGGTAGTTAATGAATAAAAAGAGAAACAATTATCATATTAGGTATCTTTCTTTTGATGATTTAGCTAAATTAAACACCTATAAAAATCTTTCTAAAAGAGACCATTTAATTATACTTTTGCTATATCATAGTGGTTGCACTGTTAATGAATTAGTTAATGTGAAAATAAAAGATATTAATTTTACAAATAATACACTTAAAATTTCAAAAGATTTTTCTAGAAATAAATCATTTAGAATAATTTATCTTTCAAAATTTATTATTGATAAGATTTCTAGATTTATTAATTATAATGATAAAATGAATATCAATCAAAATGAATATTTATTTTCAACTAGACAAAGCAAAAAAATATCCACAAAACGAGTTAGACAAATTGTAGAAGATGTTTTTTTTGATCTAAAAATAAAAAACACAACACCCCAAATACTTCGTTATACACATATTGCTCATGCCTACATAAAGGGAATTCCAATCGATGCTATACAAAAACAAGTTGGGCTTAGGCGTTCTAGAGCTATTGAAATTTTTAATCAATTAAGTTTAGAAACAAATATTGAGGCGTATAAAGCATTTGATGAAAAAGCATAAATAAATTAGTAAAAATGAAAAATAAATATAAAAAAGAGGTTTTATGTATAACTAAATTTAGTTTATTAGTATTACTTATTATGTTTTTTTCATTAATTTTTATGTCAGTTGTTAATTCTTCACAAAAATCAGATTTTGAATTAGTTATTGATACTGATAAAAATTATTACTATGCAAATGAAAAAATAAAAATTAGTGCAAAAGGATATTTTGATGATATTTTAGTTATTTCAATTCCATTAAAAATCTTTGTTATAGATCCAACAGGTAATGAGTTTGAATTGGAATTAAAGCATGATTCAGGAGGTGTTTATAGTTCAGATTTTATTCCAAAAACTACTGGAACGTATAAAATAAAAGGTGTAGTTGATATTAATGGTGACATTTATGAAAAATTAATTGAAATAGTTGTAATTGGTCAAAAATTAGATTTAAAGTTAAATCTTCCAAATGTTTTAGATTATGTTTATGGTCCTGTTGATGTTCATGGCAGTGTTTCTATTTTAGAAGAAGGAAAAGAATTAACTAAACGGGTTGATTTGTTAATTATGAGCCAAAATAATCCTGTTTATGAATATTTATGTTCTTTTCAATGCGTTGGAAAATGTGATTTTAATTGTACTATGAGTAAAAATTTAGAATTATCTGATTATTATGTTATTGCAAAAATAATTCATGATGGAACTGAACATATTTCTCAGGATTCATTTAGTTTGCAGTTACCATCAACTGAAAATTTAATTGCTGATATTTTGCATAATAATTCATATTATTTGCATGATACTGCAAATATTTTAATAGAACCAATCTATGAGGATTCAAAATTAGATTCAGGGGTGATTAATTTAGAGATAATTTATCCTGATAATTCTACAGAAACAATTTTTTTAAATGAATTTTCTAAAGGAAAATATAGTGCTGATTTAGATTTAAATTTAGTTGGAAATTATAGTCTTAAAGCAACAATTATTAAAGATAATTTATTTAAAATAATTAATTCTAGTTTTATAGTAACTAAACAAAAAGAAATTTTAACTCCAAAATTTACTAAAAAAGCATTTGATTTAACTGATAATTATTTTTACACTTTATCTTTATTTAATTTGTCTAAAGATTTTGAGTTCTTAGATTTAAGTGAATTTATCTCAAAAGATACTAATTTTTCAGAAATTTATATAGTTTTTGATAATCAAAGACATAAAATAAATATAAATAATGTTTTATTTAATTTAAAAGAATTTTTCATATCAAATAATTTTACAAATTATAATAAAAATAATAGTTATATTATTTTCGAATCAAAAACAATAAAAAATAATTTAAGTATAGATGGATTAGATAAAAATTTAGAAAAAAAGTTATATGAATCTAATTTTGTTAATAATTATTATAATTTAGATGTTTTTGAAAATAAATTAGATAAATTAGAATATGATTTTGTTCGTCTTAATTTAACTTTAGATAATAATCATATTTCATTTGTTTTAGAGAATAATACCAAATTAAACCCTTATTGGTATTTTTTGAATGATTTAAATGTTAATTATTTAGAAAGTAATGTTAGTAATTTCAATAATTATATTTTATATACAAATTCAAAGCATAATAAAATTTATTTAAATAATAAAGAATTGTTAAAAAATAAAAAATTTAGTTTAAATTTAGATGAATTTATTTTACAATCTGAATCAATTTTAATTAAACCAGAAATTTTAACAAAAAATTTAGATAAAAATTTATTAAAAAATTATACTTATTATTTAGAAATTTATTCACCAGACAATTCTTTAATTTTAAAAGAACATTTTTCAAATTTTTATATATATCAAACAACAAATAAAACTAAAATTGGAAATTATTTTATTACTGTAGTTGTTAAAGATGAATATGATAATATTGTTGCTAGTTTAAAATCAACAATTAATGTCTTATCTACTACACCAAAAGTTTCAATAAAAAATGAGTATTATAAAAAATTACAACGAAATTCGTACTATGATTTTGTTCATATTGTAAAAAATGAAAATTATAAGAATTTTGATATAATTGATTTAGTGTATGAGTCTAATTTTACAAATGTTGAATTTTTTTATGAAAACAAAACAAAATTAAAAGATACAACGCGTTCATCAAATGTTAATACAAGAAAATTAAAACCTGGCGAAGAATTAAAAATAATTGCACGAGCTTATGTTCCACTAGATGCATCAATTGGTTTAATTGATAATATAAAAATACATTCAATTTCAAATGCAGGGGTTTCAAATGATTCTATAGTAAATGAAATAGAAGTTGTTGCATTTATAGATGAAGATAAAAAAGAATTTATTGATGATTTAGAGATAATTTCAATAGAAGAGAAATCAAATCATTTTTTAATTTATGTAAAGAATCATTATAACAATACAAAAAGTGCAAATTTAAATATAAAAATAAATGATTTAAATAATGAAAGTAAAGATTATGAAATTTTATTAAAGAGGCCAATTAATAAAGATTCAATAGAAAGCTTTGTTCTTTTAAAACCTTTTATTTTTAATTCAGGTTTTATTGTAAATGCTTCATTAAAGAATGAAGAAAATAATCTATTAAATGATGTAAATAAAGATAATAATCAAAGAATTTATGTTTTTAATGATGATTGGTTAATTAAAGATTTAAAATTTAGAAAAATAATTCCTTTTAGAGATACATTATATACAGATTATGAAAGTTATATACTCAGGGTATTTGTTGATTTAGGTGATAACTTAAAGGATAGTATAATTCCTGTATTTTTTAATGGAACAGATTATGAACTTTTAAATTATGAATTTCTTTCATTTGATGATTTAACAAATTCTGGAATTTTATTAATTGAGTTAAAAAATATTAAAAAAGGATTTATATCTGATTTATATTTATATTTTGATAATTTTAAATCAACATTTGATTATGAAAATAAAAAGATTAATTTTGAAAAAATATTAACAAATAATGATGCAAAAACAGTTGGACGATGGATTAGTGATACACAGGTTAAGGGTTATTATGGAAGAGATTATTTACATGATTTAAATTTAGATAAAGGATTTAAGTCCATAACATATAAACCTAATTTAGAATTAAATAATTATGAAATTTATATAAATTATCCAGCACATGATAGTTTTTCAGAAAATACCCCTTTAATATTTAATCATAATTCTGGAACTGATTATTTTGAAATAAATCAGAAAATAAATGGAGATAATTGGAATTATTTAGGTTTATATACATTGGGTGAAAATTCTTCAATAACTTTGGGTAATTTTGGAACACGAGAAATTGTTGTTTCAGATTCTTTTAAATTTAGAAAAATTAGTCATTATGCAAATGTCCTACATTTACAAAAATATGTGAACAAAAGTATCTATTATGTTGATGATGATAAATTAATCTTAAAAAAAGATTTTATTGATGATGATTTTTTATTTGATGATTTATTAATTGAAGAAGAATTAAATGTTTCTATAAATGATAGTTTATTTAATGAAACAACAACCAATCAAACAACAATCAATGAAACAACAATTAATGAGACAACAATTAATGAGACAACAACCAATGAAACAACAATCAATGAGACAACAATCAATGAAACAAGAACCAATGAGACAACAATTAATGAAACAAGAACCAATAAAACATCAATCAATGAAACAAGAATCAATGAAACAAGAATCAATGAAACAAAAATCAATGAAACAAGAACCAATGAAACAAGAATCAATGATACAACAATCAATGAAACTATAGATCATAATTTATCTAAAATTGATTATGAAAAAATAATTGATAAAAAAGATGCAAAAATAAAACAACGAGCTGTTGTTGGTGAGCCGGTTTCGTGGAATGTTGAAATTGATTTAAAAAATTCAAAATTAGACGATTTAATTATTCCAATTGAAGCAAAAAATTTAACTTTATTTAAAAAAGATAAATTAATTGAAGCATTTAATTTAACAATAGATGATAAAATTATTTCTAATATAGATTTAGAAAAAATTTCAACATTAAATGAATTAATAAAGGAATTAGAAAATATAAAAAAAGAGAGAGAAAAATCAAATTTAATTAAAAAAGCAACTCTTTATTTTACTCAAAGGAATGTAAATTCAAAATTAACAGATTTAAAAGATGAATTAAGAAATGTAGATGATTTTTTAAATGAAACAAATAATTTAAAAAATATAACAAATAAAAAAATAATTCTTCCACGAGAAGAATTAATAAATGCTCAAGAAAAAATTAATATAAGTTTTATTACAGATTCACCAAAAATAAATGTTACAACAGAAAAAATAAAAGATTTTAAATTAAAAAAAGACATAAAAGTTTATAGTAATGCAAGCATTCATTATGAAAATGTTTTAACAACAATTAATATTACTAAATCAAAGCCAAATCAAATTAAACTATTCCATTTAGTTGATGGTGAAAAAATAAATATTATTGATGATGAAAGGTTTAATGTTACTTTAATTGATTTAGATAATGATACATATATTGACCAAATTTCTTTTAATGTTTTAAAATTATCAGAACAAAATTTTGAACTTGAAATAGATCTTGCAATTTTAAATGTTCAAAGTTATCCATCCATTCATAATAATTGGACGGTTTACTTTAATACAACAGGAACTAATGATTTAATTATTACTGTAATTAATGATACAACATGGACTGAATTTTTATTAGATGATAAAAATACAAAAGATGATATGATTTTTAAATCATTAAAATGTGGTGATAATGAATTAAAAGAGGATGAATTATATGCGATTTTAGAAGATAATACACAAATTCAATATTTGGATTTAAGTTCAATTGATTCATATAAAGTAAAATCATTATTATATAAAGATTGGAACTGTGATGATACTACAGCTTCATTATCAAATGAGATAATAACTACAGGAAAACATCATCTAAAGTTTGAATTTGGTGATGAAGTTGGATTTGCAAACAATATGGGTTTTTTATTATATGAGTACTTTGAGAGTTATTCAAATAATACAAAAGCAAATTATTTTGTAGATTATACTTCAGGTGGCGTTAATGCTGATGTTTTTAGTGTATTTAATAATGGAACAGATAAATTTTATCGAGCAAATATTACTGGAACTTATATTTCTGAATATAATTTAACTCAAGCATTTTCCTGGGATAATTATGAAATATTATTAAAAACAAGAATTGTTGAAGATTTAGGCACTGAGGAAATTGGAATTTTATTTTATTCAGATTTTTTAAGTAGTAGGTATTATAGAATTAGATCTAATGCTGGTGGAAATTTTGTTTTAACAGGTCATGGTGGTCTAGTTGGTGGAACTTTAGATTCAGGGATTTCCCCATCATTAAATACATGGTATTATATGAGAATTAATGTTCAAACAGCAGGAACTAATACAGATATTAAAGCAAAAATATGGGATGAATCTTCAAATGAACCAACAAGTTGGCAAATTGATTCTAATACTATTTTAGATACTCCTTTATATAATGGTTCTGTTGCTTTTTATGCAAGAGATGCTGTAGTTGATTATGATTTTATTGTAGTTGAAAATATTAGTTATACACCTATTATTACTATAGATTCTCCAGTTACAAGTCCATCATATAATATTAGTGAAAATATTTGGTTTAATGTTTCACTTGATAAATTAGCAAAAAATTGTAATTATACAATTAATAATACAACATATAATATGACTAAAATTAATGATACTTCATTTTATGCAAATCAAAGTTTTAGTGATTATGGTGTTAAAAATGTTTTTTTTGAATGTGAGGATTATCATGATAATGTTGTAAATGCAAGTAGGAATTTTGGTATTGGTGTTGGTGCGATTACAATTTTATCGCCTGAAGCTGGTGTTACTACAAACTATAATCCACAGCTAGATGCAGTGTTTAATCAAACATATGATTCATGGTATAATATTAATAATGGTGTAAATTCTTCAGTTGTAAATACTGATAATTTAATTGCAAATTTAGGTCCTTTATTAAATGGAGATTATACTGTTTATGTATTTGTAAATAATTCTGGATCTATTATTTCAAATCAAGTTTCATTTAAAGTAACTGTTCCAGACCCAAATCCTTTATTTTATATTGGCCCTGGTAATGCAACATATACATCAACTAATACTGCTGATTTATATATTGGGGGAGACTATATTGCAAATTATAGTTTATCTTGTGATAATAATTCTTGGAGCTCTTGGTATACACATCCAGGAGATGGTAGTACTTACATACATTTAGATTTTGATTTAACAAATGGCGCATTAGGTTGCTCTTTAGGAGAAGGATTAAAAACAGTTTACATAAATGTTTCAAATGGTGTTGAAGTTTATGAAGATGCAGTTGATACAATTATTTATGATTCATCAAAATTTTCTGGTGAAACATTCACTGAATATTTTGTAAATGATAGTTTTACACAATCACATGAAAATATTAGTTTTAATATTGGAACATTTGGTGGTATAAGATTAGATGCAGGATGCCTTAATTATCCTTTTGAATCAGGTTGCTGGAACTATCGAAACCATGTTGTTTTAGAAGAAATTTCAGAAAATGATTATTCAAATGGAACTCAATATGGTTTTAGTATAAATACTCCTGATTTAGTATCGGAGGGTAAATTAAAATCAGATTGTTCTGATATTAGGGTTGTTTATTATAATAAAACATCGGAAACATTACAAAGAGTTTATCATTGGTTTGATTCAGAAGCATGTTCTGAGTATAATTCAGAAATTTGGATTAATTTATCTATTCAACCTAATGATATACAAGAATATTATATTTATTATGGTAATCCATCAGCTGATTTTGATTCAACATATTATGATGGAGAAGAAGTTTTTGAATTTTTTGATGATTTTTCCATAGCTCCAGGAAATGATGGTAGGTGGAGTGTTGTTGGGACAAGTTTTGGCGCAGAATCTGGAATATTACATTTACAACGGACTGGTAATAGTAGATCGTGGGCATATCCTAGTGTTCCTTTTAATTTTTCAGATCATATTGCAGAATTTAGATATAAAGTTGATTGGGGAGATGAAGAGGGGGGAATTTTATATAGAACAAGTGGTGGAGCTGATGGTACACTTGAAGGACATGAACTTGGAACACGAGGTAGAAATGAGCATGATCATGTTTATTGGAGAATGACTGGTCTTTTAACCGGAGGAGGCGGTCATGGAAGCGCTCAAAGGGCAAATTTAGGTTGGCCAGTTTATCAAGATGAATGGTATTATGCAAGATTAATTGCGCAAAGTAATTCATTTAATTGGTTTCCAGATTTGTATGAGAATTCATGGTCTGAATTTTCATTTTCAAATTCAGCACATTCATGGGGTAATATCGGCTTTTGGCAATATAGAAGAAGTGATTTTAAAGTAGATTTTATTTTTGTTAGAAAATTACCTGCAACTTCATTATCTGCAACCTATGAAGAACAAGCAAATTATGAGCCATCAGGGTTTACATATTCAGAATTGATAAAACCTGCTGCATTTAAAAATTGGGAATATATTTTATTTGATCATAAAATTCCTGATGATACTTATATTAATTATTATGTATATGATAATTCAAGTAATTTATTATGTTCTTTTGAAGGGATTAAAGATGTTCAAATTTATGATATTTCTAGTTGTGCACATGGGTATAATCAAATTCAAATTTATGTTGATTTTAAAACATATAATGAATTTTATTCACCTACATTAGATTTATATACAGTAAAATGGAATTCAATCTCTGATATTTTTTTAGATGAACCAAGAGAATTGTATCATGAATGGTTTACTCCTTTTTTTTCAAATGCAACATTTGTAAATGATTTAAATTCATGTGATGTAAATTCTTATTTACAATATAGGATTAGTTCTCAAGTTAATGAATTTATTGAAAATTCTTATGATTATTTTATCGATAATGAAGATGTAACTGATATTAAAATACAAGATTATTTAAGACTTGAAGCTGATGAAAGTGTAGGAAATCTAATAGATTCAGGATGGGATAATAGATATTCTTTTAATGTTTCATTAGATGAAGCAAGGACAGATTATCCAATAAAATTTGAATTAGATAGTACTGATATTGATTTTACAAAAACTGATTTTACAGATATTAGAGTTACATATTATAATGATGTTTCTGGTGTAGAAGAATTAATTAATCACTGGGTAGAATTTTCAGATGATACTAGTGTAATAATATGGGCAAAAATTCCTTCGCTTTCAACAACTCAAACAACAGTACATATTTATTATGGAAATGTTGGTGTTGAAGATTTATCTGATGGTAATGATGTTTTTGAATTTTTTGATGATTTTACTGGAAGTAGTATTGATACCTCAAAATGGGATATTGTTGATAGTACTGGTTTTTCAGTATCAAATAATGAATTAGTTGGAACTAGCACTACTGGAAGAATACAATCTATTGAAACATTTTCAGAACCACTAATTTATGAATCTAAAATGAGAACTAGCATTAGGGCTAGTGCTGGCCAGATGACTGCAGGATTTTGGACTTCAACTGCATCAGGGGTTGGTGTAAGAGAAAATTCAGGAGGTAGTCCTTCTAGATATTGGACTAGAGTTGGTGGAGGATGGGTTGGACCAACTACTTTTGATACTTTGATTGGAACTCATAAAATTATTTTAAATTCAAATTCTGGAAATGTTGATGTTACTATAGATGATTTTGAAACAGGCAATAGTAGAACTGATACTAGAGCTTTTACAATTTCAAATCATCCAATAACTCTTGGAAGAAGATATGATGATAATAATCTTGGGCAAAATTATGATACAAGATGGGATTGGATATTTGTTAGACCTCGTGAATCAATAGAAACAATTACAAAGCTTGGAACAACTACTAAATATAAACCTTATGGAACATATACTTCAAAAATATTTGATACAACTTATAGTACTGTTGGTTTTGGAAATATTTTTTATAGTGGTACATTATCTGAAATGCAAATTTATACAAGAACTTCAAATGATGGAGTTTATTTTAGTGATTGGCAGTTACAAGAAAATGGAAAACAAATAACTTCACCTAATAGAAGATATATTCAATATCTTGTAGAAATGAATTCATCTATTAAAACTTATACACCAAAATTAAATGAAATAAAAATAGAATATAGTAGGTCTTCTCCAAATTTTATTACAATTGATAATTTAAATCCAGCAATTTCAACTGGAACTAATCCATATTTATGTGGTATTTTATCAAGTGGCCAATCTTGTAATCCTGTGTGGGATAATGTTGAACCTAAAGTTAGAGGTATGTATAATTTGAGGGTTCTTGCAAATTCTACAAATTGTGATCATTATGAAAAAATAAGCAATATGAAAACATTTTATGTATTTGCTAATACTGAAATTATTGATTTTAATTCAAATGTAAATTCAGCAGTACATGGTGATACAATAATATTTACTGGAAGGGTTGTTGATGAACTTTCAAGTCCTGTTGTAAATAGAAAAGTTTATTTATTTTTAGATGGCGATGAATTAGAGGAAGTTAATACAAATTCAAATGGTTATTTTACGATTGATTATGTTGTAGATGATGATTTAGATATTGGGAATAATAATTTTGAAGTAAGATTTAAGAAAGATTATGAGGCATTTTATAATTCTTCTAATGCATTTAAAGAAATTAAGATATCTTCACTTCCAGAAATTACATCAATTACAACAACACCATATCCTGCAGGAAATTTCGAACCTGTAACTATTAATGCTTCAGTTATTGATTTAGTTGGTGGAATTAATGTTTATGTAAAAGTTAGAAAACCAAATGGAGTTACAACAAATCATCTAATGAATGATTTAGGGGATGGCAATTATACATTTACATTTACAGATACATGGAATATTGGAAATTATGATATTACAATAAATGCAACAAATTCAGATGGGATATCTAATTTTAGATCATCTAATTTTTTAATTTCAATACAGGGAAATGCAAATTCTGATTTAAATAAAGACGAGTTTAGAAATTATGAAGATGTATTTTTGAATATTAATGATTATTGGAGATATAAAAAAGAAATTAATTTTAGTGTTGGTTTAGGAATAGTTCCCTCTGATTATCAAGTTCATTTATTATTAACTTCAGGAATTGTTGGGTCAAATTTTGCTTGGGACCAAGAGTGTAATGATTTAAGATTTGTTGATGAAAATGGTATTGAATTAAATTATTGGGTTGAATTTTGTGATGCTAGTGAAAGAGAAGCATCTGTTTGGATTAAAACAGATAATCCAACATCTTCAGATTATAATGTTTATATGTATTATGATAATTCATTTGCAGCATCAAAGAGTAATGCGGAAGATACTTTTATTTTATTTGGTGATTTTTCAGGTAATTCTCTCCCTGATGGTTGGACATGGACTGATGTTAATTCTGTTGGTGATGTAACAGTCAATAATGGTGAAGTAAATATTTATAGTTCATTTGCAGCAGATGTTTGGCAAAATGATTATGAAGCAACACTTGTATGGCAAGATGAATTAGTAACAGGAGATTTTGAAGCTATTGCAAGATTAACTGATTATACAAGTGTTGATGCTTGGGCAAAAACTGGAATTATAACACAAGGAACAAATGCGGCACAAGCAAATGATGGAAAAGCAATGATTGTACAAACAATTTCAAATGGACTTTCACTTCAATGGCAAACAGGAGGGTTTGTTGCTCCAAGTAGTAGCAGTACCGGTGGAAATTTAGATCTTCCAAGGTATCTTAGAATGGTAAGATATGGAGATTCTATTTCAGGTTATTATAGCGATGATGCTGAAACGTGGACTCAGAGAGGTAGTGATGAAACACCGGTTGGTATTAGTCCAAGTCAATATATTAATTTAGTTCACACTTCGCATAGAAATGATGATAATGTTAGAAATGCAGTATTTGATTTATTTTATGTAAAAAAATATTCTGCAGTTGAGCCAACATTTACTTTTGGCACAGAAGAAGAATTACCAAATGATGAAAAAAAAATAGGTTATAAAAGTGGATTTGTAAATTTAGGAACTACTCCAATTAAAGGATATCGATTGGGTATTGTACAAAAATATGATGGAACTAGTTGGGTAAATGTACTTCCTGCAGTTATTAATGATAGAATTTTTTTAGATTTAAAAACAATAAATCCAGGAGATAATTTAGATATTGAAGATGAATGGAACTTAATGCCTTTTAATACCGATGATTATGAACCAGGACTTTATAGGACAAAAATTGCACTAGTAAATAATGCGACAAATCCAACGGCTAGTTCATCAGTTATTGTTGATAATACCGGTAGAAGAATAGAAAATTTTAATGAATTTATTATTAAAGAATCAAGATTATTTTTAAATGAAATAATGTATCCAAATTATCATGAATATGGTTTAATTGAATATGAAACTACAGACACAATTGATTGGGTTAATATTTCTTTACTTGCAAAAGATAATACTGCACTTGATGTTGATGTAAATTTGACTTTATTAGATAGATTTGATGCAGGATATGCGGGTTTTGGTCCAAATGAAGAGCTAAAGAATTATGGTGATATTTTAGTTGATACAACAAAAACAAGAACTTGGGATAATGAAACATTTGGTTATTATATTGGTGAGGATTTAGTTACGAACACTTATGAATTAAATTGGAAAGTCAATTGGGATACTGTAAGTGAAGGTGAAGAAACTGAAGATAATTTAATAATTTTTGAAACAGAGCAAGATTGGTCTTTTGCAACAAATTCAGAAAATATAAGTATTTTTAGAGATGAATTTGAATTAGATACAAATACAATTGTAACTAGAGATGATTCTGGTGCATCTTCATCTGGTTTTGGTGGTTGGCAAACATATTATGAGGAAACTGTGGATGTATCAAGAATGGATGATATGCATATGGCTTTTAGATATACATTAACACCAGATGGTGATGCTGAAGCTAGAGTTAGGGCATATGTTGATTCTACGCAAGTTCACTATGATGATGGTTCAGGTACAAATGAATGGAATAATATAATTGATGTAAATGATACAAATTCTGTAACAGTTAGATTTGAATATTATTCTGAAACAATTGATGGTGGTTTTTGGTCTCCTGATGATGTAAGTAGTGTTTCAATTGATTGGGCAGAACATGAATATTTTTATTTTTCAAATGAAGGTTTTTTAGAAACAAGCACTAAAGGGATGATTGAATCAATGCCTAATTTAGTTGATTTATCATATCAATTAAATGGTGAAAAAATAAAATTAGATGTAATTGGAAGCCCTGGAACTGTCGATGAAGAGAAAATTACTGTTAATTTAGATGGGTTAACTCAATATGATTTAGTTTGGAATGAATGGCATGAAGATTTTAAAATAAATATTACTTTAAATACAAGTAATTTATCAAGATCACCAGTAGTTAATTCATTAACACTAAAATCTTTAGATCATGTAAATGTTAGAAAATATATTAAGGTTCATAATATTCCATCAACTTTTAATACAAGTGCACTTGAAAGATTATATTTAAATGAATATACGCCAATAGATTTTTCATTTATTAATCTTTGGACAGAAAAAAATTTAACAGATGTTTCTGTTACATTAAATTGTCCAAATTTACCAGGTCTTGATTGTTTATGTATTGGTGAAGTTGATAATGTTTGCAATTTTAATTATTTAGAACCATTAACTAAATTAGAATCTTATTTTAATATAACTGCAGATGATGCAACACCAACTGGGGATTATTATATTAATTTTACAATTAATTATACAAATCCTGTAGGAAATAATAAGTCATGGAAACAAAAAAAAGGACAACTTTTAGAAATTAGAGAGCGAGGATTATTAGAAATTTTTGTAGATTATTATGAAGATGTTGTTACAAGAGGAGAATTTACAACAATTAATTTATATGCTAATAATACAAATACATCAACCCCAGATACGAATGCATGGTTAAATTATACTGCTGTTCCAAATAGTTGGAATGTTAATAGTGGAAACTTAAATCAATTTAAAACAGCACTTGATCCTGGTGAATATATTTGGAATAATATTACTTTTGACATTGGATTAAATGCTAATTTAGGCAGTCAAAAAATTATGGCAAATTCTAGTGCAGATAGTGCAATACCTGATTTTAAGCAAGCTTTTATTGATGTTTATGCAAACACATTTATTACTGAATTTTATCCAACCGAATTAAATGTCAGTAGGGGTGAAAATGTAGATTTAATTGCCAGACTTACATGGGATAATGGTAGTATAATTAGTGGCGAGAGAATTTATTTTTATGATGAAATAGAAAATTCTTTAGTAGGTTCTGCGTTAACTAACTCTACTGGATATGCAAAGGTTAATTATAATATTGATTCTAGTGCAATACTTGGATTACATAATTTAAATGCAACTTATCTTGGAAAGGCTTCAATTTTTACAAACCCTTCTAATAAATCTACAATTTTAGATGTTGGTTTAAAACCATTAATAATGAATTTATCAAATTATCCAAGTATTATTGGCTATGGAAATAATATAACAATAAATGCTAATTTAACGGATGACCAAGGAATAGATACTGCATTATTTTTTGTAACATATCCAAATGGTTTAATTAAAAATTTTTCGATGCATGATGTAACAATTCATGATGAAGTTACATGGAGCGAGGAAAGTGATTGGCTTAATGCAGTAGATACTGAATATATTGATATAAATAATGATCAAATAACTCTTCTTGGAAATGAAATTAAAACATATCGTTACGATTATCCTAATACTCATTCAGGTGGTGATGGATGGCGAACTTATTATGAAAAGACAATAGATGTTTCATCAATTAATGAAATGCGTGTATCTTATAATTATGAATTAGATCATAATGGTGCACCAAATGCTGGTGTTAGAGTTCTTTTAGATGGAACTGAAATCCATTTTGATGAAACAGCAGGTTCTAATACATGGACTGGTTTTGAAGATGTCAGTTTAGAGGATGAGATTACTTTAAGTTTTCAATATAGATCGCAAACAGGAGGGCTGTGGACTACAGTAACTAGTAGTGCAACAATTAATTGGGCTGAGCATTATTATTTACATCTAGAAGATGAGGGACATTTAGAAACAGATATTAAAACAATGACACAATCGATGCCTGATTTAACGAATCTAAAATATGATTTAAATAGTGGTGAAATAGAATTAGAAATAATTGGAAGTCCAGGAACAGCAAGTCAAGAAACAATAATTAAAGAATTAACAGGACATAATTATTATGATTTAGATTGGAATAATTATCATGAAGATTTTAAAACCATTATAAATTTTAAATCATTAGATGGTGTTAATTCTCCAATATTTGATTCTTTAACATTAAAAAAAACAAAACAAGATTTTGAGTATGTTTTTGATGACACATGGTTTAATGGAACATATGATTATTATATTTGGGCAAATGATACGTCTGGAAGTACTGTTCAATCATCTATTAAATCTTTTGATGTTGAACTTGATAAAGGGATTATTGAGTTTAAAACAATTAATTCAACATATGAACAATTTGAAGATGTTTTAATTCAAAATAATCTTATTGGAAGATATAAACAAAATATTTTCTTAAATAGTTCAACAGGAAATGTACCAGTACATTATCAGGTTCATTTATTTTTAAATGAATCCAATGTTGGAAAAAATTTTGCACCCGAGCAAGAATGTAATGATTTAAGATTTATTGATGAAGATGGAAATGAATTAAATTATTGGGTTAATTATTGTAATGAAACACTTAAAGAAGCATCTGTTTGGATTAAAACAGAAAAGGAGATTACAACTTCTGGTTATAATATTTATATGTATTATGATAATCCTGCTTTAGAAAGCCAAAGCAATCATAGTAATGTATTTTTAAAAGATCAAATATTTTTAATGACTTTAAGATGCCCAGAAAATGATGCTGATTGCGATCCTTTAGCAAGCCATAATACTGCACTTTTTATGAGAGAAAATATGGGTTTAGATCCATATACTCTAGACGGTCAAGGTTATGTTACAACAATAAATCATGACACTAATACTTATGGATTTGATGATTATTATTATTCACGGTATAGGTTTTTATTTATTCCAGAAACTTCAGGCACTTATTGGTTTGGAACTAATAGTGATGATGGTAGTGAAGTTACTATTTTTCCGATGGATGGATATGGTGGAGGAATTAGAACAACACAGCCTTTTGGAAATCATGATGTTGTTGCTGATTGGTATGGTAATCATGGCGCAGGAACTTGTGGAACTTCTGGAAATCAATATTCAAGAGAATTAGAAGCTGGAAAAGGGTATTTTTTTGATTATATTCATCATGAACGTGGTGGTGGTCAATTGGCGCAAATGTGTATAAACACAGGATCTGGATATGATATTGTATCTATTGCTAATTTTCCAAATCAAATTTATGCAAGAAATTATATAACACCTGAGCCAACAATTAATTTTAGAGAAGAAGAAGCATCATCTTTTTCAAGAGATATTAATGCTCATGTTATGATGAATGTTCAAAGATTTTCATCTGGTATTTTCGAAGATGTTAATTTGCATGTAGATGATTTATCAACATCAACATTTAGAAGTACACAAAATGGTTTTTTAAATATTAGTAATGTATGGAATCCAAATCCTTGGAATACAGAAAATAATCCAGAAGGATTATATAGAATAAACACCTATTTAGTATCGCCATATGGAGATATTTTAAATTCAACTGATGGTAAAATTGAAGGTTTTGCAAATTTTACAATAACACCGCCTCCAGTAAATGCAACAATTGAAAATATTAGAATTTTTGAAATAGATTATGATTTAAAACATGATCCAGGTGTTTTAGAAGATGAAGGATTAAATAAAACATTTTCATTATTTTTAGATAAAACATATAGGGTAGAAATTTCAGTTAAAAATCAATTAAATTCAAATCCGTGGAATATAAGTTTAGTTAATACTAATCATTCAATACTAAATGAAAGCTGGATTGTAAATGAAAGCGAAGATATTTGGTATAGGGTACATACAGGTTCAAATAATTTTAATAATTATTTTAATAATAATACCGTTAGTTGGAATACTACTCCTTATACAACTTTGGTTCAGCCAAATAGAGCGGTTACATTTTATTATGTATTAAATATAACTCCTGATGAATCAAAAGGAAATTATCCTGTTGAATTTATTTTAGAAGATCCATATTTTACGAGACAAGATAATTCAGTGTTTAAAATAATTCCAGAAACACTTGATGCTCCAAAGTTATATAATGAAACATATAATATTACAAATACTGATGTAATTAGAGTATTTAATTCAACAACTATTTATGGACGGTGGAATCAAGAAATATCTGAAGCTTTAGTGTATTATAATGCAACATCATCAAGTATTGTTTCAACATCAATATCCCTGCCAATAGATAATCCACAAAACTGGACTAACCATACATTTAATCCAACTGCAGGATGGCTTCGAGGCGTTCATGTTGCTCAGATTAGAGCAAAAAATCCATCTGATGTATGGAATGAAACACTTGAATTTATTAAATTCAATATATTTGGTTTGGCATATATTAAGGATTTTAATTTAAATACTACAGATGTTGGAATTGGTAATACTGTAAATATAAATTGTTCTGTATTTGATAATACTAATAATTTAAGAATTGAAAATTATAATATATCAATATATTCATCAGTTGAAGGTTTACTTTACAATAATTTTACAAATTCAAATGGTTTTATACATTATAATTTTACGCCATCAAGTTTTGGTGTTCATGAAATTAGTTGTGTCATTGAAGATGATTTAGACAATTTTTATAAAACTGATGATAGACGAGTACAAGCACAAGAAATTTTTATTTTAGAATTTGAACCACCAAAATATTTTGATGTATCTGGTAATTTTATGGTGTTTAAAAATGATTTTTTTAATACAAGCTCTAGATGGACAGATAATGCAGAATTAAATTATGCATACTTACAGATGAATTATACAGGAAGTTTTGAAAATGTTACAAATATGTCATTAACCGGAGTAGAAGATTGGGCTAATTTTAGCTATCAAATACCTATAAATATCATTCCTGGAATTTATTCGTGGTATCATTTAACAAGTGATAGTTCATTAAATTATAATCAGACACCAAAATTAAATGTTGAAATTTGGGGAAAATCTAAAATTTCAGAAATGTTACAAGAGCCACCTGGAATTCAGCCAACAAATTATACAACAACAACATGTAGAATTTTAGATATTAATTCAAATAATCCAATAGAAAATTATAATGTATCATTTTGGATTAATGATAATTATCTTGGAAGTAATATTACAAATTCAACAGGATATAGTAGTTTTAAATTTAATTATTCAACACTTGGCTCTCATACAATTAAATGTAATATTACAGATGAAGATGATATGTACTATAAGGCATCATTATCAGATGAATTAACTGATAATTTAAATGTTGTAGCATCACCAGATGTATATTCTCCAAAATTATTGAGTTATGGTATTAATGAATCAGAAATTATGAGAAATCAATGTGTTTTAGTTTATGGACAGTGGGATGAAGAAATAAATTATTCAAAGGTAATTTATAATATGTCAGATACATTTACACAAAAACATATTGAGCCACCATATATTGGGAATTGGTCTAATATTACATTATGTACAAATAATTCATGGCATGTTGGTGTTAAGGAATTGAAACTTTGGGCTAATGATACTGTTGGAAATATTAATAAAAGTGTATCTTACTTAAATTTTACATTGAATGGTAGAAGTGCTATTGAATGGATTAGTCCTATAGCAACTGCAACAAGGGATGAAATAGATTTAGTATGTAGGGTATATGATTTTGACAACAATCACAATATTTCTGGATATAATGTTGTATTTTTGGATGATGATGGTGCTTTAATTGGAAATAATCAAACAATGGATGATGGAAAAGCAATAATGAAGTATGATGCAACTTTTTTGGATACAGGTGATTATACTTTTAGATGTCAAATACAAACAGCACCTACATTATATTATCCAACAAGAAGCGTTTCGTTTGCAGAGCAAACTTTAACTTTTGCTACAATAAATACCTCTTTAAATATTTTTGATACAACTGATTTTGAAACTAAATATCAAAATGAAAATGTAACTTTTTATGCAAATTTTACAGATAATAATGGTTTAGCAAAAGATGGTATTTGTAATATAACAATTTATGATTATAATTATAATCATACAAATAATATGATTTTTAATAATGTAACTGATTATTATGAATATAATTATTCATTTAATTATTCTGGAATGTATGATTGGAATGTAACTTGTAATTCTTTAGATAGCGAGGCAATTACAAAAAATTCAACTGCAATAATTTATGATAATTTAGCACCTATAATTAATTTAATCACACCAATCAATAATGCAATAATAGATTATCAAGATACTATTGTTTTTTATTATAATGTAACTGATGAAAGCGGAGTTGAAAATTGTTCTTTATTTATTAATGGGGAATTAAATCAAACAAATGATACGATATTAATGGATACAACACTTAACTTTTCTATTGATAATTTAATGCCGTCAAATTATAACTGGTCTATTTTGTGTTATGATCAAAGTTCATTGAATAATCAGGCGAATAGTGAAATTAGAAATTTAACAATAGGTGGGGCTAAAGTAATATTTGATATAATTAATTATCCAAATTATGTATTTAGAAATGATAATTCAGTTGAATTTACAATAAATGTTACAAATAATGGTACACTTAATGCAACAGATACAAATATTACTTTTAAAATACCAAATGATTGGCAATTTTCAGTTGGTAATACTACAGACCAAATAGTAACTATTGATATTAATGAATCTGTTTTAGTTTCATGGCATGTTGATATTCCAAATTTTGCATCATTTGGCGAAAAGCAAATTAATTTTTCATCTAATTTAAGTATTGCAGGAGTTGATGATTATTTATCTTTATTTGTGAATGTATCAACAATTGATTTATCAATTGATGAAATAATTAGTCCATTAAATAATAGCTGTACATATGATAATTTATTTATTTTAGCAAACATTACAAATAATGATAATATATCAAAAGATAATGTAAATATTACTTTGCTAATTAATGGTACGTACAAAGATTCAAAAATTGAAAATTTTACAAATTATGAATCAGGGTTAATTAATTTTACCAATGTTTTTGTAAATGAATCTTATTATAATATTACTTTATTAGTGGATGAAATAAATGATATTAATTTTGATGACAATGTAATGAGTATCTTTGTTAATAGATACTATAAAGATTTAACATATAATTTTACTTCAAGTAGTATTAGTGATAATGTTTATAATCAATCATATACTATAATTAATAATAAAGATTGTGATTTAGAATTTGGTTCATTATATGGTTTTATTGATAATGATTTTGTATTTGATTATAGCGTTCCATTAAGTAATTCATCATATGGTGTTATTGGTAGTTATAATGGTGATATTTATCAATGGGATAATACAATTCCTGCATTATCATTTGTTAATGGTTATTATATAGTAAATGGAATAAATAATTATCACGCTAATTTATTATATATAACTGGAATAACTGTTGGATGAAAAAATTTGTAAAAAATAATATTTATATTAATGGAATAATGTTATTTATTTTAAAAAGAGGTGTTATGAAATGAAATTTTATAAAAATACATTTTTTGTTTTGTTAATTGTGTTAATTTTACTTGTTGGTTGTTCAAATAGCCAACAAGAAGTAAGTGATTTTGAAAAAAATTTAGATGAAAATATATCTGAAAATGAAATTGACGATAGATCTATTGTCGATGAAAATTCTTCATTTAACGATGAAGTTTGTTCAGAATTTGAATTGTATTCTTGTAAGACAAAAAAAGAATGTGAAGCTGTAAATGGTTCATGGACTGTAGAAACTTTTGATGGAGAAGATTATTCTTTTTGTGATTTTGCATGTTCAACTGAAAATGTTCATTCATGTCAAACAGAAGAAGAATGTGAATCAGTAAATGGTTCATGGACTGTAGAAACTTTTGATGGAGAAGATTATTCTTTTTGTGATTTTAATTATTAATTTTTTTTTTTTTTAAATAGAATAAAATTTAATTCTTGTTTTTTAAATTAAAAGTAATTTATATAAAAAAAATTAATATATTTATATTATAATTTTTAGAAAATATTAAATTATTGTTTTGTTTTAAATAAATTATATTTTAAAAACATTTATTTATATTATATTTTTTAATATTCAAATAAAATAAATTAAATGTATAATTATTAGTAGAATTAATGATAAATATGAAATAAAAATTGGTTTTTCTGAATATTTTTTTTTATTTATGAAATAAAATTGAATAATTCCCAAAATTGTTAATATCAATAAATGGTAGATGTTATAAAAAAAGTCAAAAAAAAAGTATGCTAAAATATGAGTTGATAAAAAAAATATTCCAATAATAAATTTACTTTTTTTTAGACCAAGAAGTGTTGGTAGCGTTAAAATATTTTGACTTTTGTCTCCTTTGTAATCTTTGATATCAATAAAATTAATGATTAAACTAAAAAAAACCATTATAAAAACTATATATTCAAAAGGTGCGTTAAAATTTTCTGTTATAAAATAATATCCCATTAAAAAACAAATAAGTGTATTAAAGGCAATCATTACTTTTGAAAAAAGAGGGATTTGCTTTAATCTTAAAGGCGGCATTGAATATAAAAAATATACTGAAATAAACACCAATGCTAAAAATAAAATGTAATAATCTATTAAAATTGAAAATAATATTACAAAAATAAAAGAAAAAATGCTTAAAATAATGTAATCTTTTTTGGTAATTATTCCTTTTATTAAAGGTCTATTTTTATTTGAAATTAAATCAATTTTGAAATCAGAAATGTTATTTGTAAAAACAGAAAAAAACCATGCTAAAATTATTATTATAAAAATAATAAATATTTTTATGAAATCAATTATTGTTAAATTGTAATTCCCATCTAATGCAATTATTATTCCTAATACAAATAATAAACAAAAATGTCCAATTCTTAAAAATCGTGAATCTTTAAAAATTGCAATAAATTTATTTTTATTGTATAAATAATATAAGAATATTAAAAAAATAAATATATTTAGTAAATAAAATGTATGAAAATTTATTTGATTATACACATTTATATTTATATATTCTGAGATTTTGAATAGAAAAAAAGGTGTTGAAAAAAAAATAAAAAAAATAATATATTCTAATAAAACAAAAAATAAACTTCTAATAATTTTTTGTGTTTTAATATAAAAATAAATAAAACTCAAAATTAATATTATTGCAATTTCAATTCTAATACCTAAACTTAATGGAGGTTTAATATTACCAAAAAAAGTGATGAAACTAATTAGTAAATTTTCAGTATTTGCTGGATATAAATATTCAATTTTATAATCTTTTCCATAAAAAAATAATAAATCTATAATTGGTCCAATAAAAATTGTTATGAAAAAGGATAAAACTATTTTACTAACTTTTTCAATTTTTTCACGAGTTGCAAAATAAAATAAAATAATTAATGGAATTAATACCACTATGTAAAATAATAAGTAATGATAATGAAATTCAATTGAAGGATATTTATTTATTGAAAATATTTCTAATAAACATCTAATACAAACGATAAAAAAGAACGTTAAAATATAAAGTAATATGTTTTTTTTTTCATCTTCAAAATAATCAATTATTTTTTTAGCTAATTTAATGATCATTATATTTAATTGTCATTTTGTTATATTAAAAAGACAATTTCCCCCCCTATTTTTTGAAATAAAAAAAAATTTAATTTATTAAAATTTTTTTAATTTAACTTTTTTTAAAAGTTCTTCTTCAATTCTAATTAATTGATTATATTTAGCAGTTCTCTCGCCCCTACAAGGCGCTCCAAGTTTTATTTGACCACAGCCTAGTGCAACAGCTAAATCTGAAATAAAAGTATCTTCAGTTTCACCAGAGCGATGACTTACCATAACTTTCCATTTTTTATCCATTGCAAGTTTAGCTGCATCCATTGCTTGCGTGATTGTTCCAATTTGATTAATTTTTAAAAGCAGTGCATTACATAATTTCTTTTCAATTGCAATTTTTATTCTATCTTTACTTGTAACTAATAAATCATCTCCAACTATTTGAAATTTTGCATCTTTTGTTATTTTAGTGAAAGCTTCAAAATCATCTTGATCAAATGGGTCTTCAATTGATATTATATCATACTTTTTTGCAAGTTTTAAATAATATTCTTTTAATTGTAAATCATTGTAATATTTGTGAAGTAAATATTTTTTTTTTGAGCGTTTATAAAATTCAGATGCTGCAGGATCTAGTGCTATTTTTATTTTTCCTTCATAATTTGAATTTTTTATAGCTTTTTTTATTAATTCAAGTGCTTCTTCTGCTTTTGTAATAGGTGGTGCAAATCCTCCCTCATCTCCAACATTCACTGCATTTTTTCCGTATTTTTTTTTAATTATTAATTTTAATTCATGATATGTTTCAGAAATCATTTGAGCTGCATTACTAAATGATTTTGTTTTTATTGGAACTATCATAAATTCTTGCATTGCTAATTTATTTCCTGCATGCTCTCCTCCATTTATAACATTACAAAATGGAATTGGCATGTATAATTTTTTATTGTTGTATAAATTTGCTAAGAATAAATATAATGGTTTTTTTTCTATTTTGCAAGCCAAACGACACATAGCCATACTTATTCCTAAAATAGAATTTGCTCCAAGTTTTGTTTTTTTAACTGTTCCATCTAATTTAATCATAAAATTATCTATTTTTTTTATGTTTGAAATATTTATATTTTCTTTTATTAATTTTTTTGATATAAATTCAACATTTTTAATAGCTTTTTTTAATCCTTTTCCATGATATCTTTTATCATTATCTCTTAATTCTAATGCTTCATAAATACCAGTGCTTGCACCAGATGGTACAATTGCTGATGCACAATCATTAGTTGAATATGCAGTAACTTCAAGTGCAGGATTACCCCTTGAATCTAATACTTCTCTTGCTGTAATTTTTTTTAGTTTTTCTTTAACCATTTTAACATCTAGGGGAAATTAACTTTTAAATTGTTTATATATTTTTCGTATTTTTATTTAAATTACCCATAAGTTTTTTATATAAGATTTAATTTTTTATATTTTCTATGGAAGAAAAAAATAATACTAAACAAACAAATGAACAAGTTAATTTTTTTAATAAAATTAGTCAAAAATGGCAAAAAAAGTGGGATGAAAATAATATATTTAAATCAAATACTGATTTTTCAAAAAAAAAGTTTTATGTTCTTGAAATGTATCCATATCCTTCTGGAAAAATGCATATGGGGCATGTTCGAAATTATTCTTTAGGTGATAGTTATGCTAGATATAAAAGAATGAATGGTTTTAATGTATTATATCCTATGGGTTATGATGCTTTTGGTTTGCCTGCAGAAAATGCTGCAATTAAAAATAATATTCATCCAAAAAACTGGACAATTTCTTCAATGGATTCAATGAGAGATGAACAAAAATCACTTGGGATGAGTTATGATTGGGATAGAGAAATTGCATCATTAAATCCAGATTATTATAAATGGAATCAATGGTTTTTTTTAGAATTATACAAACGTGGACTTGCATATAAAAAAAAAGCTACAATTAATTGGTGCGATGGTTGTAATACTGTTCTTGCAAATGAACAGGTTGAAGATGGAAAATGCTGGAGATGTGATTTTGAAGTTATAAAAAAAGATTTAGAGCAATGGTTTTTTAAAATTACAGATTATGCTGACGAGTTAGATAAAGATATTGAAAAACTAGATGAATGGCCAGAAAAGGTTAAAATTATGCAAAAAAATTGGATTGGAAAAAGTTATGGTACTACAATTAAATTTGATTTAGTTGATGAAAATTCTAAAAAAATTGATACAATTGAAGTTTTTACAACAAGGCCTGATACTTTATTTGGTGTAACTGGATTAGTTTTAGCTCCAGAACATAAATTAGTTTCAAAAATCATTGAAAATAATAAAGATAAAGAAAAATTAACCTTTTTTGTAAATGAGCAATTAAAAAAAAGCAATATTCAAAGAACTGAAAATAAAGAAAAAAATGGTATTTTTACAAATTATTATGTTAAAAATCCGTTAAATGATGAATTATCACCTTTATTTATTGCAGATTATGTATTACTTGAATATGGAACTGGTGCTGTGATGGTAGTTCCTGCACATGATCAGCGGGATTTAGAATTTGCATTAAAATATGATTTAAAAATAAAACAAGTTATAATTCCAAAAGATAAAAGTATTTTAGAAAAAGATATTATAAAAAATAAAAAAGCATTTGTTGATTTTGGTGTTTTAGTTAATTCTAATGAATTTAATGGTTTAGATAATACTGTAGCAATTGATAAGATTTCTATAAATTTAGAAAAAAATAATTTTGGTAAAAAAACAACTAATTTTAAAATTAGAGATTGGTTAATTTCAAGACAAAGATTTTGGGGTACACCAATTCCAATTATTTATTGTGATAAATGTGGTATCTTAGAAGTTCCAAAAAAAGATTTGCCTGTTCTTTTACCAGAAGATGTAGATTTTAATTGTGATGGAAATCCACTTTTAACATCTAAATCGTTTAATCAAGTTAAATGTCCAAAATGTGGAATTAATGCAAGACGTGAAACTGATACTATGGATACTTTTGTTGATAGTTCCTGGTATTTTTTTAGGTTTTGTAGTCCAAAATTTGATGATGGTATGTTTGATAAAAAGGATGCAGATTACTGGATGAATGTTGATCAATATATTGGTGGTATTGAACATGCAGTACTTCATTTATTATATGCTAGATTTTTTACAAAAGTTTTACGAGATTTGGGTTTAACTAAAGTTGATGAGCCTTTTAAAAGATTATTAACACAAGGTATGGTTATAAAAGATGGATTTAAGATGTCTAAATCTAAAGGAAATGTGGTATCGCCAAAAGAGATAATTGAAAAATATGGTGCAGATACTGCAAGGACATTTATTTTATTTGCATCACTACCTGAAAAAGAATTAGACTGGAATGATAAGGGAGTTGAAGGGATTTATAAATTTTTAAATAGATTTTATAATTTAGTAATTCAAAATGAATTTTCAAATAAAGATTTTGATTTTGAAAAATTATCTTTTATGGATAAATATATTTTAAGTTTAACAAATTTAACAATAAAAAAAGTGACAAATCATTATGAAAAATTTGAGCAGTCATTAGCTATTGGAAAAATTATGGAATTTGTAAATGAGCTAAATAGGTATGATAAACAAAATAAAGAAGTGTTTTTTTATGCATTAAAAAATGCAGTATTATTAATATCGCCTGTTGCACCACATTTAGCTGAAGAGTTATATGAAAAGTTAGGCTTTAAAAATTTTATTTCATTAGAAAAGTGGCCTGTTGTTGATGAATCATTAATTGATGAAAAATCAATTGAATGTAGCGAATTGATAAATAATATTATTTTTGATATACGTAAGGTAATTGAACTTGCAAAAATAAAAAAACCAGAAAAAATAAACATTATAATTTCAAAGCAATATAAATATGATTTATTTAGTAAGGTTAAAGAGCAATTAAGTATTACAAGAAATACTGGTGAAATTATTAAAGCAATTATGCAGGATGATAAATTAAAAAAATATGGTAAGGATATTTCAAAATTAATTGTAAAATTAGTTAATGATGAATCAAAATTACCAAAAATTGTATTAAATCAAGAAATTGAAAAAAATGCGGTTTCTGAAAATATTAATTTAATTAAAGATAAATTTGAAGATGCTATAATAAATGTTGTTTTAGAGGAAGAGTCAACTGAAGATAAAGCAAAACAAGCAATGCCAAAAAAACCTGCAATTATTGTTGA
>CAZQHZ010000009.1:0-17301 GCA_964593285.1 uncultured Methanosarcinales archaeon | reverse complement strand
TTTTTTAATTTTTATATCCAACTCTATTGTAATGTTTACAGTTTTTACAGTAATAAGTAATTGTTTTTCCGGTAATTCTAACTCTAGTATTATTTCCAGGAATTAAAAAGGAATAGCATTTTTTACAATATTGTCGTTTGTAAATTGATGGAATTCTAACTTTTATTTTCATGCTAATTTTTCTTGCAATTTCAACATATCTATTAGATAGATTAGAATCTTCTTTGTGCATTTCATTTGCAAGTTTAAATAATTGATGAATTCTTGATATTGCAATTTTTTTTTCTTTTTGCTTTTCGTTTGATTTGTATTTAGGCATGAATTTAGAATTATTTTAAAATTTATAAAATTTGTTTATTATTAATATTTTAAAAATATTATTATATACGCTAATATTTCCTAATTTTAATATGGCAAATATTCCAATTATTATAGGATTAGATCCTGGAACTACTACTGCATATGCATGTATTGATTTTAATTGTAAAGTTATTAAAATTATGTCGTCAAAGGAGTTTAATTTATCAAAAATAATTTTTGAAATTTCAAAATTAGGACTTCCTTTAATTGTATCAACTGATAAAGCAAATGTTCCTGAGTTTATTAAAAATTTTTCAGCAAAAACTGGAGCTAAAATTTTTAATCCAAAAAATGATTTATTAGTTAATGAAAAACGAGAAATTACAAAAAATTTTAAAACAAACAATGATCATGAAATGGATGCACTTGCAAGTGCTTTATTTGCATTTAAAAAATATAAAATAACAATTAATAAAATTAAAAGATATGTTTTAATAAATAATTTATCAAAAAAAATTGAAAATAAACTTTTTTTTTATGTTTTATTAAAAAATTATTCAATTAATTTTGCTCATTCTTTAATAAATAAAGAGAATACTTTAATTAAAGAAGATAATATAATTAAAACAATAGTTAATAAAAATATTGACAAAATTGATTCAAGAACATTTTTAGAAAAAATAAATTTATTAAATGAACAAATAAATTTATATGAAAATGAAATTTTAGATTTAAAACAAAAATTAAAAAAAGAAAGGAAAGAAAATAAAAAATTAAATAAATTAATATTAAAAGAAACAAATAATTATTTTGATTTTAATTTAAATCAAAAGTTAAAAAAGTTAGAAAAAAAATTATTTAATGAAAAAAATATTAATAAAAATTTAACTTATGAATTAAATATTTTTAATAAAATAATTTTAAATTTTAATGATTATTTTTTAGTTAAAAAATTAAATCGGAAAAATATAAAATATTTTTTTGAAAATGAAATAAATAATTTTAAAATTATTTATTTAGATGATTTTAATATCTTAAATAAAACACAAATTAATTTACTTAAAAAAAATAATATCATTTTAATTTTAGATTTTAATAAGAATAAAAATTATTACAATTTAATAGTTTTTGATTTAAAAAAACTTAATTTAGTTGAAACAAAAAAATATTATTTTATTTTAAAAGATGACTATTATAGTAATTTATCTAAAATTAATTTAATAAATAAAGTTGTTGATGATTATAAAGCAGAGCGAAAAGAAAATATTTAAATAGTTTATTAATAGTTATTTAAAATATATCAATTATAAAAATGACTAAAAAAACAAAACAAAATAAAGAAAAGTTTGCTTTGGTTTTATGTAGTGGTGGTGCTAGAGGATTTTCACATATTGGTGTTTTAGAAGAATTGGAAAAACACAATTTAAAACCATCATTTATTTCTGGAACTAGTATGGGGGCAATTATTGGTGCATTATATTGTAGTGGCTATAGTGCAAAAGAAATAAAAGAAATATCATTTTTAGATGAATGGAAAGAAAAGTTAAAATTTGTATTTCCAAAAAAAGGTTTAATTAGTGGGAAAAAAATAAAAGATTATCTAAATAAATTGCTTAAAAACAAAAAATTTTCACAATTAAAAATTCCTCTTGAAGTTGTTGCTTCAGACATTAAAACTGGAAAAAAAGTTTTATTAAATAAAGGAAATGTTGCAAATGCAGTTTATGCAAGCATGGCAATACCTGGCATTTTTACACCATTAAAATATGAAAATTGGCTTTTGGTTGATGGTGGTTTAGTTGAACCTTTGCCTATTGATACAAAAAAACTTAATAAATTTAAAAAAATTATTGCCGTTGATTTAAGTTATGATAAAGAAGAGTTTATAATGAATCAAAATAAAATTTTTGGAATTGATACGAAAAGCGAGTTTCATTTATTTATGAAACAAAAATTTCTTGAAGGTCAAAATGAATTTATTAAAGAATATTTAACTAAATATAAAAATAAAAAAGTACCTCACTTTGCAAAAATTTCAATTGAAAAGATGGTTGATAAATTTTTTAATCCAAAAAAGTTAATGAAAAAAAATTATGTTGATAATATTCCAGAAGTATTTAATATTTTATCTAAAAGTATTTATATCTTGATGAATCAATTAATTTTAGAGAAAATTAAAAATTCTAAAAATTTAATTATAATTAAGCCAAATATTAAAGGTGTTAGTGTTTTAAATTTAGATAAAGCAAATTTTGCAATAAATGCAGGAATTACTGCAACAAAAAAAATAATTAAAAAAATAAAATAAATTATTTTTTAAATACTGTTATTATTGGTTTTATTCCAAGTAATAAGGCTATTACTAAAAATATGGCTGGGTGTGTATTTACTATGAAATTTGTAAATTGTGGCCATACTGATACTAAAAATAATGTAAAAAATAAAACTGACCATTTAATCATTCCAATATCAAAAAATCCTAAATTTTTATAATTTAATTTAAACATTTATTATACCTCCTTTAATAAATTGCTTATTTTAAGGTAATTTAATATAAAAATGTTTTTAATTTTAACTTTTGTAAAATTAATTAATTAGATTCTAAAAAATCGTAAGTATAAAGTCTATATTTGAAAAAAGGCAATATCATAAGGTCAAAACTTTGTTATAACAAAAAATATAGTTCGCTTGCGAGGGGTTGGTTTATAATCTCGTAAGATTATAAACTTTTGAACGCTAGTGATAGAACTCCATACGGGAACGCAGAACCTTTAATAAAATCATAAAAAGTTTTGAAGATATTGCCTTTTTTTATACCTGACTTTATACTTACAAAAAATCAAATGTTTTTTATAAGATAGAATTAAATATTTAAAAATATTAAATTTTGATTTAAAATTATTATTTGTGTTTTAGACACAATATATTTTATCATCTATAATTACTATATTAATTTCGTTATTAAAAATTTCAACATTGTTTGATAAAGGAACACTTTGGAAAGTTTTAGGATGTAAAACTTCAATTTGTGGTTTTTTTTTAATAACTGTTGTTTTAAGATAGTCTTTTTTTTGTGCAATTAATTCAATATCTATATTGTTTGAAATTTTTTTAGTTTTTAATGTATCAAGCGAATTAATTGTTATTTTATCTTTTGAGAAAGAAATTATTTTATAATATTCATTATTTATTTTTACAATATCACCAAAATTAAATTCTGGTAATCTTAATAAAACATTCATTCTATAAACTTTTTTACTACTTTGTCTATCTTCACTAAATAATTTAACACTTTTTTTAAAAGTTCCACCATATTTTTTATATAATGTTTGTCCGATTGCTTGTAATAATTTTTGATCAGTAAAATATAAATCAGCTCCAGTTTTTTGATCTATTTTTTTTGTAATTGCAACATTTTTTCGCTCTAAAACAAGTACATCAATTTCATTTAATACTTTTTTATAATCTTTATTTTCTTTATTTCTTAATTGAAATATTCCTTCATAATACCCTCCTTTAATTTTTGAACATAAATCGCAGATTTTTTTTTGAAAACTAACATCAAGTGCTACTTCTTCTTCAATTTCTTTTTCATTTACAATTGCGGTTGCAATAATTTTAATAGTTTCTTTTTTATTTGGATTATCTAATATGTCATCTTGTACATAAAAATTATTTGGTTTATGATTAAATGCTATGTTTGAATAAAGTAATTTTGGAAATATTTTTTTAAATTCTTCTTTTGATATATATTGATTTTTATCTTTAAATTTTTTACAAAGTCTGCAATATTCAATTTTTACTTCTTTATAATCTTCAAAAATTATTGGTGAATTATTTTTTTTCATTTTGTTATTTATTTTATTAATTAATATAAATATGTTTGGTTTATTAATATAATTAAATATTATTTATCTTCTAAAATTGCTTTTTTTATATTAAGTTTATAATTGTATTCATCTATTTTTATTATTTCATATTCTTTTAATTTTATTTGTTTATTAAACATAGGGCAATCTAAAACTAAAGATTCATATTCCCCACCTTCTCCTGCAACGTTTATTTTATATTTTTTATTTAATTCAATTAATTTTTCAATTTCTTTTAATGTAATAATTTTATTTAGCCATTTTTCATTAAATCCAAGTGCTGCAACTGATGAGAAAATGATTTTAAAATTATTTTTTAAAATTTCTTTTATTTCTTGTTCTTGATTTATATGCCATAAGGGTGAAAAACATTTTAATCCAAGTTCATCGCAAATTTTTTCAATTCTCTCTCTTTGATAATTTGAATATAATGCCCCTGTAATAATACCATCAATATTGTATTTTTCTTTTGCTTTTTTTATTGCTTTTTTTAAATCTTTTAATTCTTCTTCCTTCCTACCGGTAGTTTCTTGAAATATTAAAGGTGTATTCATTGCTTTACTTTGTAGTTTTACTAAATCTATATTTGGTGTATGAAACATATATGAATCTTGATTTATGCTTTTTAAGCTTATTATACAGTTTATTTTATAATTTTGTTTTTGCATTATATATGTTGCATATAAACCATCTTTTCCAGAACTAATTAATGCTGCAAGGTTTAAGTTCGTTTTTTTATTAAATGTTTTTAAAAATTCTGATTTATTTTTATAATTATTTTCTTTTGCACATTTTTTAATTGCTTTATCAAAACCACTACCATACTGAGCTGCAACTTTTTTTCTATATGCAGTCTCTTTTAAAATACCTAAATTTAATGCTAATTTTCTTAAAATATATTTATTTATTAAAACATTCTTTTCTTTTTTTATTTTTAATTTTGGATTTATATTTAATGCAAATTTTACTAATTTTTTATCAAGATATGGTATTCGCAGTTCTAAATTATTATTCATTGTAATAACATCATCTCTGTATGTATTTTTTTCATATATTTTAAGTAAATCAGAATAACAATCATAATTTATTTTGTTTAAATCTTCTTGTTTATATCTTTGATATCCTGCAAATATTTCATCAGCACCAATTCCACTAAAAATAACTTTGCATTTGTCTTTTTTTGCAAGTTTTGATGCTAGATATAAAGGAAGTGAAACTCCAACTTTAATTACATTATTATCTTCAACTAAATTTATTACTTTAGTAATTGTTTCTTTGAGTTTTTCTTTTTTTAATGTAATTATTTTTAATTTTAAATTTAATTCTTTTGCTATTTTTTTTGCATAGATTATATCTTTTGAATCTTTGCTAAATCCACAAACATAACAATTAAAGTCATAGTCTAAATCTTTTAAAATTTTTGCAATAATTACTGAATCAATCCCACCTGAGAATAATAATCCAAATTTATGTTTTTTATCTGGAATTCTAATTTTTATTGATTCAATTAATATTTGTTTTAATTTTTTTATTGACTTTTGTAAATTATCTTGTGTATTATTATTATTATTATTATTATTATTATTACAATTATTATTAATATCTATTTTTTTTAATTTTATAAAATTTCTTTTAATAATTTTTATCTTGTTTGTTTTTAAATCATATTCTATAATTTCTCTTGGATTTAATTCTTTTACATTACCATATTTTTCTATGGCTTTTTTTTCAGATGCAAATATTAATTTTTTTTCTTCATAAATATACCATAATGGTTTTATTCCAATAATGTCACGTGCAAGATATACTTTATTATTTTCAATGTAGCAAAATGAATAAACTCCCCTTAATTCTTTTAATGCTTTTTTTATTTTTAATTTATTTAATAGCTTTAATAATAAATCAGAGTCATTTTTTGAATTAATGCTATATTTTTTTGATAATTCATTCCAGTTGTAAATTTCACAATTAGACGTTATAACTGAATTTTTATATTTTATTGGCTGAGGTATATTATTTACGATTGCATGTAAATTGTGTCCAATTACATTTTTTGATATTGTTTTTTTAAATTCGTTTATTTTTCCATAATAAATGTCATTAAAATCATAATAACCATGATTGTCTTTGCCTCTATTAATTGTTTTAATTAATCCGTCTTTTACAATCTTAAATGCATTTTTTATATTGAATGCTCCAATTATACCACACATAAAATTTTGAAATAAAATTATCTTTAAAATTCTTTGTAATAATTTTTAACTACTAAATGATAACAAAATTTAAATATGTTGTGTTGTTTTTTTAAAAAATGGTCATTAAAAAACAAAATTTTAAAAAAATATCTGACTTTAAAAGGGTTAATCTTGAATATTTATATAAATTACAAAATTCGAACAATTATTCAAATTTAGATAATTATAAAAAAATAAATATAATAAAAAACGGCAAATCAATGCGTTTATTTGATTATGTTAATCTATCTTTTGATCATTTCTCAAAGGATTATAATAAAAAAGAAGAATATAGATATAAATCTAATAATATTTACACAAAATCTTAGATAAGTTAATTATTTTCAAGATTTTTTGGTTGTTTTTTTGGTAAAATAATCGTAAATTCGCTTCCTTTATTTAATTTAGATTTAACATCTATTTTACCATTATGTAAATCAACAATATGTTTTACTATAACTAATCCAAGCCCAGTTCCACCATGCTCCCTTGTTAGGGAACTGTCTATTTGGTAGAATTTATTAAATAATTTTGGTAAGAATTCTTTTGATATTCCTCTTCCTTTATCTTTTATAGTTATTTTAAAATTATCTTTTAAACTTTTAACAATTATTTCAACTGAATTGTTATTGTAGCTAAATTTTATTGCATTATTAATTAAATTGATTAAAACTTGTTTTATTAAATCTCTTCCTGCATCGATTGTAAAATTTTTTCCTGTTTTTTTAAGTTTTAATTTTATCTTTTTTTCATTAGCAATTGATTTTAAAGTATTAATTACTTCATTTATACAATCTATAATATCAAATTTTTCTTTATTTATTTTTATTTTTCCAGCTTCAAGTTTTGATAAATCTAAAACATCATTAATTAATCTTGTAAGTCTATCACTTTCATTAATTATAACTTTTAGAGATTCTTTTTGTTTTTTTGTTATTTTACCTAATTTTTCCATAGAAATTAGTTTTGAATATCCACTGATACTTGTAAGTGGTGTTCGTAATTCATGACTTACATTAGATACAAATTCTGATTTAATTTGATCAATTTTTTTTAATTGTATATTTTTTTCTTTTAATTCTTTTGTTGCATCTGCTATTTTTTTTTCAAGATCTTTATTAAAATTTAAAATTTTATTATATAAAATTATGTTTTCAATTGCAACACTAACGTGATTAGTTAAAATACCCAAAGATTTTATTGAAAATTTAAAATTATTTTCTTTTTTACTTTCAAGATAGAAAATACCAAAGACTTGATTATTTTTAATTATCGGTATTAATGCAAAAGATTTAGATTCTTTTTTTAAAAATTTATTTTTTCTAAAAATATTTTCATTTGAAATAATTATTTTTTTCTTTTTTTTAATTTCATTAATTTCATTAATTAAATTTTTACTAATATTTTGTAAATTACGTTTATTAAATCCAATATTACATTTTAAATCAAATTTATTTTCATTAGTTTTTGTTTTATTTTTAAGATTATTTAATTCTTCATCGTTTTTATTTAATGTTAATACAAAGCCACAATCTGCATTTGTTAAAGAAATTGTATGTTTTAGTGAAATATCTATTAGTTCGTTAAAATCATGAATAACATTTATATCTTTACTTATATTTAACAAATATGAAAAATTTTCTTTATCAAATTTTATTCTTTCATAAAGTTTTGAATTTTCAATTATAATTGATATATGATTTGCTAATGTTTTTAATAAATTAATTTCTTCATCTTTAAATTCTTTCTTAATTTTTGTATAAATATTTATAATTCCTATAGGTTCATTTTCAAGAAACAAAGGGAGAGAAAGCATTGAAGTTATTTTTGTATTTTTATTGAATAAATTTTCATAAATTTCTTTATTTTTTTTAATATCTTCAAAATAATAAGGTCGTGAAATTTTAATTATTTTTTTAAATATATTTTTTTTTTTATAATCAATATTCAAATATGTTGGATTAATATCTTTAACATCAAATACTGCTTCATCAATTAATTTTTCTTTTTTTGAATCAAATAGCATAATTGAACATCTATCTACTTTTAGTAATTTAACAACTCTAATTACAATCATATTCAAAATTTTTTGTAAATCTAGAGTTTGGCTTATTGTTGTTGAAATTTCATATAATGCAGATAATTTTTTAACTTGATTTAAATTAATTTTATAATATTTTGAACTTTCAATAGAACTTGCAATTTGGTTTGTAAATGTCATAAGTAACATTAGGTTTTCTTTGGAAAATTCTTTTTTTGAATAATAATTGTCAAAACTAATCATCCCAACAACTCTATTTTCAGAAAGCAAAGGTAAACTTGCAGTTTTTAGCCCTTTTGGTTTATTTAATTTTTTTGAAATTATTGTTTTTCCTGTTGTTTCATGTATTGTTGGTTTTTTAGTTGTAATACATTCATAGGCTTTTTTATGTTTTTTATCAACTGGAAATTTTATTTTTTTGAAAATTTCATCTTTAACATAATTACATTTTACACCATATAGTAAATTATTTGAATGTAGATATATTCTAATTCGATCAAAACCTAAAGATTCAAAAGCTTTTATTGCAATATTATATGTTTTTTCTACATCTAATGATTTTTGAAGTTGGGATGAATTATTGTATAATTTAAATAGTTGTTCATTTAATGAATTTATTTTTTTTTCATATATCTTTCTTTGTGTTATGTTTTTTGTTAAATGTACAATTTTTTCTATTTTATTTTTATCATCAAATAAAGGATATATTGAAACACCTAAATGAATATTTTTTTTAATTTTTGGATTATATTTTTTTATTTCAAATTCACATTTTTTTTTTACATTTAAACATGAATTAATGTTACAACTCATACATATTTCGTCTTTATCACTATATATTTGAAAACACCGCATATTTTTGATTTCATCAAATTTAAGTCCAGTGCGAAGCAAAACTGGTTTATTTGCATAAATTATTTGTCTAGTATATGGTTCAATTACAATTACTTCATCGGAAATACTATCAATTATATTTTTATTAAAATTATCTAATTCTTTTATTTTTTTATTAATTTGATTTATTTTTTTTTCTTTTTTTTTTTTTTTGTTTTTTTGTAAATAAAATCTTTACTAATAAAGAAATTTTTTATTTTTATTATACCCAGGCAATTCTGTTTCTTAGACCCATATTTTTCTTTTATCTTTTTTATAAATTTCATATTCAAAATTTATTACTTTTCCATTTTCTTTTATTAATTTAATAAATTCATCCCTTTTTTTTGGATTTACATATATTTGATTTTTAATATTATTAATTGATTCTATTAATTCTTTTTTTGAATTATATCCATAAATTTTTGCAAGTTCTAAATTTACATTAAGGTATTTACCAGACTTTGTTGATTGAAAAATTCCTTGAAATGAATTTTTTGAAATATTTTTATAATCTATTCTGTATTTATTTTGTTTTTGTTTTTTTGTTTTCATTTTTTATATTTATTCTTTTAATAAATCTGAAATTTTATTTTCAAGTTCTATTGGGTCAAATGGTTTTGTAATATAAATATCTGCACCACATTGAAGACCTTTTATAATTTCTTTTTCTTGTCCTTTTGCACTCAGTATTACAATTTTAATGTGTTTTTTATTTTTATCATTTTTTATTTTTTCACAAATTTCATATCCATTAAAATAAGGCATCATTATATCTAATAAAATTAAATCAATTTTTTTTTCTTTAATTAATTTTAGGGTTTCTTTTCCATCTTTTGCAATGAATAAATCATATGAATCTGATAAAATGATTTTTAATAATTCAATTATGTTTGGTTCATCTTCTGCAATTAAAATTTTTTTTTTCATTTTTCATCTTCCTCAATTTTTTCGAATGAATTTTTATAAATTTCACAATATTTACATAAATTTATTTTATCAAAACAGGGTTTCATTGATTTTTTTTTTGATAGTGTTGCTGGTTGAAGCCAACATCGATCATCTATACTTTCATGTGATAAGCATTTTTTTTTATTACATTTAAAAATTTCAAAACATTTTTTTTCTATTTGTTTTTGTTTAAATTTAAACGTTGGCAGTGTAAAACTAAATGTTGTTCCTTTTTTGTATTTACTAACTATTGATATAATACCACAATGTAGATAAATAATTTCTTTGACAATTGCAAGTCCAAGACCAGTTCCTGTTTGTTGCTGGCGTGTTAAATGGTTTTGTACTTGATAAAATCTATTAAATAATTTAATAATATCATCCTTTTTAATTCCAATTCCAGTATCAATAATGTCAATTTGAATAAAATCTTTTTTTTTTGTAAATTTAATTGTAATTTTTGTATTTTTTCTACTAAATTTAACTGAGTTTGTTATTAAATTTGTAAATACTTGTGAGATTTTATTTTTGTCTGCATATACATAAATATCTTCTAGATTTTTCATTATTTCAACTTCTATATTTTTTTTTTTTGCAAATGTTAAGCCCGAATTTGATTTTAAGATATCAAGTAAATTGATTTTTTCAATTTTTAATTTTATTTTACCTGATTCAAGCTTTGATAAATCTAAAATATCTTCAACTAAATATGATAATCTTTTACTTTCTCTATCTATAATTTCAAGGGATTTTTTTTGTTTTTCATTAATTTTGCCCATTTTTTCTGTAAGAATTAGTGAAGTGTATCCTAAAATGCTTGTTAGAGGAGTTCTTAATTCATGAGATACTATACTTATAAAATCACTTTTCATTCTATCAATTTCTTTTAATTTAGTTATATCTTGAATTATTGCAACGCTTCCAACAGAAAATTTTTTTTCATTTAAAACTGGGGCTATTGTAAATTTTAATATTTTGTTTTTTGGTCTTTGCATAATTGATTCAATGATTGTTGGATTTGGATTACGCATGGGTAAGATTTGCTGTTTATCGATTGTTGGATATTTTTCAATAATATCAGTCATACCAAATTTTCTAAAAAAATGTATTAAATGCATATTTATAACATCTGTTCCATTTATTTCAAATAATTCTTCTGCAGCAGAATTTATTATTAATATTTTATAATTATCATCTGCAACAATAACGCTTTCAGCCATTGAATCTATAATTAAATTTGATTTACATTTCTCTTGTGCTGCAATGTTACTAAAGTGTGTTTTTTGATCAACAGTTTGTTTTAATCTTTGCGTCATTGAATTAAATGCATTAGATAATTTTCCAAATTCATCATTTGATTTATTTTTTAATTTATGGTCATATCTACCAGAAGATATTATTTGTGTTGCAATCATTATATTTTTGATTGGTTTTAAAATGGAGTATGAAAAAAGAATAGATAGTAAAAAAACCAGGCTAAATAGTATTAAAAAGAAAAAAAAAAGAACTTGATTAAAATTTGTAAAATTAAAATAATTATGTCCAATTTCCCAAAAAAAAACAATTGCAAAGGAGACTATAAATGAAATAATAAATGTAAAAAAAACTATTTTAGTTTTAATACTAAAAGACATAATATTTCCCCCTAAATTTTTGAAAAAAATTTTAAATTATTTATGATTCAAATTTGCCTTTAACTTTATGTGCATTTGAATTTAAAATTTCTGAATAATAGTCTTCATATGTTTTTTTTTTAGTTTTACTATTAATTTTATAATTTTTGTAAATTAAATAGCAAAGATAACTGGTTAAAAAAAATACTATTATGTTAATTGAATTAAAAAGTCCTTCCATTATAAAAAACCTCCACCTTATTTTATAAAAAATTAATATAATATAAAAATATTTTTATATTTTAATCAATTTTTAGCAATTTGTAAATTGTTTTAATATTTTTTTCTTTTAAATTTATTTTGTTAATTTTTAATTTTATAACTTCATTTTTATCATGTTTGCTAATATTTTTATCATTATTGTTTGTTAAGTATGGTATTATTTCATTAAATGCTTCATTTATGATTAAATCAATTTTTTCATCTTTTGATATAACTATAAAATTATCGTTTGGTATATGGTAAATGTTTGAATTTGTTACATTTATTTTTTTTAAAAAAACTCTTGATAATATTATAAATAAATCTTGTATTTTTCTATAACCATATTTTTGTTTATATTTTTCTAAATTAATTATTTCTATTTTAAATATATTAAATGTTTTATCATTATTTATTTTTTCTTCAATTTTATTTTTTAAACTTTCAATTCCTGGTAGTTTTGTTATTGGGTTTGTATCAATATCTTTATTTACTCTTCTAATTAATGAATTAACTCTTGCTTCAAGTTCCATAGGGTCAAAGGGTTTTGTTATGTAATCGTTGGCTCCTTTTTTAAGTCCAAGTAATTTGTCACTTGTTTGATATTTTGCTGATAGTATTATTATTGGAATGTTTTTTGTTGTTATATCTTTTTTTAATTCTTCACAAACTTGAAAACCATCCATTGTTGGCATCATTAAATCTAAAATAATTAAATCTGGTATTAGTGATTTTGCTTTTTTTAATCCTTCATATCCAGAATATGCTTTATTTATTTGATATTTTGATGAAATTAAACTTAGTGTAATTAACTCAACAACATTTGGTTCATCATCAATTATCAATATTTTTGGATTGTTGTTTTCTTCATTTAATTTCCATAATTTTGCTTGTGCAACTTCCTGAAATGAAATTTTGTTTGTTGCATTTAAAATTTCTAAATATTTTGTTACTGTAATTCTATTATGGTTTATTTTTTTTGAAATATCATTTGCAGATGCACCAATTTTTTTAGTTTTCAAATATTTTATTATTTTTTCTTTAATATCTTTGTTTAGTTCTTTCATTTTGTTATTGTAATAAAAAATAAATTAAATTTCTGTATCTTCTTTTGTTGATTCATCTCTAAGATAACCAGTCATAAAGGCCCCATCTTTTGCATCAAGTTCATCATTTTCAATTAATTCATCTACAAATTCTTTTGAGTATACATCTTTATCTTTATTTAATTCATCTATAATTTCTTTTTCAATATTCATTTAAACCACCTGTTTTAAATTTTCAATTTTATTGTTTAAATTTGTATAAACTCTTCGTTCAAGTTCTATTGGATCAAATGGCTTTGTTAAATAATCATCTGCACCAACATCAATTGCTTGTAATTTATCATTTAGCTGTGTTTTTGCTGAAAGAATTATTATTGGAATATTTTGTGTTATGGTATTTGTTCTAATTTCTTTGCATAATTCATAACCATTAACTCCAGGCATCATTATATCAACTATTAATAAATCTGGTGAATTTGTTTTTATATTTTCAAGTGCTTCTCTTGCAGAATAAACCCCTTTTACATTAAAAGCTTCTTTATTAAGACTTAGCTTAACAAGATTTACAATATGTGGCTCATCATCAACTACTAATATGTTTTGTTTTTTTGTTTTATTCATTTATAGTTCACCCCTATTTTTTTAATTTTAAAAAATATACAATTATGTTTAACATAATATGCTAACATATATATAAATTTATTGTGTTTTTAAAATATATTTTGTTGTTTTAGATTAACAATTTATCACTTAATAGAAATTATTATTCATATTTATTCATATAATAATTAAAAGTATATAATAGTTAAAGTAAATTTTGATATAAAAATTACGAATTATCAAATTTTAATCAAAAGTTTGATATAAATTTACCAGATGATGCAAAAAACGCATAAGATTTATCAGGTTTTTCAAATGCTAGTGAATTAGAAACAAAGGAAAGTAAAACTTTATCAATAACTGGTAAAACAATTTCTGAAGCTTTTAATAAATAATTTTTTTATTATTTATTTATTTTTCTGTTAAATTATGGTATATATATTCAAATTCTTTAAAATATTTAGAAGTTAAATTTTTATTATAAAATATAATTATATTTTCTTGATTTCTAGTAAATCCATTATTGCTAGGGTTGGTTGATCCTGTAATTGTTATTTCATTATCAATTATAAATACTTTATGATGCATATTTTTTGGATTTTTATCCCATCTAACATCAAGCCCTGCATCTTTTAATTTTGAATATTCTAGCCACTTATTATTTTGGCTTTTTTCAAAAACTCCCTTTATAGTTAAATTATTAGTATGTGCATTTATCAAACTATCACCAATATCATCTCTTGTGAAACTAAATGTCATAAAATAAATGTTTTTGTTTGCATTATTTATTAAATTTGTATAAATTTTTGAATAACATTCATCTGGACAAAAATGGTTTTCAATCTTGTTGTTATTTAAATAAACTATTGGATGAGGTGTCTTAATTCTTTTCTTTTTATTGTGCCACAAATTTTTGAATTCATTTATATAATTTTTAGCAATATATTCTGAATAAACAACTACAATATTGTTGTTATTATAATAATTTCCTCTATTGGTTGGATTAAAACTACCAGTAATCGTTATTTTTTCATCAATTACACAAAATTTATGGTGCATATAACTATTAGAATAGTAAGGTTTTATTAAGTGGTTTATGTCGTTATATAATTCTTCATTTTTTTTATAATATTCACTATCAATTATTATTTGCGTATTAATTGTTGTATTGCTAAAGGCGTTGATTAATTTTTTTAGTTGTAGATCATAAAATGCACAATGTATTGTTTCATTTGCAGAATTTATATTATTAATAAAAACTTGCATACAATCATCCTTTGGACAATAATAGGCTTTTGGTTCTAAATTATTTTCATATGCAATTAAATTGAACCCTGTAGAATAACTATTCATATTACATGAACTTAAAAAAACAGCTATTATTAATAATAACAATGCTAATTTTATATTATTTTTGACTACTTTCATTTTTTGTAATTATAGTTATGTTTGTATTAATAAATTTATTTGTAAAAAAGGTGGTATTTTTTTATTTTTATTGGAAATATTTTAATTTTGACTATTTATTAATGAAAAAAAAGTTTTATAAAGTTTTTGTAATAATTTATTAATTATATGAATCGAGCAATAAATATTATGAATGAAAATGTTATTTCAATGGATATTAATAAAGGCTTTAAGGGAGCTTTAGATATAATGCTTAAAACAAAAGCCGATTATATTATAATTACTCAAAAAAATAAAGCTGTTGGAATTATAACTGAGCGTGATATATTAAAAGCAATTGCATCTAAAATAAAAAATATTTCAACTATTAAGTTGACAAAAGTAATGACTGATGATTTAATCTCTGTTGATTTAAATACTGACATTTCTGAAGTTACAAATGTTATGCAAGAAGAAGATATAAGACATTTACCTGTTATGGAAAATAAAAGAGTTATGGGTATAATTAAAGCTTCAGATGTTTTTAAAAAAACAAAAGAGATACAAACAAAAAATATAAAATTTTCAAGATATCAAAACATTCAATCAGTAATAATTTTAATCTTTTTTATATTTTTGTTAGTTTATATTTTTTATAAAATTTCTATGTTTTATTAACTTTAATGCGTGATTCATAAATTTTTAGAGTTTAGTTATATTAGTTTTAATTTTTTTTAACTAATATTTTTAACTAATATATAGTACAAAATATGATAATCTTTATAAATTATCTAAAAATTTTTAATTTATGCAAAAAGATATTAAAAGAATTTTTATTGATAATAGAGAAATAATTCTTGTTGGAACAGCTCATGTTTCTAAAAAAAGTAAAGAATTAGTAAAAGAAGTTATTGAAAAAGAAAAACCAGATTCTGTTGGTGTTGAACTTTGCAAGCAACGTTTTGCTATTTTAAAAGATAAAACTTCTTGGCAAAAAATGAAAATTGTTAAAGTAATAAAAGAAAAAAAAGCTTTTTTACTTTTATCAAATCTATTATTGTCTAGTTTTCAAAAAAAAACAGCTGATAGAATGGGGATTGAACCTGGAGCTGAAATGATTGAAGCTATAAATATTTCAAAAAAAGAAAAAATTGATGTAGAACTTTTAGATAGAGATGTTCAAATTACATTAAAGCGTGCATGGTCATATCTTTATTTTTTTGATAAATTAAAATTGATTATTGCTCTTTTTAGTAGTATGTTTATTAAGGAAGAAATTGATGAAAAAAAAATTGAAGAAATGAAAAATAAAAATATAATAAATGAAATGATGGCTGAATTAGCAAAAAATTTTCCAAAAATTAAACAAATTCTAATCGATGAGCGAGATTCTTATATAACAACAAAAATTTTAGACTCTAATGCAAAAAAAATGGTTGTTGTTTTAGGAGCTGGGCATATGCAAGGTGTTATTAAACAATTAAATGAAAAAAAGAAAACAAATTTAGATTTAATTCAAAAAATTAAACCAAAAAAACCTTTTTTAAAAATAATTAGTTATGCTATTCCAGTTTTATTTTTATCAATTATTATATATGGTTTTTTTACATCAGGTACTGAATTTACTTTCAATTTATTACTTATGTGGTTTTTGATAAATGGTACTTTGTCTGCACTTGGCTGTTTAATTGTTTTTGCACATCCTTTAACTATATTGTCGGCATTTATTGCAGCACCTTTTACTTCATTAAATCCAATGATTGCTGCAGGGTGGGTTGCAGGATTAGTTGAAGCAACTATAAAAGGTCCTCGTGTAAAAGATTTAGATAATATTAAAAATGATATTACTACAGTTAAAGGATTTGTATCAAATAGATTTACAAAGATCCTTTTAGTTGTTGTATTTGCAAATTTAGGTAGTTCTATTGGAACTTTTATTGCACTTCCTTATTTGTTGTACTTGTTATAATAAAAAAATATTTAGTTGTTTTAAATTTTATTATCTCTTTATTTGTTTTATATTCTCTTTATATTTATTTATTCATTTAGTTATTTATTTGCATACTTTTTTAAGGAAATAATTTTTTAACAAAATTTAAAAATGATAATTAAATACATACAATAAAT